>DATFEQ010000008.1:0-26245 GCA_035250905.1 Steroidobacteraceae bacterium
CCGGCCAGCGCCGGCGCGCTTACCCAGCCGGCAGCGGTGCGCTCGAAGACGCGCAGCTCCCCGAACATGACTCCGGCGACGAGGCTGTTCATTGCGATGTCGAAGTCGTAGTTGACCTCGCCGCCTTCCTCATTGCGGCTCAGAAACTCGGTGAGCTTGCGCACGAAGATCCATGCGCCGGAGCTGTTGCGCTCGAACAGGAACGCTGCCAGCTCGAACTGGCCCGGAAATTCCGGGTTCAGTGCCGGCCGGCTGCCGCCCACGATGATGCTGTTGCCTCCGACTGCGACGGGAGAGCCGAAGGTAAACGAGGGATCGGGCGAGGTGAGCCTGGCCGTTTCTTCGATGACCAGTGGTCCGGCCTTCGCTGTCGGTACCAGCAGGAACAGCAGCAGAGCTGCGAAACAGGAGAGTAAATAAAGTAGAAACTGCGAGCGCAGCGCGTGCGCGCACTGTTCGATTCGCACGGCGCCCCTCCTTATGCTTCTAACTCGCCATGGACTTGTCGAAGCCCGACGGTCCTGTCGCGATGGAGCGCCTCACCGAACGCGCATTGGCATGTTGAATTGCACGAGGCGCTTTTGCAACGGCTTGTCAGCGTTGTTCGCGCGCCACGCCCTATTCTCCTGCGCCCTCCACCAGCGTGTAGACCAGCGCAGCGCTTGCGGCTGACAGCACGAACGCGGGCAAGACCATGACCCAGTAGAGGGCTGCGCCCGTCCACCGGTTGGGCACCGTGTGCTCGACGCCATAAAGAAGGAGGTGCAGCGCCAGACCGTGCACCATGATGTAGGACAAGGTGATCCGGCCGAGATAGCGGAGCCAGTTCCATGCCAGCAGTCCGCGATCGGCCGGCCGGTCCAGGCACGCACCGCAGGCCGCTGGCAGCAGCACGAGAAGCATGACGTAGCGAACGACGGGCGGCAGGCCCACAGCCGTGATCGTCACCATCAGCAGGGCCGCGATCACGAATAGTGCGGTTGCCAGCCCAGCCGTGTGACTCTGCAGGAGCTTGGGACGCAATTCGTAAAGGAGCATGCCGCCCAGAAACATCGCGAGGCGCACGGGTCCGTGATACAGGGCGCCGCTCACGAGCAGTATCGCCGCCAACGCAATGAACAAGGTGATGCGCTGAGAGGCCTGCCAGTTGCGCAGGCTGAGTCCGCGCACCATCAGGGGCGCCGTGATGTAGAAGACCGCCAGGTAGCTCAGCGACCAGGCGGGTGCGACGATCGGCTCGATCTCGAGCATGCCGGGAAGGAGCGCGAGATTGGCGAGCACATAAAGCGCGGCATGATACGAATCGGGCGGCAGTTTGCTGACTGCCGGATCGAACGCGAAAATCAACAGGTAGCCGCCGACCACGAAGAGAAACGTGGGATAGATCCTGCCGAAGCGACGCAGGATGTAGGGCCCCACCGCTTGATCGCGCGCCATCAGGCTGCCGTAGATGAGGTAGCCGCTCAGCGTAAAGAAGAGATCGGTCCCGGAGTGCGCGATCGACTCCAGCGCGTCGGTCAGCGTGGCGGAGACACTGCCGGGACTGAGCCAATGGCCCATGAGCACGTGGTAGTGCACGTAGAAGATCAGCAGCGCAGCAATGCCGCGCAGGCTGTCTACTTGTGGGTTGCGTCGGACGTCGCCCGACCGGCCAAGATAGCTATTACGGAACGACTGCCAGGCCTGCACACGGAATCCAGCCCAAGCCGTGCATCACGGCGCCCGCGACTATGCCTGAGCGTCGACGGTTTGCCCAATCAGCCCAACCTTATGTTTCGTTCACGCCGGCTGACTGGCGGCAGAGAACAGTGGTCATAACATCTTGCAGACGCTTCGTTGAAGCCGCTTTGCCATGACGTGAGCGCCACGCGACGAAACCATCCGGCCGGATCAGCACACTGCCGGACGGTTCGAGCCCGTAGGCGGCAGTGAATTCGCCACCGGGGTCTCGCAGACCGCCTTGACCAATTCGGTACGCATCGATCCCGACGCCAAGCTGCTTGGCCACCTCACGCGCGTGTTCGCACCAGGTCTCACCGTCCACTGCGGCGATCAACGTGAAATGCCGACCGACGAGATCGAGAGTGGAGACCTGATGGCCGCCACGCTCGAGCCAGTAATGCGGCGCGCGCGTCCCCGGCCGGGCACGTGTCTCGCGCGGGTTGAAGTGTAGCGATGCATCCGCGGATGCTTCAGGAATCACGGCCGCAGAGTGGTACGCGTAACCCAGCTCGACGTTCAGGTCGGGCAGGATCGGCTGCATGTTGTCCTTGGGAATCGACGGATCCGTGCGCAGCACGTAGCGAGTGTACGCCTGCTCCACGGTGAGTTCGCCGATCGGATGCCGTTCCTCTTCGTAGGTGTCGAGAAGGCCAGGACCGGCAGTGCCACCGAGAACCCGCGCCAGCTTCCACGCCAGGTTGTGCGCGTCCTGAATGCCAACATTTCCGCCCCAACCGCCCGTGGGGGGCATGACGTGCGCGGCATCGCCGGCGATGAAGATGCGGCCCACGCGGAATCGTTCCGCGGTGTCCGCCGTCGCCTGCCAGTGCATGATGCTCTCCACGGTCACCGGGATGTCGTCCGAGCCGATCGCCATGCGGACCAGCTGCAAGGCGCGATCGGCAGTCAGGCCGGCTGACACATCGACATTCGGCCGGGCGACGTCGCCCAGCGTGTTGACCACCAGGAACGCGCTGTCGAAGGGCTTCTCGAAGCGGAAGAAGCCGCGCAGCTGCGGATGAGTCGCGTACACCACCGCCCAGAGCTTGCCCTCGAGGTAGGGGCGCAGGTTGGCGCGGAAGTAAATCGTGGCGCTCTTGGAAAATGAGCCGTGACCGCGCATGCGGACGCCAAGCGCATCACGGATCCGGCTATGCGCTCCATCGGCGGCGATCAGGTATTGCGCGCGGACTTTCTGCGTCTCGCCCGTATCGCGATGGCGCAGGAGGGCGGTGACGCCATCAGCATCCTGCTCGAAGGACATGCATTCGGTCGAGAACAGGATGCGCGCCCCGTGCTGTTCCGCGTCCTCATTGAGTGTCGGCTCCAGGACGTTCTGCGACAGGAACACGCGCACGGTGGGGCTGACGTCACGGATGCCGTCATTGAAGTTCGCGATGTAGTGGGCCGTGGCGCCGCCAGCCAGTGTCTCGCAAGCGACGACTCCGGCGTCCTGGACGAACTGCGCTTCGGACTTGGTCCGCACAGCCTGTTCGAGACCCGCGCTCCGGAAGATCTCCATCGTGCGTTGGGTCACGGAGGCGGCCCGCGGGTGGATGGCCGTGCCGCGGTGATATTCCACGACCAGGGGACGCACGCCGTGGTGCCCCAGGAGCAGCGCTGCCGTCATTCCGACGAGGCTGCCGCCGACGATGAGGACTGGGACTTCAATGTCAGTCATCGGTTGGCCCGGGTCTGGTGCATCCACCAAAGCGCGGCCAAAGCATACGCGATAGCGCGTTGGCGTAAACCCACTGCATCCATTCCACGGCCGGGGACGAATAGCTTGCCGAACGCAGGGTAGAGGGCCCTGGCCATCCGGTGTGGCCGGGCCGTCCTGCGCGGCAACATCAACCAGCTTCAGGAGGTCGAATATGTCACGGGTCAATCGCTTGGTCGGAATCGCCTGCGCCCTGGCGCTCGGCGTCGCCGCCGCCGCTTCCGCGGATGTGATGGTCGGAGGTAGCGCAATGCTTCCGCAAAAGAACATTGTGCAGAACGCGGTCAATTCGCAGGACCACACGACGCTGGTCGCGGCGGTCAAGGCCGCCGGCCTCGTCGATACGCTTCAGGGCAAAGGCCCGTTCACTGTTTTCGCCCCCGTCAATGCGGCGTTCGCTGCGCTGCCTGCGGGCACCGTCGAGACCCTCCTGCAACCCGAGAAGAAGGCGGATCTCACCAAGGTGCTGACCTACCATGTCGTTCCGGGCCGTCTCACGTACGAGGACCTCGATCGCCTGATCGACAAGGGCAACGGTTCGGCGACGCTCAAGACGGCGAGTGGCGGCTGGCTCTGGGTCATGAAGAACGGCCCGCGCAACATCACCGTCAAGGACGAGACCGGCGCGGTCGCGGACATCACGATCTACGACGTGCTGCAGTCGAACGGTGTGATTCACTCCATCGACAAGGTGCTGCTGCCCAGGTAGTCACCCCGACGCGCACTCTTCGGCCCCGCGCAGCGCGCGGCGACCGGAGAGTGCGCGTTCCCCCTCAGCGCCGAGCACGGACATTCGTGCGCAATCGATGACATCGTGCACAATAGGCGCGCCAACACAGGCGGGGCGCCAGTCGCAGTGGCGAAGTACAGCGAACTCAATCCCGAGCTCCTGCTCGGTACCATCGCGGCGCTCGAGCGACGCATCGGCGACCGTTTCCCCGAATCGGGGCTTCGCCAGGTCAGCGTTGAGTTGCAAGAACTCGCTGGGGAGCTCTGCGCTTCCACACCGTTGCTCGGTAGACCTATGTGGCTGGTGCGTGTCGGAACCTGGCTCCTGATCGCGACGGGCCTGGCCGCGCTGGTCACGGTGATCGGCATGCTGTTGCCAATGCGTGCACCCAGCGAGACATTCGTCGCGTGGGTGCAAGGACTCGAGGAAGTCGAGGCCGGCGTCAATATCGTCATTTTGGTGGTGCTCGGGATCGCTTTCCTGATGTCGCTGGAGGCGCGGCTCAAGCGCCGTCGGGCTCTCGCCTCGCTGCATCGCGTCCGCAGCTTCGTGCACATCGTCGACATGCACCAGCTCACCAAGGATCCGGAGCACCTGATGACGCCGGACATGGGGACGGCCGCGTCCCCCAGGCGCGATATGAACCGGTTCGAGCTGTCGCGCTATCTCGACTATTGCTCGGAGCTGCTGTCATTGGCGAGCAAGCTGGCGGTCCTGCATGCTCAATATCTGCACGATGCGGCCGTGGTCGAGGCGGTCAACGACCTCGAGACGCTGGTCGCGAGCCTGTCGAGCAAGATCTGGCAGAAGATCACGATCCTCGACCTGGCCGTGATGCCGCCGGTGCGCGCGTCTTCCGCGCCTGCGTGACGGTCGATGCGCCGCGTGCCGCGGCCTTCTCGCTGAGATAGAAATGCCAGAGGAGCCGGGCGGCGACGGCTCGCCAGGGCCGCCAGTTCTCGGCCAGCCTTTCGAGCCGCTCGGGCGTGGGGCGCTGGCGCAGCTTCTTTATCTTATGAGCGGCAACGAGCAGGGCGATGTCGCTTGCCGGAAACGCGTCAGGCCGGCCGAGTGCCATCAGGAGGTAGACGTTTGACGTCCAGAGGCCAATGCCCTTGATGCGCGTGAGCACGGTGTGGACCTCCGTGTCGTCGAGCAGCGCAAGCCCTTCGAGGTCGAGCCTATTGCTCGCGATCGCAGTCGCGAGCTCGCGGGCGTAGGCGGTCTTCTGCCGCGTGATTCCCACTCGCTTGAAGGCCGCGTCGTCCAGGGCGAGGAATGACGTCGCGTCGAACACCGGCAAGGTGGCACGCAATCGCTCGAACACCGCGCGCGCCGAGGCGAGCGACACCTGTTGTTCGAGGATCACGTGGACGAGCGTTGCGAAGCAGGGCTCACGCGCCCAGAGCGGCGGCGGACCATACCGGCGCGCGATCGCCGCGAGCGCTGGGTCCCGGCGCGCCAGGATCCGTACCGCACGCCGCAGGCCCGCATCGTCCAGGGACGTGAGTGTCACTGCTTGTTCTTGATCTCGGCTCCGAGCAGCTCGCGCTTGCGCTCGATACCCCAGTGATAGCCCCCGAGCCCGCCGTCACTCTGCACCACGCGGTGACACGGCACGACGAGCGCGGTCGGGTTGGCGCCGCAGGCATTCGCCACCGCACGCACGGCGTCGGGTCGCCCGATGCTGCGTGCGATGTCGGCGTAGCTGCGCGTCTCGCCGCGCGGAATTTTCCTGAGGGCCCGCCACACCTGCATCTGAAAGGCCGTGCCGCGCACGTCGAGCGGCAGGCTGACGTCGGGGGCGTGACCCTCGGCAATTGCCACGACGCCCCGCACCCACTCGGCGTGCGCATCGTCATCGCGCGTGATCTCGGCCGCGCTGAATTCCGCGTGCAGCAGCTTTGCGAGCGCGTCGGCGTCGTCGCCGAGCTGAACGGCACAAATGCCCTTGTCGGTCGAGCCCACCAGGAGCTGCCCGAGCCGGCTCGGCACGATGGAGTAGCGAATGTGCTCGCCGCGTCCGTGCTCGCGATAGCGGCGCGGCGTCATGCCGATCGCGCGTGCGGCCCGCTCGTAGACGCGGCTGGAAGAACTGAATCCCGACGCGTAAATCGCGTCCGTCACCGAGGCGCCCTGGCGCAGGGCGAGTCGCAACTGATCCATTCGCAGGGCCTCCGCATATTCGAGCGGTGAGAGTCCGATGTATTGCTTGAAGACGCGCTGCAGGTGCGCGGGCGACAGCGAGAACCGCTTGCCGAGGCGGGCGAGGGTGATCGTTTCGTCGGTGGCGCTGCGGATGTAGTGGCAGATGCTCAGTGCACGCTCGGCCGCCGGATCGCGTAACGTCTCGCAGTCCGGGCGGCAGCGCTTGCAGGCACGAAAGCCGGCCTGACGCGCGATCTCGGGTGCGGCGAAGAACTGCACGTTCTCGCGCCGCGGCTTGCGCGCCGGGCAGGAGGGCCGGCAATAGATGCCGGTGGTGCGAACGGCGATGATGAAGCGGCCGTCATAAGCGCGATCGCGCGCGAGACAGGCCTGCCAGAGCGCATCGCTGCTGTCGAGTTGTCTGAGCTGTGCGTTCATGGGTGCGTACGGTACGTGAGCGCGCCAGCACGTTCCATCCGGATCGTGCGGTTGATCTTGTTGCCCTCCCAGGCCTCTCCCACAAGCGGGAGAGGGAGAAGAGTGGTTTAATAGCGCCCCGGGATGGGGAAGCCAACCGGTGTCCTGAAAGCTCTGCGGCCGTCCGGCCGGCAGCTCATCCGCCTCGCCATCAGTGCCGTCCCGCTGCTCCTCTTTATTCCGCACGCGCTGGGGCTCTGGCCGATCGAGCTGCTCACCCGGGTCGAGCATTACCTCTACGACATGCGCGTGCGGCTCACGCCCGTGGGCGGCGTCGATCCGCGTGTGGTGATCGTCGACATCGACGAGGTGAGCCTGGCGGCGGAAGGGCACTGGCCATGGCCACGCGACAAGCTCGCGCGCCTCACCGATGCGCTGTTCGACGACTACGGGATCAAGGTCCTGGGATTCGACACGTGGTTCCCCGAAGCGGACGAAGCCTCTGCGCTCAGGCTCATCCAGGAGCTCGAGGCGGACCCCAAACTGACGCCGGCACAGCGCACTGCACTGCGTGTGCGCCGTGAGAGCTACGAAACCGATCGCCTGTTCAGCGAGTCGCTGCTCGCGCGCGACATCGTGATGGGATACGTATTCAAGCCGCGGTTGCTCGAGGGTGAGCCGGCCACCAAGGGTGCACTGCCCAATCCGATCGAGATCGACCCCGACGCGATGCGCAACGTCGACTGGATCAAGCCCGTTGGGTACACGGGGAATCTGACGCTGCTGCAGGAGGCAGCCGCCGCGGGCGGGTTCTTCGACACGCCGCTCGTAGACGAGGACGGCATCGTGCGCCGCGCGCCGATCTTTCAGCTCTTCGACGGCAAGCTTTACGAGTCGTTGGCGTTCGCCTCCGCGCGCCTGGCGCTCGGCTCGCCGCCCGTGCGCCTCGCCTTCACCGGCGAAGGGACCACGCGGCGTCTCGATTCCATCGAGCTCGGCGAGTCGCGCATACCGGTCGACGCCAACGCCGCCGCACTCATGCCGTTTCGCGGACCGGTGGGCAGCTTCCCGTACGTCTCGGCCACCCGTGTCCTCAAGCGCACTGAACCGAAGGAAACGCTCGAGGGCAGGATCGTGCTGCTGGGCGCGAGCGCCCCAGGGCTGCTTGATATCCGGCCGACACCGGTGGGCAAGGAATACATCGGCGTCGAAGCACACGCCAACCTGGTCGCGGGCATTCTCGACAGCCGCATTCCGTTCAGGCCAGCGTCCTCCGCGCGGATAGAGGTGATCACGCTCATCGCGATCGCGCTCATCACCGCCCTGTGGCTGTCGCGCCTGGCTCCGCAGAGCGGTCTCATCCTGGTGCTCGCACTGATTGCGGGCTGGGGCGTCATGAACGTCGTGGCCTGGGTGCGGGCGGGGATGGTGCTGCCGCTCGCCTCGCCGATCGCCTATACGCTGATCACGGCGCTCCTGCAGCTGAGCTACGGCTACTTCGTCGAGATCCGCCAACGACGCCGCCTGTCGCGCATTTTCGGACAATACGTTCCGTCCGAGATCGTGCGCGAGCTCGACATCAACAACGCGGAGCTATCGCTCGAGGGCGAGAGCCGCGAGATGTCGGTGTTGTTCTCCGACGTGCGCGGATTCACCACGATCTCCGAGGGGCTCGCGCCGCGTGCGCTGACACGGCTCATGAACGAGTTCCTGACGCCGATCACCGCGATCATCCACAGCGAGCGCGGCACCATCGACAAGTACATGGGTGATGCGGTGATGGCGTTCTGGGGAGCGCCACTGCCCGATCCCGAGCACGCGCGCCACGCCGTGCGCGCCGCGCTCGGCATGGTGGCGCGCATGCAGGCGCTGAAGCCGGAGTTCCAGGCACGCGGCTGGCCGGAGATCAACGTGGGCGTCGGCGTAAGCAGCGGCATCATGAACGTCGGCAACATGGGCTCGCAGTTTCGAATGGCGTATACCGTGCTGGGCGACACGGTGAACCTCGGCTCGCGGCTCGAAGGACTGACCAAGCAATACGGGGTGAGTGTGATCGTCAGCGGACCCACGGCGGCGGGTGCACCCGAGATCGCGTTTCGTGAACTGGATCTCGTGCGCGTCAAGGGCAAGCAGGAACCGGTAGCGATTCTCGAACCTGTCGGATTGCGCGCGCAGCTCGAATCCGCGGCGCTCACCGCCATCGAAGAGTTCGCCATGGTTCTCAGCCACTACCGCGCGCAACGCTGGCATGAGGCGCTCGACATTCTGAATCGCCTGGCGAGCGATGAGCCGCGTGCACTGTACCGGCTCTATCTCGAGCGGATCGCGCGTTGCCGCGCCTTCCCGCCGCCGGCGAACTGGGACGGCGTCTTCGTGTTCGAGACCAAGTGACAATGAGGTGTGATCGGCGTCGCAGGGATTCCGGAGAAGAGACAGTAAGGCTCGAAACCCACAGGGGTTTTCTGTATGGTGCCGGGCCATTCGAGGGCACAGGGGGACGCATGGGATGTAACCATCGCGGGTGGCTGTCGATCGTAGCGACATTGTTCCTGGGCGCTGCGCCCGGCGCCTGGTCGAGCCCGGATGAGGCATCCAGCGCCACACTGCTGAGGCTCGCCGCGCAGGCGCAGACCGCCACGCCCGCCGAGTCTGCGGTCCTCCAGGAAGCGCAGAACCTCTTGTCGAGCGGACGCGCGCAGGAAGCCTACGATCTCCTTTCCGCACACGAGGCCGATTGGGCTGGCGCTCCGCTTTTCGACTATCTGCTCGGCATGGCCGCGCTCGACAGTGGCCGGCCCGGCGAAGCGGTCTTCAGCCTGCAACGTGTGCTCGCTGCGGAACCGGGTTTCGCGGGTGCGCGCATGGAGCTGGCGCGTGCGCACTTCGAAGCGGGTGAGCTCGCAGCGGCCCGCACTCAATTCGAATACCTGCTGACCCAGTCGCCGCCGGAAAGCACGCGAGCGGTTATCGATCGTTACCTGGCCTCGATCTACGGTCGAGGCCGCGTGGCGGGTGGGGGTGTCACGCCGTTCTTCGAGTTCGGCGCGGGCTACGACAGCAACGCCAACGGCTCCACCAGCGACGCGAGCTTCCTCGGCTTCACGCTCGACCCGAACAACGTCGAGACGAGCTCGCCGTTCTTCGAGCTGGCGGCCGGTCTCGGCCACATCGCGCCCCTGGGCGAGTCGGCGGCGTGGTTGAACAGCGTAAGGCTGAGTCATCGGTTCAACCCGGATGCCGATTTCATCGATCAGTCGCTCGGTGCGGTCAACAGCACGTTCAGCTGGGCTCGCGACCGCAATCGCGCGAGTGCCGGAGTGAGCGGCTACTACAGCCTGCTGGACGGTGAGGATCACGAGTGGGGCGCCTCACTCGATCTCGGGTTCGGGCGACGCATCGCCGACGAGTGGGACCTGGGGCTGAGCCTGCGGAGCGGTGTGGTGCGCTATGAGAATGAGTTGCTCACCGTGATGGACGTGGATCGCTACCTCGCGGCGCTCGCGCTCAGCCGCCTCAACATCGGCACGCGGGCCGGCCGCCTGGTGTTCACGGTGCTCGGCAGCGCGGACGAGGAAAGGGAAACGGATTCCCCGTACGGCAACGAGCGCCTCGGCGGAAGAATTTCGGGCGGGTGGCTCCTGTCGCCCCAAAGCAGCATCTACCTCGAAGCCGGCTACCTCGAGACGCAGTACGACGACGAGGTGGGATTCTTCGGTGCGGATCGCGACGACGAAGAGTGGAGCGCGCTGCTCGCCACCGAACACCAGAACTGGCCGGGCAAGGGCTGGACCGTGACGCCGCGGCTGCGCTACCTCGAGCACAGCTCCAACATCACTCTCTATGAGTACGAGCGCTGGGAGGCGAGCCTCTATGCGCGCCGCAGCTTCCGGTGAGGTGCATCATGCGTAATGGCAGCTCGAGTTCGGCGGCCCGGGTCTTCCTCGCAGTGCTGCTGCTCGCACTCTCCGAGCTCGCGCTCGCGGCCGCGGGCAAGGTGCTGTTCGTCTCGGGCCCCGTGACGCTCGAGCGAGGCGGCAGCCGCACGCTCAACAAGGGCGATGCACTCGAAGTGGGCGATGTCGTTGTCACCGGAGAAAAGGCGCGCGCCCAGATCCTGATGGCGGACGGCGCGAAGATCGCGTTGCGTTCCGGCAGCCGCTTCCGCATCGACGAGTTCGCTTTGCCGCAAGCCGTCGATGCGCCCAACCAGGCCGCGGTGGTGAGCACCGATGGTCGCAGCGTCTCGAGCCTCCTCAAAGGCGGGTTTCGCACCACGACGGGCAGCGTCGGCAAGGTCGATCGCAACGCCTACGAAGTGCGCACGCCGATCGGCACCCTCGGCATTCGCGGCACCGACTACGCGGCCGTGTTCTGCGTGGGCGACTGCACCGACGTTCCGGGGATGGCGGCGGGCGTGCCGATCCGCGACGGGCTCTACCTCGGCGTGTACGACGGCAGCATCGTGTTCGTGGGCGGAGGCCGCGAGCTGCCGGTCAACATGGGCGAGTTCGTGTTCATTCCACTCGCCGGGGCACGTCCGGAGCCGTTAGAGAATCCGCCCGCGTTCCTCGAGGAAGACGGCGCGGGCCGGCTCACTCTGGGTTCGGCGGGCGCCGCGCGTCCGGCGGCCAGCTCGGCCCAGCTCGACGACTTCAACGAACGGCGCACCCCGACCGACGCGAGCGACAGCAGCAAGGATGAGCGCAAGGAAGGCAGCGATGTCAGCCAGCCGGTGATCGGCACGACGCCCAACGGAACGCCGGTCGACCTCACGGGCGGTGAAGCGCCGCGGCCGCGCGGTCAGATCTCCTACAACCTCGGCGCGCCGGGACAGGGGCCGGGCTTCGATGCGGTGAGCACGGCCGACGCGGACACGTACACGCGTGATGCAGCCGGGAACGTTACGGCATTTGCAGGACTGTTCCCGGGACCGGCGGGCGCGGTTCCCGCGACGTTTCAGATCGGGACCAGCACGAACGTGAATACCGGTAGTGATGTAGCGACCAGCCTCACCTGGGGTCGTTGGAGTACCGGCGCTGCGACCATCGTCGCCGGGGGCACGACGCTCAATCCCAACCTCGCCCAGCAGAGCTTGCACTGGATCGCGGGCCCGACGTTCGATTTCGACCCGGTGCTGCCGGTCACGGGAACGGCGACCTACATTGTCGTCGGCGGCACGAGCCCGACCGACACGCTCGGCAACGTGGGCACGCTGGGCGCTGCGTTCCTCGCCGCCGATTTCACCAACAGCACGGTGGCCACGACGCTCTCGCTCGACGTGAACCAGGTCAACTGGTTTGCGACCGGCAACGCACCGCTCGGCGCGAATTCGAATGTCTTCAGCACCAACTTCGCGACGGTCAATCTCGGGGGCGTGATCGCGGGCTCCGGCTCCTACTCGGGTTTCTTTGCCCAGGGCGCGAGCGCTGCGGGGCAGCCGCCCGCGGGTGTGGGCCTGAGCTACACGCTGATCGATCCGCAGGATCTGCTCGGCACGGTCAATGGCGTCATCGCGTTCACGCAAGGGACCGGTCAACCACCGCCGTCGCCGCTGGGACGCCGGGACGTTGCTTTCTCGATCCTGGAGTTGCCGGTGAGCACGCTCACCGTGCGCGTGACCGAGAACGCAGCCGCCGACTACACGCTCGACGCCGGTTTCAACCTGACGCGTTTCGGCGGCATCCTGCCGCGGGATCCGGACACGCCGGCGAGCTACCAGATCAATACCAGCACCGTCGCCGAGTCGGCGGCCAACTCGGCCATCGTGATGCGCTGGGGCCGTTGGGCGGGCGGCGACATCACGATCACCGATGCGATCGGAACGCTGACGCAAAGCCTGGCGCAGCAGAGCCTGCACTGGATAGAGAGTGGCAATACCAGCGGGCCACCCGTCATGCCGACCAGTGGCACGGCGAACTACGTCCTGGTGGGGGCGACGAGCCCCACCGATGCGCTCGGCAATGTGGGTGTGCTCGGCAATGCGACCTTCGCCGCCGACTTCACCAATCAGCTGGTCGATAGCACGCTCGACCTGACGATCGCCACCAACAACTGGGTGGTGACCGGACGCGGGACGATCGGCGCGCAGGCGGGTTTGCAGCCGCACCAGTTCGGAGGCGCGTACAACGGGACCATCAATGGCGCGCTGCCGGCATTCGGCAGCTACACGGGATTCTTCAGCCAGCCGGGCGGCACGACACCCGGTATTCCGGGCGGGGTCGGCCTGGTCTACACGCTGAGCGACGGCCAGGGCGTGTTGAGCGCGACGGGTGTCGCCGTGTTCCGAGGGCCGTGACCGAAACCTTCAAGGTTGCCGTCATCGGCGCGGGTCCAGGTGGCCTGAGTGCCGCCACGCACGCCGCGGAGCTCGGGGTCTCGCACATCCTGCTGGAGCAGAGCCCGGCGCACGCCAACACCATCCAGCGCTATCAGAAAGGCAAGCACGTCATGGCGGAGCCCAACGTGCTGCCGCTGCGCAGCCCGCTCGCCTTCGAAGCGGGCACGCGCGAAACCGTGCTCGATCGCTGGGGCAGCGGCCTGCGCCAGCATCGGGTGAATGTGTGTTACGGCGCCGAGGTCGTGCGCCTCACGGGCCAGAAGCCGGCCTTCGAAATCGAGCTCAAGTCGGGCGAGCGCCTCGCTGCCGAGCACGTGGTGTTCGCGATCGGCGTGCAGGGCAACCCGCGTCGCCTGGGCGTCCCCGGCGAGGAGCTGCCGTGCGTGCAGTACACGCTCGACGACCCCGACGAGTACCACGACGAGGCAATCGTCGTCGTCGGCGCGGGCGATGCCGCGATCGAGAACGCGATCGGTCTCACGCGCCAGAACCAGGTGTTCATCATCAACCGCACCGACGAGTTCACGCGCGTCAAGGATGGCAACCTCAACCTGATCCTCAAGGCGATCGACGATAAGCGCATCGAATGCTTCTATCGCGCGAGCTGCGCGCGCATCGAGGCGAACGGCAACGGCGCGCAACGTCCCTACACGCTGGTGTTGACCACTGATCAGGGCGAAGCGCGGATTGGCTGCAATCGCATCATCGCGCGCATCGGGGCCGTTCCGCCGCGCAAGTTCGTCGAGTCTTGCGGCATCTCCTTTCCAAGCCCGGATCCGACGTCGTTGCCGCAGCTGAGCGCGCAGTACGAGTCGAACGTCCCCGGTCTCTACGTCATCGGCGCCCTCGGCGGCTATCCGCTCATCAAGCAGGGGATGAACCAGGGCTACGAGGTCATCGAATACCTGCTCGGGCGCCGCATCGATCCGGCGGATCATCCGCTGCTCGATAAGAAGTTTGCCTCGCTGCCCTACCGGCGTGCGGTCGATGAGACGCTCGCGCTCATGCAGGCGCGGGTGCCGCTGTTCGCGGAGATCAACCCGCTGCTGTTTCGCGAGCTCATCCTCGGGAGCAATGTGCTCACGCCGAAACCGGGTGAAGCCATCTTCCGCAAGAACGACTACACCAATACCTTCTTCACCATCCTGGACGGCAGCGTCGAGATCGAGCTGGGCGAGGAAGAGAAGTATCGGCTCAAGCTCGGCAGCGGGCAGTTCTTCGGTGAGATGAGCCTGCTCTCGGGACGGCGCCGTTCGGGCTCGGTCTTTGCCGGGCCGGGTTGCGTGCTGGTCGAGTCGCCGCGCCGCGAGATCCTCAAGATGATCAACTCGGTCGAGGGCGTGAAGCGCGTCATCGACCAGCACTTCGTGATCCGCGCGATCCAGTCGAGCTTTGCGCCGGACGCGAGCTACGACGAGCTCAAGGCGGTTACGGCCGGCGCCCGGCTGAATCGCTACAAGAGCGAGCAGGCGTTGTTCAACGAAGGCGATGAGGCGGACTGCCTGCACCTCATCCGCAGCGGCTCGGTGTCCGTGTCGCGCAATCTCGGCGGGCGCGACGTGGTCACGACCTACGTCGCCGCCGGCAACTACGTGGGTGAGATGGGTCTCCTCGGGCGGACTCGCCGCACGGCCAGCGTACGCGCCACGGTGCCGACCGAGACCGTGAGCCTCGATGAGAGCACGTTCAATGCGCTGCTCGATCGCAACCCCAGGCTCAAGGAGCAGGTGCAGGCGACCGTGCGCAAGCGCGTGAGCGCCAACACCCGCATGCAGGCGCAGCCCGAGACCGGTGACCTGATCTCCTTCCTCATGCGGCAGGGCCTCGGCGAGGCCACGGACGTGCTGCTGATCGATGAATCGCTCTGCGTCGGCTGCGATAACTGCGAGAAAGCCTGTGCGGAAACGCACGGCGGCACTTCAAGGCTCGATCGCGAGGCGGGCCCGACGTTCGCCAATGTGCACGTGCCGACCTCATGCCGGCACTGCGAGGATCCGCACTGCATGAAGGATTGCCCGCCGGATGCCATCCGCCGCGCGCCGAATGGCGAGGTCTATATCCAGGACAACTGCATCGGCTGCGGCAACTGCGAGCGCAACTGCCCCTACGGCGTGATCCAGATGGCGGCCAAGGCGCCCGAGAAGCCCGGATTGCTCGCGTGGCTGCTGTTCGGCGCCGGGCCCGGCCCAGGAGAGGCGACGGACAAATCCCGGGACGCCGGACCGAAGAAGGCGGTCAAGTGCGACATGTGCAAAGACCTGTCGGGCGGACCCGCATGCGTGCGCGCCTGCCCGACGGGCGCCGCCATCCGCATGAGCCCGGAAAAGTTCGTGGAGCTCGCGAGCAGTGGCGGGCGCGGTTAGGGGCTCGATCCTCGATTACGCGCGCAAGCGCTACCTGTGGGCGGCCCTCGCGCTGTGCGCGGTGAGCGCAATTCTCTATTACTGGCATCAGCCTGCGGAGCCGCCGAATGGCGGGACCTGGCTCGGGTACACGCTCGGCACCGTCGGCGCACTGCTGATCCTCTGGCTCCTCGCCCTCGGAGTGCGCAAGCGCAGCTACCGCTCGACCCTGGGAACGGTGCGCGGCTGGCTCTCGGCGCATGTCTACCTCGGCCTGGCGCTCCTCCTCGTGGTGACGCTGCACAGTGGCTTCCAGTTTGGATGGAACGTGCACACGCTGGCCTACGTGCTCATGTGCATCGTGATCGCGAGCGGCCTGTTCGGCGTGGTCGCGTATCTGCGCTACCCGCAGCTCATGAGCGACAACCGCACGAGCCTGACCCGCGAGCAGATGCTCGAGGAGCTGGCCGGCATCGACGACCGCTGCGTGCGTCAGGCCAAGGCGATGCCGGGCGAATTCGCGAACGTGATCGTGAGCAGCCGCGACCGCAGCGTGATCGGCGGTAGCGCCTGGTCGTTGCTGCGCGGACGCGACGCCTCGCGCGTGTTCCTGCCGGCGGCTGCCACGGGGAGCGGCGGCGAGCGGCTGGTCGCAAACCCCGCACAGAGCGCCGTGCTCGACTGGCTGGGCGAGCGCCTGTCGCGCAGCTCCGAAGGCGAGCTGAGCCAGCAGATCCGCGAGCTCATGACGCTGGTCGCGGCCCGTCGCATGCTGTCGCAGAAGCTGGTGCGCGACGCGCAGATCCGGGCCTGGCTCGAGATCTGGCTCTACGTCCACGTGCCCTTGTCGTTCGCGCTGCTGGCGGCGCTCATCGCTCACGTGCTGAGCGTCTTCATTTACTGGTGAGCCGGCGATGCGCGCCGTCATCCGGTTCCTGAGTCGCGGCCACGCCGGCGCGGTCGAACAGCGCGACCGGGTCTTCGAGGGCGATGCGATCACGATCGGTCGCGCCACCGACCAGGTGCTGCACCTGAAGGATCGGCGCGTGGGGTTGCAGCACGCCCGCATCCTGCGCAGCGGGGACCGCATCCTGATCAGCGTGAGCGCGGTCTCCGGCGTGCTCGTGAACGGCGTCGTACGCCGGGATGCGGAGATCCACCCGGGCGACGTGGTGCAGGTGGGCTCGAACATTCTCAAGTTCGTCGCGCCGCCGGCCGGGTTCGACCTCGCCATCGCCTTCGAGCTGGACGCTGCGGCGCGTGCGGCCGAGGCGGTACGCGAGCGACCACAGCTCGATATCGCCAATACCCGCCTCAATCGACGCATCGCCTCCTGGGTGCTGTTCATCGCCATCGCCGCGTTGGGGCTGCTGGTGCCGCTGCTCACCGTCAGGTCGCCGGATGCGCGCCAGACGCTCGCAGCGACGCTCCTGCCGAGCGATCAGGCCTGGAGCTCGGGCCCGCTGCACTCGGCGCACCAGAATCTCGCGAGCCGTTGCGAGACCTGTCACGAGCAGCCCTTCGTCCGCGTGCGCAGTTCCGCGTGCCTCGAGTGTCACGGCACCTCCGTGCACCGGCACGTGGGCGTGGCTGCGAACGTCGAGCAGCTCGACAGCACGCGCTGCGCCAGGTGCCATGCGGAACACAACGAGCCCGCCACGCTGGTGCGTCCGGATGCGGGGTTGTGCGTCGACTGTCATGGCCGGCTCGAACGGGTCGTGGAGGAACCGGGCGCGGCGACGCGGGTGACGGACTTTGCGCGCGAGCACCCGGAGTTCCGCGTCAGCCTGCTGACACCACGGAGCGCAGACGGCGCGAGCAACGAATGGGCGCTGCAACGCGAGACGCTGGGCGTCACTGGGTTTCGCGAGCAGTCACGCCTCGAGTTCCCGCACGACACGCACCTCGATCCGAAGGGCATCAAGGCACCGGACGGCACGGTGGTGATGAAGTGCGCGGATTGCCACGTGCCGGAAGCAGGCGGAAAGCGCATGCAGCCGGTGCGTATGGAGGAACATTGTCAGAGTTGTCATCGGTTGGACTTCGAACCGGCTGACCCCGCACGCCAGGTTCCGCATGGCACGGTCACGCGCGTGGTGCAGACGCTCAACGAGTACTACAGCGCGCGTTACCTCGAGGGCTATCCCGACCCGCTGGCAGTTGCACGTCCTGACCGTCGCGTCGGGCGCCCCGGTGTACAGCTGTCACCCGCAGAGCGCGCGCGTCTGCTCGCGGCCGCGAGTGACAAGGCATGGCGCGTCGCGCGTGACCTCATCGAGCGACGCACCTGCCAGGACTGCCACGTGGTGGAAGTGGCCCCTCACCCCGACCCTCTCCCCAAAGGGGCGAGGGGGACAGATGGAGACGCTCTGCTCCCTCTCCCGCTTGCGGGAGAGGGTGCGGGTGAGGGCATGCCCTGGCGGGTCTTGCCCGTTCTGCTCACGACCGAGTGGATGCCCAAGGCGCACTTCGATCATGCGCGCCACGCGACCACGCTCTCCGATTGCGACTCCTGTCATGCCGCGCGCGAGTCGCATGACGCGGCGGACGTGTTGATGCCGAGGATCGCAGCGTGCCGCGAGTGCCACGGTGGCACCGGGGACACTCGCACCGCGGAGAACCGCGTGGCGAGCACTTGCATGCTTTGCCATTCCTTCCATGTCGAGACGAATCCTCTCTGGGACAGTATCCGCGAGCACCCCAGCGGCTTCGCACGGATCTCGCAAGAGCGCTAGCCGGTGATGGCCACCCGCTGGAAGGATCTCTTGCGTGCCCCCGGTGCGAGCCTCGTCTCGATGGCGTTGCTGGCGTGTGGCGGCGGTGGCTCCACCGCCTCGCCGCCTGGCGCGGTGGATCCGGGCACACCGGCATGCACCGGCAGTTGCGCGAGCGCGGCCTCGTTCCTCACGCAGGCTGAAGTCGAGCGCGTCATTGCACAGGCGGTCGCGGAAGCGCAGGCGCGTGGCGTGAGCGGCACGATCGCCGTGAGCGATCGCGTGGGCAACGTGTTGGCGGTGTTCCGGATGACCGGCGCTGCGAGCAGCGTAACCGTTCGCTCGACCGATGCGGGCGCGCCGGTGGTGAGTGGTGGGTTGGAGGGTGTGAACCTCGTACCGGATACGTTGGCCGCCATTGCGAAGGCGGTGACCGCCGCGTTTCTCTCGAGCGAGGGCAATGCGTTCAGCACACGCACGGCGAGCCAGATCATCCAGGAGCATTTCAATCCGGGCGAGGCGCTCACCCCGGGCGGCCCGCTATTCGGCGTGCAGTTCTCGCAGTTGCCGTGCTCCGATCTGAGCCGCCGGTTCGCGGGCGGCGCCGCGGACGCCGGGCCCAAGCGTTCGCCGCTCGGCCTGGCTGGCGATCCCGGCGGCTTGCCGCTTTACAAGGGAGGCACGCCGGTCGGTGGCGTCGGGGTCATCGTCGATGGTCTCTATGGCATCGACCGCGATATTGCCAATGTCGATGTCGACCTCGATGAGCTGCTCGCGCTCGCCGGCACGTTCGGCCTGGCGGCGCCCGACGACCGGCGCGCCGAGCGAATCACCGCAGATGGCAAGACACTGCGTTTCAGCGATGCGACCTTCGATCGGCTGGCCAGCGATCCGGCGACCGCGCCGGCGTTCGCAGCCATCGACGGCGTCGCGGGCATGGTGGTCACCGTCCCGGGATACGCGACGGCGGTGGTGCGCGCGGGATTGGCATTCGGACAGCCGGCCTCGGGCGTGCGTCCCGACGCGCTCGACTATCCGGGCCTCGATGCATTCGTGCTCGTCGATGAGACCGACACCGAGCGATTCCGCCCGCAGGCGGGCACGGAACCCGTGGACGCTCTCACCGAAGCGGAGGTGCGCGAGCTGCTCCGCCGTGCGATCGGGATCGCCAATCGCGCGCGGGCGCAGATTCGCAGGCCGTTGGGATCGCCGGCGCGCGTGAGCGCGACGGTGGTCGACAGCAGCGGTGTGATCCTGGGGATCGCGCGCAGCCGCGATGCCCCCGTGTTCGGCATCGACGTGTCCGTGCAGAAAGCGCGCTCCGCGGCGTTCCTGTCCTCGGTCAACGCGGCAGCGGCGATCAACGGCGTGCCGGATGCGGAATACCTGGCGGGCGGGCTGGTCGTGCTGCGCTCGGAACCGCTCGGCCAGTACGTGACGGCGTTGCGCGCATTCCTGGGTCTTCCGAATGCGCTCGCGGACGGGGAGCTTGCGCTGAGCGCGAGAGCGGTCGGCAACCTCGCGCGGCCGTTCTACCCGGATGGTGTCGATGGTGCGGCGGAGGGCCCGTTCAGCAAGCCGGCGGGCGAGTGGAGTGCGTTCTCCAGCGGTCTGCAACTCGATCTCAGTTATAACGCCGTGGTTCAGCACGTGGGCTTCGTGCTCGGCGCGGTTCCGGACGTCGGCACAAACTGCACCGGGGTCACCGGTCTCAGCGGCGGTTTTGCCGTCGGTGCACCGATCGCCGCACTGGCCAACGGGTTGCAGATCTTTCCCGGCTCGGTGCCGATCTATCGCGACCGTACGCTGGTCGGAGGCATCGGCGTGTCCGGTGACGGCGTCGACCAGGACGACATGGTGGCGTTTCTCGCCGTCGACGAAGCCGCCGCGAGCCTCGGCACGTTGAACAACGCGCCCGCCGACATGCGCACCGATCAGCTGACGCCGGGTGGTGCGCGTCTGCGCTACGTCAATTGCCCGCAGGCTCCGTTCCTCGATTCGGACGCGCCGGAGGTCTGCAGTGGGCGGTAGAGGGAAAACGGGGTCAGATTTGTTTTCCAGGCCGGCGGGCGGTTTCCGGAAAATAAATCTGACCCCGTTTTCCGCACTCGGTGCGATTCTCGCCGCGTGCAGTGCGACGACGATTGCGCAAGACGTCGCGTCGAGCGACGAGCGCTGCCCGTCCGAGACCCCGGTCGAAAGTGGGCGACGGAGCCCGACGGTACCGGTGCTCGAATGGGAGCCGACACCGTGTCAGCCCGCGCGACTCCCCGCCACCGCCGCAGAGGCGCTGCGCGAGTTTACGAGCGTCCCCGATCGCTGGCGCATCGTGTCGATGCTGGGCTACGAGGAGAATCTTTTCGATCCCTACCACGGCAACAACTGGCTGAAAGGCGACCGGCCCGCGTGGGGCGAGGACTGGTTCTTGAGCCTGATCGGCATCTCCGACAGCGTCGCCGAGCCGCGCCGCTTCCCGACGCCGGTCGGCGGTCCCGTCACCGGCGACCCCGGCAGCCTCGACACCATCGGCGACGGCGAACAGTTCGTGTTCGCGCAGAATTTCATCGTCGAGGCAGTCCTCTACAAGGGCGACACGGTCTTCAAGCCGCCCGATTACGAATTCCGCTTCACCCCCGTGTTCAACATCAACTACGCCACGGTCGAGGAACGCGGCGTGCTCAAGGCGGATGCGGATGCCGACACCGAGCGCACCGAGGGTGTGATCGGCGTGCAGGCGCTCTTTGTCGACAAGCACCTGCGCAACGTCTCGGAGCGTTATGACTTCGACAGCCTGCGGATCGGGATTCAGCCGTTCACGAGTGACTTCCGCGGGTTCCTGTTCAGCGACAGCGCGCCCGGCGTGCGGCTGTTCGGCACGCGCGCCAACAATCGCTACCAGTACAACCTCGCGTGGTTCCGGCGGCTCGAGAAGGATGCCAACTCGGGCCTCAACAACCTGCTCGAGCTCGCCGACGACGCCTTCCGCGACGACGACGTGTTCGTCGCGAACCTGTATGCGCAGGATTTCCCGGCGCTCGGCTTCACCACGCAGGCCACCGTCGTTTACAACCGCAACCGCGAGGGCGATGCAGTCAGCTACGACGACAATGGTTTCATCCAGCGTCCAGCCTCATTGGGCAGCGAGCGCGGGCGCGACTACGACGTGACCTATGCGGGTCTCAACGGTGACGGTCACTTCGGTCGCTGGAATCTCAGCGCCTCGCTGTACGGAGTGTTCGGTGACTCGACCCGTGGCACCTTCAGCGAGGCAGAACAGGAGATCGCGGCGTGGTTTGCGGCGGCGGAGCTGTCGCGCGACTTCGACTGGATTCGCGCGCGCGCCTCGGTCCTGTACCAGAGCGCCGACGACGATCCGTTCGATGGGGAATCGACCGGCTTCGATGCGATCTTCGAGAACCCGCTGTTCGCCGGCGCCGACACGAGCTTCTGGATCCGCCAGCCCGTGCCTCTCATCGGCGGCGGGCGCGTGACGCTCTCGGGGCGCAACGGTGTCCTCGCCTCACTGCGCTCGAGCAAGGACTTCGGACAGTCCAATTTCGAGAATCCGGGACTCGTGCTGGTGGGGGTCGGCGCCGATTTCGATCTCACGCCGACGACGCGCGTGAGCGTGAACGCCAATCAGCTCCTCTTCGGCGATACGGCGGTGCTCGAGGTCGCGCGCGGCCAGGGCGACATCGATCGCGACATCGGTCTCGATCTGTCGCTGGCGCTCACCTGGCGACCGCTCGCGATCCAGAATCTCGTGTTCAGGCTGTCCGCCGCGGCGCTGGTGCCGGGTGGAGGCTACGAACAGCTCTACGGCGATGAACTGGCGTACTCGGTGCTCGGCAATGTCGTGCTCACGTACTGAGGTCGTGCGCATGCCACGTCTCCGCTGGCCCGTGCCGGCAGCCGCGGTGCTCATTGCGGGTCTCGCGATGAGCCTGGTACGTGCCTCGCCCGAGGGCGAGCAGGCTGTCGAGCGAGAGTACGAGAAAGCAGCGGATGCGCCGCAGACACAGACGCAAGCGCAGGCCGATGCGAAGAGCTCCGGTTGTCTCACCTGTCATACCGCAACCGATCAACCCACCATGCATGCAAGTCCCGCGGTGGTGCTGGGTTGCACCGATTGCCACGGCGGTGACACCTCGGTGCGGCGCGAGAATGCTGCCGACGCCGGCACGGAGTACGCCGCGCTGCGCGATCGCGCTCATGTCCTGCCGCGGTTTCCAGGCTCGTGGGACTTTCCCGCGAGCGCCAACCCGGAGCGCACGTACACGCTCCTCAATCGCGAGAGCCCGGAGTTCGTGCGTTTCATCAACCCGGGGGATTACCGCGTCGCGCGCGAGGCGTGCGGCGCCTGTCACCTGGCGGTGATCAAGGCGGCCGAGCGCAGCCTCATGTCGACCAACGCCATGTTCTGGGGCGGCGCGACGTACAACAACGGCCTGCTGCCCTTCAAGAACTACGTCCTCGGCGAGGCCTACATGCGCGACGGCCGCGCGGCGATCATCGAGGGCGCGCCGATGCCGGCCGAGGAGAGAGACGCGCACGGCGTGCTCGAGCGGCTCTATCCGCTGCCGCGCTGGGAGAACCTGCAGCCCGCGGACGTGTTCCGCGTGTTCGAGGACGGCGGGCGGAACCTCGGCAATCTATTCGCGGAAACGGCATTGCCCAACGTCAGTGGCCAGATTCAGCGGCTCGAGGAGCCCGGGCGGCCCGACCTCAAGCAGTCGAATCGCGGGCCGGGCACGGGCGCGCGCATCGCGGTCCCGGTGCTCAACATCCACAAGACGCGCCTCAACGATCCGCTCGCCTGGTTTCTCGGCACGAACGACCAGCCCGGGGATTACCGCTCTTCGGGCTGCAGCGCCTGTCACGTGGTGTATGCGAACGACCGCGATGAACGTCATGCGGCTCTCTACGCGCGCGACGGCCACGAAGGGCAGAGCCGCTCGCGCGACCCGACCATTCCGCACGATCGGTCCGGACACCCGCTGCAACACGCCTTCACGCGCGCAATCCCGACCAGTCAGTGCATGGTGTGCCACATGCACCAGCCGAACATGTTTATGAACACGTTCCTCGGCTACACCATGTGGGATTACGAGGCGGACGCATCCGCGATGTGGCCGGTCCGCCAGCGCTTTCCCACGGACGAAGAGATGCGTCACTCGCTCGATCGCAATCCGGAGGGTGCCGTGGTCCGCGGTCTCTGGTCGGATCCCGGTTTCCTGAGATCGGTCGCGACACTCAATCCGGGGCTCAAGGACACTCAGTTCGCGGACTATCACGGTCACGGCTGGAATTTCCGCGGCGTGTTCAAACGCGACCGCAAGGGCAATCTGCTCGACGCCGCGGGCGCCACCGTCGAGCCCGACGATCCGCAGAAATGGTCCAAGGCGGTGCATCTGTCCTCGAGCCACGTCGATGCGGGCATGCATTGCGTCGACTGCCACTTCGCGCAGGACGCGCACGGCAACGGTCATCTGTATGGCGAAGTCGCGGCAGCGGTCGAGATCGACTGCAAGGACTGTCATGGCACTGCGCGCAGCTATCCGACGCTGCGCACTTCCGGACCGGCGGCGGGACCGAACGGGCTCGACATGAGCGTGCTGCGCAACCCCGATGGGCGCAGCCGCTTCGAGTGGATCGACGGCAAGCTCGTGCAGCGATCGATTCTCGACCCGGCGCGCGAGTGGCAGGTGTCGCTGGTCAAGGACTCGGTGACGCCGGGCCATGCGGGCTACAACGCCAAGGCGGCGCGCGCCAAGTTCATGGCGCGCGAGCCAGCGACGCAACGCTGGGGCACACAGGTCGCCTGGCAGGACCTGGCGCACAACGACGAGGAGGTCGAGTGCTACACCTGCCACACCTCGTGGACGACGAGCTGCGGCGGGTGTCATTTGCCGATCGAATCGAACTGGAAGACGGAGCGCCACCGTCCGGAAGGAGGCGTCACGCGCAACTTCGCCACCTACAACCCGCAGGTGGCACGCGAAGAGATCTTCATGCTGGGCAAGCGCGGTCCCACCGAGGGCTTCAAGATCGCGCCCGTGCGCTCGTCCTCGGCCCTGGTTCTTTCTTCGACCAACAGCAATCGCGAGCGCATCTACGTCCAGCAGCCGCCGATTTCCGCGGCCGGCTTCAGCTCGCAGGCGTTCAATCCCCATTATCCGCACACGGAGCGGCGCACCGAGACCAAGACCTGCAGCGACTGTCACCTCGCCCAGGCGAACGACAACAACGCGATCATGGCGCAGCTGCTGGGGCAGGGGACGCAGTTCATCAATTTCCTCGGCCTGCACGCTTTCACGGGGCTGGAGGAGGGCATCGCCGCCGTTCAGGTCACCGAGTGGGATGAGCCGCAGGCGGTGATCGGCAGCTACCTGCATCGTTACGCCTACCCGTCATGGTTCGCCGCCCACGAGGCGCGCGGTCGGGTGCTCGAGACAGGCCATGCGCATTCCGGCGGGCGTGCGCAGTGCCTGCAGTTGCGCGGCGAGTACCTGTTCGTGGCGGAGGGCGCGCGCGGTATGCGCGTGTATGACGTCGCGAGCGTGGGCAACAAGGGCGTGAGCCAGAAGCTCATCAGCGCGCCTTTCTCCGCGCTCGGCCACGACACGCACCTCGACAGCCGCGAGGCGACCTGCGTCGTGCTCCCCACCACGCAGCCGGTTCATCCGGCGCGCAACAGCGGCGAGCTCATGCGCGGCACAAACCTCGAGCAGGCCTTCACTCCGATCTACAACTACGCGCTGATCACTGACGCCCAGGAGGGCCTGATCCTCACGGATGTCAACACGCTGGCGGACGGCGACTTCCGTAACAACCAGCTGCAGCGCGCGCTCACGTGGAATCCCGAGGGCCGGCTCAGCGGCGCGCGGCACGCGACTGTGGGCGGCAGCATCGTATACATCGCCGCCGCAGCCGGCGTGGTCATCGCTGACCTGGGCGATCCGCTCGCGCCGCGACTGCTGGCGACGGTGCCGTTGCGCGATGCGCGCGCGTCGATGCTGCAGTTCCGCTATCTCTTCGTCACGGATGCAGAGGGTCTCAAGATCATCGACGTGACAAGACCGGCCGAGCCCAGGTTGATCGCGGACGCGGCAATCCCACTCGCGTCGGCCGGAAAGCTCTTCGTGTCGCGTACCTATGCCTACGTCGCAAACGGTTCACACGGGCTCGCGATCGTCGACGTCGAGCGCCCGACGCAGCCGCGACTCATCACGCAGTTCACCGCGAACGGCGAGTTGCGTGACGTCCGCGATGTGGTGGTGGCCTCGACCAATGCGTCGCTCTTTGCCTATGTGGCCGACGGCAGCGACGGGCTCAAGGTCGTGCAGCTCACCAGCCCCGCTTCGCAGCCGAACCTCTACGGCTTCAGCCCCGAGCCGAAGCCGGCGCTGATCGCACGCTATCCCACGCGCACGCCGGCGCTCGCGTTGTCACGGCCGCTGGAACGCGACCGCGCGGTAGATGAAACTGGCGGACAGATCGCCGTATTCGGTCGGCGCGGCTCGCGCCCGTTCACGCTCGCCGAAATGCAGCGCCTCTATCTCGACGCAAAGGGTGAACCGTGGTTCGTGCAGGACTGACCCAGGTGAGAGCAAGCCGGCTTCTGGCTGGCCTGGTCGCGGTCCTCGCGGCTGCATCGACCCTGGCCGATGCCCCTCACCGTCACCTGGGAGTCGCATCGTGTGCCTCGTCGATCTGCCACGGGTCGGCGGCACCGCTGGAGGCGCACGCCGTCCAGCAGAACGAATACGTCACGTGGACGCACTTCGATCCGCACGCCGGGGCGTATCGCACGTTGCTCGAGGAGCGTTCCCAGGCCATCGCCCGCCGACTCGGGATTGGCGCGGCGCACGAAGCGAAGCTGTGCCTTGACTGCCATACGGACAACAGCGCGCCCGCGCAACGCGGGCCGCGTTTCCAATTGTCCGATGGCGTCGGCTGTGAAACCTGCCACGGCGGCGCTGAGGCGTGGATCGCCCGTCACGACGATTCGCCGCCACCGCCGCGTACCGAGCTCGCGCGGCTCGGCCTCCAGCGCGGCGAGGTTTCGCAGCAGCGCGCTGCACTCTGCCTCGCCTGCCACGTGGGCGCCGGTGA
>DATFEQ010000024.1:0-14649 GCA_035250905.1 Steroidobacteraceae bacterium
TGTTGCCCATAGACGGTCACACCGCGCCCGGTCAGAGCCTCCAGATCGATGCGATGCGTCTGGCCGTTGAATCGCAATATGACGCCATGGTGCTGCAGCGCCTCCCGCTCCAGGCGCTCGACGACTCCTGCCTCCCTGAGGATGTCGACGCTCTGGTGCTCGAGCACGCCGGCGCGCACACGGTTCTCGATGTACTCGCGGCTGCGCAGCTCCAGGATCACCGAATCGATGCCGTTCAGTCTCAGCAAGCGTCCCAACAGCAGCCCGGCAGGCCCGGCGCCGACGATCGCGACTTGCGTGCGCGTCACGCGCTAGCTCCACAGGCGCCGCGATGCTCGCGCAGCCCCCTCGACCAGCGACTCGAGCTTGCGGTAGGAAATCTCCGGATCCATCTTGCCGATGCCCGCGAACGTCCCGAAGCCGCAGTCGGTGCCTGCGATGACCCGCTCGCGGCCGACGATGTCCGCGAACTGACAGATCCGTTGTGCGACCCACTCCGGGTGCTCGACGTAGTTCGAGGTCGAGGTGAGCAGCCCCGGCACGAGAATCTTCTCTGCGGGTATGCGCGCGTCACGCCAGGTCGCCCACTCATGCGCGTGGCGCGGATTTGCCGCTTCGAACAGGATCGCGCTCGGCTTCGCCTTGAGAACGACGGACAGGATCTTCTCGAGCGCAATGTCGTGATCGTGCGGCCCCTCGTAGTTGCCCCAGCACACGTGCATGCGCACGCTGCTCGCCGGAATGTTCCGCAGCGCGTGATTGAGCGCTTCGACGTGCTGTTCGGCGCGCTCGAGAAAGGCCTGTTCAGTGAGCTGCTGGAAGCTGGTGTGGCGTGCCATCGCGAGGTCGGGGCAGTCGAGCTGCAGTACGAAGCCGGCGGCGACGATGGCCTCGTACTCCTCGCGCATGGCGTTCGCGATGGCTTCGACGTACTGCTCATGCTGCGCATAGAAACGGTTCGGCTGGAAGGCGGCGACCACGCCGGGCGAGGCTGCATTCATGAACGCCTCCTGCGCGCCGCACTCGGCCACTGCCGCGCGCAGATTGGCGAGGTCCTTGCGCAACGACGCGCGCTCGATCACGGCGATCGGGCCCACACAGGACTGACGCTTGAAGGACTGTTTGCCGGCGAACAGTGCCAATTTGGCGCGAAAGTCCGGGTAGTCCTTGAGGTCGGCGGCGATCAGGCGCTCGTTGTCGCCCGCGAATCCCGACAAGCGATCCTTGATGTAGGTGGCATAGCTGATCTTCGAGGTCTCGCCATCGCTCACGCTGTCGAGCCCGATGCCGACCTGCCGTCTCACCGTCTCCCCGACGGCGCTCGTCATGGCGCGATCGAAGGCGGCGGCGTCGTAAGGCTCATCCTGTTCGCGCGCAAACAGCATATCCACGACCAGTTGGCTGCGCGGGAGGCTGCCGACATGCGTTGTGAGGATTCGCTCCGTGCTGAGTTTCACTGGCACGGTCTCACTGCCGCGACCCTGGGGGCCGACAGTTGAGCGCGTCAGCCAGTGCGCGCCAGGCGAAGGCGTTCTCCGGATATGCAATGCCCGCTTCACTCATGCGCTCGACCAGCCACTGCTGCCGCTCGGCGGTCGCGGCCGCCATGAGTGGCTCGAGGCCGATGTCGCGCAAGGTCGCGGCGACTTCGCGCATTTCCGCGGCGCGGCGACGACCGTGCTCCGCCACCCGGCTCACCAGGTAGTCGGGCAGCTGGTCGTCCCATCCCATGTGCGGATACGTGCGATCGAGCGACGCCAGCACCCGGTCCTCGGCGCCAAACGCGCGCGCGGCAAGCAGGCACTCGACGGTGAGTGCCTCGAGCCCCTTGATCAGGATGCTGCGGCACATCTTGATCGCCGATGCCGTACCGACCTGCTCACTCACCGTGGAGACCGACAAGCCGAGCCTGTGCAGCAGCGGTTCGAGGGTGGAGGCTCCCGCGCCAGCCAGCAACATGGGTACGGCGAGCCGATGAGGGGGCACGGCTGCCATCACGGCCGCCTCCACGTAGGCCGCACCCGACGACTCGACCATGATGGCGTTGGCGCGCTTCGTGGCGGGTGCAACCGAGTTGATGTCGAGGAAGTACTGACCGGCTTTGAGGCTGCGCGCCGTCGCCTTCGCCACGTCGCCGGATGAGCTGGCAGTGACCGCGGAGATGACGAGCTGCGCACCCTCCACGCACGTCGCAATCGAGTCCGCCTGCCGTACGCCGGCCGCACGTGCCCGCTCCACCAACGCCGGCCGCGTTGCGTTCGAATCCATGAGGATGTCGTAGGTGGCGACGTCGTGGCCCGACTTCGCCAGATCCGCGCCCAGGATCGAGCCGGCCTCGCCAAACCCGATGATGGCGATCCGCGTCGCCTCTTGCGCTGCGTTCATGGTCTTCAGGTGTGCATCAGCAGCCGGCCGCGGCGCTCGGCAAAGCGCCAGCCCTGCGGCGTACGCACGAACTCGTCGTCGAAGGCGCCCACCAGCTGGCTGGCCTGTGCCTGGCGTCCCTTGCCCGGCATGTCGGGGCCGGTGGCGTCGGCCATGAAGAGCAGCACGCGACAAGTTCCGGTCGCCCGCTCGGACGAATGCACCGTGATCTGTACGTTGCTGCACAGGTGCTGAGTGATGCGCGTGCGCGGGCGTGACCGATAGGCGTTCACGATGTTGTCCGCGCCGCGGATGACAGTGCCGGGATCCGTGGGTCGCGCAAAGCCGGCATCGGTCGTGAAGAGCTGGGTCAGACCCTCATAGTCCTGCCCGTCCACGCAGGCGGCGAAGGCAATCACGAGCTTCTCGCAAGCCCGCTCGATCGCGATGAGCGACTCGTTCTCCGTGGTCATGCGTCGGCGGAGAATACGCCATCTCAGCGGACACCGCTCGCGTGCAGGATCTGCGCAATGTGCTGCTCCCAGCCGAGCGTCATCAGGTGCACGCCGGCGCATAGCGGTCGCGCCGCGCGCACGATCCGCGCCGCAATCGCAAGCCCGGTCTCGGGTTCGGCGCCGCTCGCCGCGGCAACCTGCATCTCGTCGAGCAACGCGTCCGGCACACGAATGCCTGGAACATTGTCGTGCAGCCATGCGGCCATCCTGGCCGACTTGAGCGGAATCACGCCCGCGAGGATCGCGACCGATTGCGGCCGCAGCGCTTCGATGAAGCGCTCGAGGAGCGCGACGTCGTAGATGGCCTGGGTCTGCAGGAAGTGGGCACCGGCATCGATCTTGCGACGCGTGTTGTCGACTTCTGCCTGAAAGTCCACGGCGCCCGGGTTGGCGGTCGCGCCCACGCACAGCCGCGGAGCGCCCTTGAGCGGGTGTCCGGCGAGATCGTGGCCCGCCATGAGCGCGTGCGCGGCGCGCAGCATGTCGGAGGCATACAAGTCGAACACCCCCTTCGCGTCCGGGTGGTCCCCATGCGCGGGCGAATCACCCGTCATGAACACGAAGTTGCCGACGCCCAGCGCCGCGGCACCCAGCAGGTCGGATTGCAGGGCGATGCGATTGCGGTCGCGCGCGGTGAACTGCACGATCGGCTCGACGCCGCGGTCGAGCAGCAGGTGCGCCACCGCCGTTGGCTCGATCGCCATCCGGGCGCGGGGCGACTCGGTCAGGTTCACGGCGTCGACGTGGGGCTTGACGATTTCTGCGCGTGCGAACAGCTCGCCCAGGTCGATGCCCTTGGGCGGCGTCAACTCCGTCGTCACGACAAAGGTTCCGGACTGAAGCTTGCTGGCGAGTGCGCTGGTGGCGCGCTGTGCGGGATCGCTCGCGCTGCTCACAAGCGCTCGATGATTCCGGCCATGTGCGGCTTTTCGCCCTGGGCATCGCGCAGCGCGAACCCGACGCCGCCGCGCGTCTCCCAGCTCTGCAGGTTGACCCACGCCGGCAGGAAGATCGGCAGCTTGAAGCTCAGCGCGAGCCGATAGGCGTCGGAGGCGACGCGCGGCGTGAGCTCGGCGGCAGTACGCGCCAGCGACCACATGCCATGCGCGATCGCACGGTTGAAGCCGAAGAGCCGCGCGGTGACATCGCTCAGGTGGATGAAATTGAAATCGCCCGACACCATGGCATAGCGCCGGCCGATATCGGCGTCGGCGTGCCAGCTCGTTGTCTGGACGGCGCTCGGCGTGTCTTCGGGGCCGCGCCTGCCTCCCGGCTTCGCGCCGTCGCCGCCGCGCGGTGAGCGCTGGCGCGCGAGGAACGTGCTGGTCTCCGACCACACCACGGCATTCGCGGCGCTGAGGGTGATGACGAGATCGAACTCCTGCCCGCGCTCGGTATCGCGGTAGCCCTGCAGCGAGCAGTGCGCGTCGAGCGCCTCCTCCTCACCGAGCGCGCGCCGGCTCGTGATCTCGTTGCGAACGTGCACCAGGCCGAGCAGGCGCACCGGGAATGCATCGTGCGTGAGGATCGCCATGTGGAGCGGCGCCGTGAGGACGTGCGGAAAGGTCAACGGCAATTTGCCATCGGCCGGAAAGCCACAAACGCGACGATAGTCGCCCAGGTGTGGCCGCTTCGCCTTCAGCCCGCTCATGCGCGCCTCGATCAGCGGTACCTCGCGGCCCTTCGGCACCAGCGGTGGTCGCTGCGACAGCAGCATCTTCGGGTACGCCAGCCACGGGGAAGGCGGCGACGCAAAGCTCATCGACACCGGGTCGCTCATGCGCAGTTCGTAACCGCTCAGGGCAGGATCGAGTTGATCACCAGATCGACGGTCTTGCCGTCGCCGACATCATAGCCCACCTGCCCTTCCAGATCGCCGCTCTGCGGGCGCGGGTCGCCCGAGCGCGCCACGCGCGCCACGACGGTGACGCGCGACGCGCTGGAGATGCCGCGCCCCGCGATCATGGCGTCGCGATCGGAGAGCTCGACGAGCTGCGGAAACTGCTCGGCCGTGCGCCGCGTGACCGCGAGAGGCGGTCCGCCTCCGGCGTCGCCGCGAACCATGACGAACAGCGGCGCACCCTGGGGAACCTTGGCCGCGAGCTCGGGTGCAATGCCGACGCGCACCTTGACGACGGCGTTGGACGCCGCGGCAGCCTCAGGCCTCGAGGGCATCGGGCTGCCCAACCCCGCGTCGATCTCGGCGATCTTGTCCTGGAGCACGCGCTTGACCTCGGCCGGCGGCTCGAGGGCGACCAATCGCGCCCAGCGCTCGCGCGCGACGTCGAAGTTGCGCGTTTGATAGGCCGCGAGCCCCGAGTACCACAGTGCCTTCGGGTGATTGGGTGCGAGCTCCATCGCGCGCTCGAAGAGCTGCGCCGAACGCGCCGTCAGCATGCGTTCGTCGCTGAACGCGAGCGCCTCGCCCAGGCCGAGCGTGGCCTCGACGTTCTTGCCTTCCGTGAGCGTGTACGCCTGCTGGTAGGCCTCTGCCGCCTGGGGATAACGCTGCAGCTGGAAATTGGAGCGGCCGAGCAGCAGCCAGCCGGCGACATCGGTTGGATTGGCGCGCAATTTCGCCTCGAGCCCCTCCAGCATGATCTCGATCGGCGGCATCGAGCCGTCGCGCCCCGCCCCGCCCTGCCACGACCAGTTGCTCCATGCCGAGTAGCCGAGCACCGCGAGCACGGGTAGAGCCGAGCCTGCCACCATGACCGCAGACCACTTTCGCGGCCGCGCTCGCAGCAACGGCACGAGCACGATCGCCAGTGCCGCGATGATCATGAGGCCGGCAATCACGATGAACGTGGTCACCGCGCCTCTCCTTCGATGTCCGAGTCGTCCGTGTCACTGGCCGCCAGACGCGCGCGCGAGCGCACGATGCGAAATGCAATGAAGACGCCGACGATCAGCAAGAGCGCCGGGGCGAGCCACAGGATCCAGGTGCGCGGCACGAACGGCGGGCGATACAGCACGAAGTCGCCGTATCGGTCGGTCATGAACTTCAGGATCTCCGCATCGCTCTTGCCGGCGAGCAGCAGGCTGCGGACTTCGCGCCGCAGGTCCGAGGCGAGGCCCGCGTTCGAGTCGGCGATGGTGTTGTTCTGGCAGACCAGGCACCGTAGCTCGTTGATCAAGCGGTCGTAGCGTTGCTGCAGCGCCGGCGTGGGCAGGTCCTGCTCGGTATCGATGGCCGTTGCGCTCACTGCGAGCAACGCGAGCCAGAGCGCCACGACCGCACGGATCACGGCGACCCAGCTCCTGCTCGGATCCGCGGCAGGAAATCGCGCTGCCAGATTTCGAGCGTCAGGGGCGCGACGTGCTTGTGCAGAACGCGTCCGTCCGCGCCAATGAGGAATGTCTCCGGCGCCCCGTACACGCCCCAGTCAATCGCGGTGCGGCCCTCGGGATCGAAGGCGGTGTCGACATACGGATCGCCCAGTTCGTCGAGCCAGCGGACCGCGAGCTCACGCTCGTCCTTCCAGTTGAGCCCGACGATGGGAACCGCGTTGGTCTGCGCGATCTGCAGCAGGGTCTCGTGTTCCTGGCGGCAGCCGACGCACCACGTCCCCCAGACGTTGAGCACGTACATGCGACCCGCGTAGTCCTGGCTCGCCACGCGGCGATTGACGTCGCGCACGCTGGGCAGCTCAAACCCGGGTGCCGGTTTGCCGATCAGCGGCGAGGGAATTGCCGCGGGATCGCGCTGCAAGCCGAGATAGAAGAACCCCACCAGGATGGCGAGGGCTGCCAGCGGCAGCAGATATCGCGACATCAACCCGACTCTCGCGCCATCGCGCCGCCCGTCGCGGGCGCCTGCTCCGGGACGCGCTTGAGGCGATAGCGACGATCGGTCGTCGCGACCAGGCCCCCCAACGCCATCAGCCAGGCACCCAGCCAGATGTAGCGGATGAGTGGCTTGTACTGCAGACGCACGCTCCAGGCATCGTTGCCGAGGTCATCGCCAAGCGCGACGAACAGGTCGCGCGTCCAGCCCACGGCAATGCCGGCCTCGGTCATCGGACTCGTCTGCACGCGATACACGCGCTTCTGTGGATGCAGGACCGCGACCGTGTCGCTGCCCCGCGTGATGGTGAATTGTCCTTCGACGGCGTTGTAGTTCGGTCCGGTCAGGTCGCGCAAGCCGTCGAAGGTGAACCGGTAGCCCTCGACTTCGGTGGAGTCGCCCGGCTTCATCGCGAGGTCCTTTTCAACCTTGTAGCTCTCGACGGCGGTGACAGCGATCGTGAAGAGCCCGACGCCGAAGTGCGCGAGCGACATGCCGAGCACGGCGGCGGACAAAGTCTGCCGATGCCGCAGGCGCGACAGCGGTTCACGCAACGCCGAGAACATCACCCACAGACCGGCGGTGAACCCGACCACGGTCAACACTCCGGCGCGCCCGTAGGCGAGAACCGTCAACGTAAGGGAGATCACGAGCGCGAGCGCGAGCGCGATCAGCAACGGCCGCTTGACACCGGCGAGGCGGGCGCGTTTCCAGGACGCATGCATGCCGACGCCGAGCAGCGCCAGCAACGGCAACATCGGCACCACAAAGACGCTGGTGAAGTACGGCGGGCCGACGGAGAGCTTGCCGAGGTCGAGCGCGTCCATGAAGAGCGGATAGAGCGTGCCCAACAGGATCAGCGCCGCGGCGATCACGAACAGGATGTTGTTGAAGAGCAGGAACGACTCGCGCGACCACAGCTCGAAGCCGGCGGGCGATGCGAGCTTCGGCGCGCGCCAGGCATAAAGCGCCAGCGCACCGCCAATGCACAAGGTGAGAAAGATGAGAATGAACAGCCCGCGCGCCGGGTCGGAAGCGAAGGCATGCACGGAAACCAGCACGCCGGAGCGCACCAGGAACGTGCCCAGGAGGCTGAGCGAGAAGGCGAAGATCGCGAGCAGCAGCGTCCAGCTCTTGAACAGCCCGCGCTTCTCGGTGACGGCGAGCGAATGAATCAGCGCGGTGCCGACCAGCCATGGCATGAACGAGGCGTTCTCCACCGGGTCCCAGAACCACCATCCGCCCCAGCCCAGCTCGTAATACGCCCACCAGCTGCCGAGCGAGATGCCCACGGTCAGGAAGAGCCACGCCACGGTCGTCCAGGGTCGCGTCCATCGCGCCCAGCTTTGATCGAGCTTTCCCTCGAGCATCGCGGCGCAGGCGAAGGCGAAGGCGACCGCGAATCCGACGTAGCCCGTGTAGAGGATCGGCGGATGCACGGTGAGCGCGAAGTCCTGCAGCAGCGGGTTGAGATCGTTGCCTTCGGCCACCGCCGGCTGCAGCCGCAGGAACGGGTTCGAGGTCGCCAGCGTGAAGCTCATGAAGCCCGCACTCACCAATCCCAGCACGCCGAGCACGCGGCTCAGGAATTGCGTGGGCAGCGCTCGGCTGAAGGCCGCCACCGCGAGCGACCAGATGGAGAGCACGACGATCCACAGCAGGAGCGATCCCTCGTGCGCGCCCCACACGGCGGCGACGCGATAGTAGGCGGGCAAGGCCGAATTGGAGTTCTGCGCCACGTAGGCGACGGAAAAGTCGTGCTGCAGAAACGCGGTTACGAGGCAGCCGAACGCGAGCGCCAGGAACACGAACTGACCGGCCACCGCCGGGCGCACCACCGCGATCCAGTCGGCGCGCCGCCAGTGCGCGCCCGCGAGCCCGAATCCCGCCTGCGCGATTGCCAGGCACAGCGCCAGGATCAGGGCCAGGTGACCGAGCTCGGGAATCATGTCGTCTCGCGTGTTGGGGGTTTCGCCTTCAGCGACTCGGCCACCTCGGGCGGCATGTAGTTCTCGTCGTGCTTGGCGAGCACTTCGTCGGCCACGAAGAGGCCGCCCGGCGCAAGCCGGCCATGCGCAATGATGCCCTGCCCTTCGCGGAACAAATCGGGCAGCACGCCGGTATACGAGACCGGCACGCTGTGCCTGAAATCGGTGACGACGAAACGCACCTCTAGACTGCCGGGATGACGCTGGACGCTGCCGTCGGTGACCATGCCGCCCAGGCGGAAGGCGCGGCCCGAGGGCGGTTCGCCCGCCACGACCTGCGACGGGTCGTAGAACAGCATCATGTTTTCACGGAAGGACTGGAACACCAGCACGGCCGCGACGCTCACGCCCGCGAGGATGCCGAGCACCACGAACAGTCTCTTGCGCCGTGGCGTCACGGGCTCGCTCCCTGCGCGCGACGGCGCGCCTCGGCAACGGCGCGGCGGTGACTCGCGCGCGCGGCCACGACGTTGCCGACCAGCACCACGAGCGCCACGGCATAGGCCGGCCACACAAAGGCCGCGTAGCCGCCCATGTTCACGAATTCGGCCAGGCTCATGCGGTCAACGCCTCGCGTATCCAGAGCGCGTTGCGCTCCCGTCGCAGGATCTCGCCGCGCACGCGCACGAGGAGGACCGCGACGAAGAACAGCGTGAAACCCAGGATCATCATGAGCAGCGGCACGAGCATCGAGGTCGAGATCGTCGGCGCGCCCATCTTGGTCACCGACGGGGCCTGGTGCAACGTATTCCACCACACCACCGAGTAGTGAATGATCGGCACGTTGACGACGCCGATGATCGCCAGTACCGCGCTCGCGCGATCCGCGCGCTGCAGATCCTCGATCGAGGAGCGCAGTGCCATGTAGCCGAGATACAGGAACAGCAGGATGAGCTCGGACGTCAGGCGCGCGTCCCACACCCACCATGTGCCCCACATCGGCTGACCCCAGAGCGCTCCCGTGGCGAGCGCGGCGAAGGTGAACGAGGCTCCGATCGGAGCACAGCTCGCCGCCACGGCGTGGGCCAGCTTCATGCGCCAGATCAGCCCGGTCGCGGCGCTGGTGGCCATGGCCACGTACACGAACAGTGACATCCAGGCGCTGGGCGCGTGTACGTAGATGATCCGGAAGGCATCGCCCTGCTGATAGTCCGGCGGCGCGAGCACCAGCCCGCCGTACAGCGACGCCACGATCAGGACGAGCGCCGGCCACCCGAACCAGGGAATCAGCGTACCCGCCAACCGGTAGAGGTGCGGCGGTGAAGCCAGCTTGTGAAACCACGTCCACATTCGCGCCTGTGCTCCGGTTCAGTCGATGCTGATGCGCACCGCCGCGGCGGTCGTCAACGGCGCCAGCGTCAGTGTCAGCACGAGCAGTGCCGCGAGCAGGTACATCGGTCCCGCGACCGGCTCGCCGGCGATCGCGAGTTCCACCGCGCGAGCGCCAAAGATCAGCAGCGGCATCGCGAGCGGCAGCACGAGCAGCGCGAGCAGGAGGCTCCCGCGGCGCAGCCCGATCGTGAGCGCGGCACCGATTGCGCCCAGCAGACTCAAGGTCGCTGTTCCCATGAGCAGACTCGCGATGACCGTATCCAGCGCACTCGTGGGCACACCCAGCGCCAGGGCGACCAGGGGTGATATCAGCACGAGCGGCAACCCGCTCAGCATCCAGTGCGCCGCGGTCTTGGCGAGCAACAACCAGGTGAGCGGCTGTCCCGACAGTACATACTGCTCGAGAGTTCCGTCCTGGGCGTCGGATTTGAGCAGTGAGTCCGCTGCGAGCAGCGAGGATAGCAGCGCCGCCACCCACAACACACCCGGCGCCACGTCTCTCAACCGCGACAGCTCCGGACTTAATGCGAGCGGGAACAGCGTCGTGATCATCACGAAGAACACCAGCGGATCGGCGACTTGATCCCACCGGCGCATGGCGAGGCGCAGATCGCGCTCGAACAGCAAGCGCCCGGCCGCGAAGGAACCGGTTGCGTTCACGTGAGCTCCAGGCGTCGTACCGCGCGATCCGGCAAATTGAGACCCTGGTGGGCGGCGATCAGCGCGAGGCCACCTTGTTCGAGGTGCCGAGCGAGCGTTCCCGCGACGTGGGCGCTGCTCGCGACGTCGAGATTGGTGAAGGGCTCATCGAGCACCCAGAAGCGCGCGTCTGACAGGAGGATCCGGCCGAGCGCGACGCGCCGCCGCTGGCCCGCGGAGAGCACGCGACACGGAAGGTGCGCGCAGGCCTCGACACCGAGTTCGCCGAGCACGGCGCGGGCGTCGGCGTCCGTGAGCGGTCGCTTCAGTCCTACACTGAAGCGCAGGTTCTCGATCGCCGTTAGATCGCCCTTGAGCGCCGTGTCATGGGCGAGATAGGCGAGCGACCCGAGGTAGGCTGAGTTCGCGGTGCGCGTGGGCACGCTGTTCCAGCACACCTCGCCCTCCTCCGCATGCAGCAGCCCGCACACGACGCGCAGCAGACTCGTCTTGCCGACCCCATTCGGTCCTGAGACATGCAACGCTTCACCCGCGCCAATCTCGAACGACACGCCGCGCAGGACGTGCCGCTCGCCGCGCCAGAGATGCAGGTTCGTGGCTTTCAGCACGGAGTGAAGTTTCACTTATTCAACAAGTTAAAGCCACTACTTCACCGGATACAAGACTGCTGGATCAAGTTCCATTCGCGGCCTCTTCGCCCACTCACTCTCGGATTTGGCGTGCAATCCTACGCAGTGCCTCGGCGGCGGTCACATTGGCGTCTGCGTGTAGAATCGCGCGGCACCCGAAATTGCCCGGGTGGCGAAATTGGTAGACGCAAGGGACTTGAAGTTTGAGCACCCGGATCGGAAACGTTCGGGTGAATGGGGTCAAAGTCGGGGAACCAGTAGCACGTCAGGGTGACTGCAACCCCGAGCTAAGCCCGGTCCGGCGCCTGCTGCGATACGTCGGGGTCAGCGCGTGGCAGTTTGGGCAAAGCAATCGCAGGTTGGCGAGGCGATTGTCCAAGTTGTTGCCGTCGATATGGTCGAGTTCCAGCGGAACGGGGACACCTAGCCAAGCGGTCAGACTGCATCTTGCACAGCGCGGTTGAAGAACGCCCTCACGCAATAGGCGCCTCTTCAACTTGAACGTCGCAATCGGCACTGCGTTCTGCAAGTAATCGTGCAGCGGACGTTTCGGCGAAAGGCGCTGCCCCCGGTTCCAAGCTCGGCCGACGAAGTGCGATGTGTCTATGCCGTGTCTACAAAGAGCCCGGCGTAGCACGCCGTAATTCCCGCCGTACGGAGCGACGCCAAGCGTGCTGAGCACCTGGCGCATCGACGTCGCGCTGCCCACGGCAGCGACGAGTTCGGCGGCGGTGTATCTGGGTCGACGCATGAGTGCAAACCGGGAAAGTGTAGAGACTTGACGGCCCCTGCCTAACTCGTACGGTTACGACACGGCAAAGGTAAAGTCCAGACCCCAAATGTGCTGCGTGCGGGCACAGCAGTGAAAGCTGTAGCGGGTAAGAAAATCCCTTGGGGGCAACCCCATGCCGGTTCGACTCCGGCCCCGGGCACCAATTGCACGATGCAGCACCAATGCGCTGGCGACAGTGCCAGGCCTCGGGTGCGCGCGCCCCGGTTGCCTTATTTCTTTTTCTTTTCCTCGGCGCTTTTCCTCGCGGCCGCGACCATCACGTCGCGTGCATAGCCGTACGCTGCGTGCAGCGCTTTCAGCTCTTCGGAAACCTCACCGGCACTCTGGAGCACCAGGCCCTCACGTGCCCATTCGAAGCACACGGCGAGTTGCGTCTGCGCCTCGGCCGGCAGCCGGTCGCGGAGCCAGAGCACCGTGCGATAGACGGCCTCGGCGCTCTCATAGCCGCTGGCCTGGGCCTCTGCCACGAGACGCTTGCGTCTTCCCGTGGAATCGACCTCGTCATCCCGCACGGCGTGGTGCACGGCCGTCGCAGTCAGGTCATCGTCATCCGGGCTCATAGGTCCCTCTGGGGATGGCGTAGGGGTGGGAATCACAGCGTAGGGAATCACAGCGTGGGGAATCATGCGCTTTCGCCCTGCAGCGCACATTGGCCTCAAGGACCATGCCCCATCGGCCTCAAGGACGATGCCAGTGTAGGGCGAATGGATCTGAGGACCTCTCCTAGCGCGCTTTCAGTTGTTCCCTTACGGCGGCTGCCCGTTTTGCACAGGATGTGCACCGGCCGGTCGCGTTACCCTGCGCACATGGAGTCGGTGGAGGCATTCGAGATCGAGGGCGAGGTGGTGTGGCTGCTCGCCAGCGACAACGACCGCCGTTTCGTTTGCACGTGCCGCGAATACCACAGGCCGACTTGCCGGGCGCCGTACGGGAGCTGCCGGCACACTGTGATGATCTCGAGCCGGCTCGCGGGGCAGCCAGTCACACCTCCACCGACGCAAACGGCAAGGGTACTGGCGTTCAGGCGACGCTAGCCGCGGAGCCTGGCTGCGGCTTACTGGAGGCGTGGAGCGGAATCGAACCGCTGTACGCGGCTTTGCAGGCCGCTGCATGACCACTCTGCCACCACGCCGATGCGCGCCCAAAGACAAAAAACCCGCTCAGCAGCCGGGTTTCGCCTGCGCTAAAAGAGCAGCACGTGGAACGATGTCATGCTAACACGAAGCGCGACGCGGCCATCGCGTCCGGATCGCGCGGCAAAGGGCCCTTCGTGCAGTTTCAGGTCGTCTAGCTGCCGCCAGCAGTGGGAGTGGTTCGGCGGCTGACCTCGTTCACGGCGTCGCGCGAGGCCTTGCGTTGCTGCTCCAGTTGCTCCGCCGTGTAGCAGGCCGATTTCGTCTGCACCAGCGAACCCGTGACGGGCTCCGTCGAGCAGTACATCTGCACGCCGTTCTTGGTCACGACCTTGTATCCGGACTTCTTGGGCAGCGTCTTGGCCGTCTTCGCGGCGCCTGCAGGCGCGGCAGCGGGCGCGGAGGTTTCCTGCCCGGCAGCCGGTGCAGCCGCGGGTTCGTCGCTGGCCGGTACGGCCGCTGATGCCGGTGGAGTAGCGGCGAGGTCTGGTGCACCCTGGTCAGCAACCTGAGGGGAAGCGCAACCGACCACCATCCCCAACCCCAAGAAAATGCCTGCGAGCCTCATACGATCTGCCTCGAGAGTTGTCGTTTTGCGAAGCATACCGGGCAGGCGTCCGAAGTGTGAAACTTTTCGTAATTGGCGCAGCCGCCCAACACGGCGAGTCGAAAGCGCGCCAGGCCGGGATCAGGTGACCGGGGAGAGGATGGAGCGGGAAACGAGGCTCGAACTCGCGACCTCAACCTTGGCAAGGTTGCGCTCTACCAACTGAGCTATTCCCGCGCCGGGAGCCGGAAAAGGGCCGTCATTGTAAGCAAAAAAAGGGGTCAGATTTCAAATCTGACCCCTTTTTTTCCTTCAATGACTTGCGGCGAGTTCGGGCCACGCCGCGCGCAGGTACTGAGCCATCGACCAGAGAGTAAGTACCGCCGCGATCACGGTGAGCGCCAGCCCCAGCTCGTAGATCGGAATCCCGAACATGTTCCACCGGAAGAGCAGCATCGAGAGCCCGACGATCTGCAGGATGGTCTTGAGCTTACCCAGCGCCGAGACCGCCACTTTGCCCCGTGCGCCCAGCTCGGCCATCCACTCACGCAGCGCCGACACCGCTATCTCGCGCCCGATGATGACGATCGCAGCGAGTGCCACGATCGGTTGCGAAGGGAGCGGGAACCCCACGTCGTACACGGGCTGCTCGCTTCGCGTAACGATCAGCACCAGCGCTGTGGCCACGATCAGCTTGTCCGCCACGGGGTCGAGAAATTCCCCGAGCCGCGAAGTCTGGCCCCACTTGCGCGCGAGGTAGCCGTCGAGCGAATCCGTGATGCCGGCGAGCGCGAACAGCACGCCCGCCGCCGGGTCCGCCCACGGATAAGGCAGATAGTAGAGCGCGATGATCAGCGGGATGGCGACGATGCGTCCCAAGGTGAGCGCGATCGGAAGAGTG
>DATFEQ010000041.1:0-24629 GCA_035250905.1 Steroidobacteraceae bacterium
GGTTGATTCCTAGGTCGTTGCTGGTTGAGCCTGCCTGGCCGGTTTTGCGGCCACATTAGTCATCAACAGGCCGGAGGTCGTCCCGTGAATGCTTCAATTGCAATGCAACGTGATATCGCCAGGCAGCCCGAGCCGCAGGTCAAGTCCGTGTGCATGCTGGTCTGATGCGCGCAGGACCTGACCGCTTCGTCGGGGTCGTCGCCGTTCTGATCGCTGCGCTCGCGCTGGGCGCGTGCAAGCGTGCGTCCGACAAGCCCGCGGCGGTCGACGGGGCGCGCATCGCGGCGGCGGACCGCGAACCCGGCACCTGGATGACGCACGGGCGCACCTACGACGAGCAGCGCTTCAGCCCGCTCAAGCAGATCGACGCGAGCAACGTCGGCGATCTCAAGCTCGCCTGGCACCACGACCTGCCGAGTGACCGGCGCGGCCAGGAATCGACACCGCTCATCGTCGACGGCGTCATGTACGTGACCAGCGCGTGGAGCAAGGTGCACGCGCTCGACGCGCGCAACGGCGCGTTGCTCTGGTCGTTCGATCCTGCCGTGCCGCGCGAGTGGGGCGCCAACGCGTGTTGCGACGTGGTGAACCGCGGCGTCGCGCTATGGGACGGCAAGGTGTTCTTTGGCACGCTCGATGGTCGCCTGTTCGCGCTCGATGCGGCGACCGGCCGCCCGGTGTGGGAGAAGCTCACGATCGATCGCAGCTGGCGCTACACCATCACCGGCGCGCCGCGCGTGGTGAAGGGCAAAGTCCTGATCGGCAACGGGGGCGGCGAGATGGGCGTGCGCGGTTACATTTCCGCGTACGACGCCGCGACCGGGGAGCTGGCGTGGCGCTTCTACACCGTGCCCGGCGATCCGTCGAAGCCGTTCGAGAATCCGATCCTGGAGCAGGCCGCCAAGACCTGGACGGGCGAGTGGTGGCAACTGGGCGGTGGTGGAACCGTCTGGGACTCAATGGCTTACGACGATAAGCTCGATCTCCTCTACATCGGGGTCGGCAACGGCTCGCCATGGAACCAGGCGCTGCGCAGCCCCGGCGGCGGCGACAACCTGTTCCTCTCGTCGATCGTCGCGCTGCGACCGGACACCGGCGAATACGTCTGGCACTACCAGACCACTCCCGGCGAAACCTGGGATTTCACCGCCACCCAGCACCTGGTGCTCGCGACGCTCAAGATCGATGGCGAGCCACGCGACGTGATCATGCAGGCGCCGAAGAACGGATTCTTCTACGTGCTCGATCGCAAGACCGGCGCGCTCATCTCGGCGAAGCCCTATGTCGCCGTGAACTGGGCGAGCGGCATCGACATGAAGACCGGCCGCCCGATCGAGAATCCCGAGGCGCGTTACGGCGCGACCGGGAAGCCCTGGATGTCGGTCCCCGGCCCGGGCGGCGCACACAACTGGCAGCCGATGTCCTTCAGCCCGTTGACCGGCTTCGTGTACGTGCCCGTCACCGACATGTCCTTTCCCTACATTCCCGATGGCAAGTTCGAGCGCCGGAACCTGGCCTGGAACGTCGGCGTCGATTTCGATGCGGGGAGCCTGCCGCAGGACGAAGCGATCAAGACCGCGATCAAGGCGGGGCTCAAGGGCCATCTCGCGGCCTGGGACCCGGTCGCGCAACGGGAAGTCTGGCGCGTGGATTATGAGAGTCCCTGGAACGGCGCATTGCTCTCGACGGCCGGGAACCTGGTGTTCCAGGGCACGGCGATGGGCGAGTTCGTCGCGTACCAGGCCGATACCGGCAACAAGTTGTGGTCCGCCCCGACGCAGGCCGGCGTGATTGCGTCGCCGGTCACATACGAGATCGAGGGCGAACAGTACGTCGCGATCGAAGTGGGGTGGGGCGGCGTATTCGGTCTCGCGCCCGGCGAGCTGACCCTCGAGAAGCATGCGCGCCTCAACATTCCGCGCGTGCTCGCATTCAAGCTGGGGGGCAAGGACACGCTGCCCGAGCCAACGCCTGAGCCCGTGCTCGCACTACAGCCGCCCCCCGACAAGGCCACGGACGCCGTCATCGCCGCGGGCAAGGCCCAATTCCACACCTACTGCGGCACCTGCCACGGCGACACGGCGGTGAGTTCCGGCATCTTGCCGGACCTGCGCTATTCGCCGGCGTTGCACGATGCCGGGCTTTGGCAGAGCATCGTGCGCGACGGTTCGTTGAAGTCGGCGGGCATGATCGGTTTCGGCGCGGAGCTCAGCGCGCAGGATATCGACAACATCCGCGCCTACGTCATACGCCGCGCGCACGAAGGCATGCCCAAGAGCGCGAGCCGCGCGCCGCCGCAGCCCTCACCCTGACCCGCGAGAACGCCACTCGTGATCGAGCTCTTCACCTCCGAGACGCCGAACGGCTGGAAAGTCTCCATCGCGCTCGAGGAGATGGCGCTGCCGTACGAGTACCGGCACATCAAGCTGTCGCAGCGCGAGCAGAAGCAGGACTGGTATCTCAAGCTCAATCCCAACGGGCGCATTCCCACCATCGTCGATCACGACAACGACGATTTCGTCGTGTTCGAGTCCGGCGCCATCCTGGTCTACCTGGCGGAGAAGACCGGGCTCTTCCTGCCGCGCGATGTGAAGGGGCGTTCGCTCGTGATGCAGTGGCTGATGTTCCAGATGGCCGGTGTCGGTCCGATGATGGGCCAGGCGAACGTGTTCTATCGCTACGCGCCCGAGAAGATCCCGTACGCGATCGATCGCTATCAGCGGGAGGTGCGCCGGTTGCTCGAGATTCTCGACCGCCGGCTGGCGGACAACGAATACCTCGCCGGTGACTATTCGATCGCCGATATTGCGACCTGGCCCTGGGCGCGCGGCTACGATTGGTCGGGTGTGAGCATCGAGGGCCTCGACCATTTGCGCCGGTGGATCGACAACGTCGGCGCGCGACCGGCGGTGCAGCGTGGCAAGGACATTCCGCCCGCCGCGGATCTGGGTGAGCGCACGCAGCAGACCATCGACTCCGCTCGCCAATTCCTCGTCTGACCCGCCGGGGGCGCCATGTTGAAGCTGTATCACTGGGAACCGAACGCCAACTCCGGCAAGCCCATGCTGACGCTCGCCGAGAAGGGCGTCGAATACGAGAGTCATTACCTCGACCTGCTCAAGTTCGACCAGCACCAGCCCGATTACCTGAAGATCAACCCGGACGGCACCATCCCCGCCATGGTGCACGGCGACCTCGTGCTGACCGAGTCCACGCCCATGATGGAATACGTCGATGAGGCGTTCGACGGCCCGCCGTTGCGACCGCAGGATCCGCAGGCGCGCTGGCGCATGCGCTGGTGGATGCGGTTCTTCGACTCCTACTTCGCGCCCTCGCTCAGCATGATCGGCTGGAGCGTATTCGTCGGGCCCGCAGTGCGGCAGCGCGATCCGAAAGAGCTCGAGGCGGCGATCGAACGAATCCCGCTCGAGTCGCGCAAGATCGCGTGGCGCAAGGCGATGTTCAACCAGTTCAGCGAGGCGGAGCTCGCCGAGTCGCGGCGTCGCGTGCTCTTCTGCACCGGCATCCTCGAGCAGCATCTCGCGCGTCATGAATTCATTGCGGGCGACAGCTACTCGCTCGGCGACATCAACGGCTTCAACCTGGGTTATGCGCTGCCGCTGTCGCAGCCCGAGCACTGCAACGACCAGAAGACACCGCACATCATGGAATGGCTGCGCAGGATCTACGAACGCCCGGCCGCCAAGGAGACGTGGTCGAAGGGACGCACCGCGATGGCACAGCGAGTGAAGCTGCTCGAGCGAGGCCATCATGCTTGAGCTCTATCACTGGGAGCCGAACACGTTCTTCCTGAAACCCTTGATCGCGCTCAAGGAGAAGGGCGCGGAGTTCACGAGCCGCTACTTCGATCCGACGCGCTTCGAGCAGTTCGCCGCCGGTTTCCCGCACAATGTCGAGGCGGCACTGCACCTCGAGCGCGAGGGCCCGCTGTTGCGGCGCGACGGCGCGCTCGTGTCGAGCTCGTTCTTCATGCTCGAGTACATCGCCGACGCCTTGTCGGGACCCGACCTCAATCCCGGCGGCGCCTACGAGCATTACCGGGCGCACGCGTGGGGCCAGTTCCTCGGTCTCTCGCTCGGCCCAGCGGTGAGTGCCCTCGGTTGCGCGAAGTACCTGGCGCCAGTCCTGAAGGGGCGCGACCAGCAGGAGCTCAAGTCTCGCATCGAGAGTATCGAGCCGCAGGAACGCCGCGCGGCGTGGAACGCGGTCGTCGATGGGAGCTACGACGAGACGGCGCTCGCGAGCTTCCGGCAGCGCATGGGATTTCCCGTCAAGCGCGTCGAAGACGCGCTCGCCACCAACCGCTGGCTCACCGGCAAGGAGTACTCGATCGCGGACATCGACGCGTTCGCGATGCTGACGGTGCTGCCGGACCTGGCGCCGGAAGTGGTCAACGAGCACCGCACGCCACGGGTGAGCGAATTCCTGCACCGCATGCGCGAGCGCCCGGCGGTGCGCGCGGCGCTGGCGCTCAGCAGAACCGGCAAGCCGCACGAAGCCTTCGTGCCGGGTGCCGAGCCGTCCCGCTGGGGCTGAGACCGGGCCCATGAGTCCCGCATCGAACTACCGGCGTATCGCCACCGAGGAAGCGTTCGCGATCCCGGAACAGTTCGATGCCTGGCGCGAGCTGCTGAAGTCGAGCCAGTCCTACGACCCCGACCTGTTCCTGGCACGGGCGCAAACCGACGGCGGGCAGCTGTCGCAGCGGCTGCTCGACCTCGACGAGGAGCGGCTGCGGATCATGGACGAGGCGGGGATTGCGATGCACCTCTTGTCGCTCACCTCGACCGGCGTGCAGGCGCTCGAGACCGAGCGGGCGGTGGCGCTGGCGAGCCTCGCCAACGACCGCCTGGCGGCGGCCATCCAGCGTCACCCGGACCGGTACGCCGGACTCGCCGCCATCGCGCCGCAGGATCCGGCGCGCGCCGTCAAGGAGCTCGAGCGCGCCATAACCAAGCTCAACCTGAATGGCGTCATCATCAACTCCCACACGCGCGGGGAGTACCTCGACGAGGAGAAGTACTGGCCGATCCTCGAGGCGGCAGCGGCCCTGGAGGCGCCGATCTATATCCATCCGCGCTCGCCTTCGCCGGGGATGGCGCAGCCCTACCGCAAATATCACCTCGAGCACGCCATCTGGGGTTATGCGGTCGAGACCGGGCTGCACGGCGTGCGCCTGATCATGAGCGGCGTGTTCGATCGCTATCCGAAGCTCAAGATCGTGCTGGGTCATATGGGGGAGAACATCCCCTATTCCCTGTACCGCATGGACTGGATGCATGGCCGGGCACCCGTCGCCATGGACCGCCCGAAGCTGAAGCTCCGCCCGAGCGACTACTTCAAGCAGAACTTCCTGATCACGACCAGCGGCGTGAACTGGCATGCGCCGCTCAAGTTCTGCATCGAGGTGCTGGGCGCGGACAACATCATGTGGGCGGTCGACTACCCCTACCAGGAGACGCACGAAGCGGTGCGCTACATGAACGAGGCCCCGATCGCCGAGGCCGACAAGCACAAGATCTTCCACGGAAATGCGGAACGCGTGTTCCGCATCCGGGCGGCGGGGTTGTGAGCCCGCTCGTGCCGTGGTTCAGACACGACAGCGACGCTGGAGACCCCACTTGCCGGTGCGCTCTGGGTTGACACGGCGTTCCCTGTGGATCGATTCTCAAGCGTAATATCGCGGTGTAATCGGGCCGGGACAGGGGGTCCGGCTTAGATTGATTCCTGCTGAAGCACACAGGTCTGAGGTTCGTACCATTTTGACCACATCGATCTGGGAATCCGTTCCGGGGGGCAATCGATCATGAAGAAATTTATCGGCTTCGTCGCAGCGACGATCCTGACGTCCACGGCGCTGCTCGGCGCCACCACCGCCACCGCGCAGCAAGCGCAGCAATCAGCTCCGCCTTCCGGCGCGCTCGAGGAGGTGGTCGTCACCGCGCGATATCGCGAAGAGAAGTTGCAGGAAACGCCCATCGCCATCACGGCGATCACGGCCGAGGACATCCAGGTGCGTGGCTTCACCACCGGGTACGAGATTGCCTACACAGTGCCGAACGCTTCGTTCAGGCAGACCCAGGCGGCGTTCGGCAACACGATGAGTGCGTTCATCCGCGGCATCGGTCAGTACGATTTCCTGCCGGAATTCGAGCCAGGCGTTGGCATCTATTTCGATGACGTGCTGCACCCATTTACGATGGGCTCAGCGATCGATCTGATGGACCTGGAGCGCGTCGAAGTCTTGCGCGGTCCACAGGGCACTCTGTTCGGCCGCGGCGCCATTGGCGGCGCCATCCGCTACGTGAGCAAGAAGCCGCAGGGCGACGACACCGGATCCATTCAGGTCACGTACGGCGACTACGATCGCATCGATGTGCGCGGCACGTATGATTTCTCCCTTTCCGAGAATGTGTTTGCCCGCGTGACCGGCGTGTCGAAGGAACGCGAGGGCTATCAGGACGTGCTCGACTTCGCGTGTGCGAATCCAGCTTTGGCCGGCAGCATTCCCTCGGCGATCCCCAACCGGCTGAAGGGCTGCAAGGTCGGCACGCAGGGTGGCGAGGACGTGGTGGGCGGCCGCGTCTCTCTACGCGCTGTGGCCAACGAGGACCTCGAGTTCCTGTTCACCGGCGATTACCAGAACGATACCTCCGAAGCACGTGCGGATTCGCTGATCGCGCTGAGCCCTCTCACCGGGTTCTTCGGTGCCTGGAACCAGGACTATGTGGTCGCCAACTACGGTGTTCCCTTCGACGAGCGTTTCTTGACCAACGATCCGTACACGACATACGCGAGCTACAGCGATCCACGCAGCGGACTGACCTTCAAGCCGCAGACGGCCCTGGAGCAGCAGGGTGTCTCCGCCAAGATGGAGTGGAACGTCGGCGAGAACGTGCTGGTCGAGTTGATCGGGTCGTATCGTGAATTCGAAAGTAACTTTGCGACCGATGCTGATGGCGGGCCGCTGAATGAACAGACGGTCGATCAGCACTCCGACGTCGAGTCGACTACTGCCGAACTGCGTTTCAGCGGAAGGTTGGCGGATTCGATCGACTGGACCGTCGGTGGCTTCTACTACGACGGCGAGTTTGCAACGGCTCAGACGGTCAGCCTGCCCCCGATCACCTACGGCATCCTGGCAATCGTGGTCGGACTGCCGCCTGACGTTGCCGGTGGCGCGATTGAAACCACCAACAGGTTCCTGGTGAATGCGTTGAATATCACCAAGTCCGAAAATACGTCCGCCTTTGCGCACTTCGTCTGGGATGTAACGGACCGGCTCGCACTCACGGTCGGCGGGCGCTACTCCACCGACAAGAAGGACGAGGACTTCGACAACTCGATCGTGCAGGCCCAGTTGGCCACCGACGAGTCGCGCACGGACTGGAAGGCGGGAATCGACTTCAAGTTCACCGACACCGTGCTGGCGTACGGTTCTGCCGCCACCGGTTATCGGCCGCAGGCGTTCAATCCGCGCCCCTTCCAGTACACGCAATTTGTGCAGGTGGACGGAGAAGAGGCGACTTCGTATGAGCTCGGCATCAAGGGCGACTTCTTCGACCGCAGACTGCGCCTGAATCTCGCTGGCTTCTACATCGACTACAACCAGCGCATCCTCCCGGTCGGCGGCGTCGAGTGCATCGTCAATCCGAACCCGCCGCCTACGTACCTTCCTCCGGCTGATCCAAACAATCCGGGCGCCATCGATTCGCTCGGCAATGCCTGTGACGTTACGACGTCGCTGACGCGCTATGAGAACTTTCCGGGCGAGGTAACGGGTGCTGAAGTGGAGATGACCTTCAGGCCGGTCGAGGCGCTGACCATCAGCGCCATCTATGGGTACACCGGCTGGAAGTCGGACGACATCGACAATCCGACGGAAGCCTTCGGTCCGGCCGCGGCACCGGTCATCAACGATCTGCCGATCTATGTGCCGGAGCAGAACTGGAACGTCGCGATGTCGTATGCGTTCGGCACGGGCGGTGGCTCGACCGTCACGCCGCGTGTCGACGTCTACGGCCAGACAGAGATCTGCTCGAGCACCATCAGCAGGCTGGCGTGCGCGGACGGCTATGAGCTCGTGAATGCGCGGGTGGACTGGGCCAGCCCGGACCAGGCGTGGCAAATCGCCCTGGGTCTCAACAACGCCACGGACGAGGAATACCTCCTCAACATCTTTGATCTCAGTCCGTTCGGTCAGCCGACGACCGAGGGTCAGCCGGGACGTCCACAGGAGTGGTACGTCCAGTTCACGCGAAACTTCAAGTGATGCGAACGGGATCGGGCGCGCCCGGCGCGCCCTGATCCGGAAAGAACAAGGCGCGCCCGGCTACCCGGCGCGCCTTTCTTTTGGTTGAGCGAATCATGGTGCGCGAGTCGACGGCAATTGCAGGCGCTCCCGCGGAGCGAGCGGAGGAGGGCTGGCCCTCGCCGCGGCGCGCATGGTACGCGCTCGCCGTGCTCACGGTCGCGTTGCTGTTCGCGACCATCGATCGCAGCGTGATGCAGCTGCTGATCGAGCCGATCAAGGCGGATCTGAAGCTCAGCGACACGCAGATGAGCTTGATCACCGGGTTCGCCTTCGTGTTCTTCTACGCGTTCCTCGGTCTACCGATCGCGCGGCTCGCGGATCGCAGCAGCCGCCGCCTGATCATTGGCATCGGCATCGCGTTCTGGAGCGTGATGACGGCGCTCTGCGGGCTCGCACAGAGCTACTGGCAGCTGTTCTGGGCGCGAGTGGGCGTGGGCGCGGGCGAGTCCTCGTTCGCGCCGGCGACGTTCTCCGTGCTCACGGATTCGTTCCCACCGCGCCAACTCCCGCGCGCATTTGCGATCAACAGCATGGGGTACATGTACGGGACCGGGCTGGCGCTGATCGTGGGCGGCGCAGTCGTGCAGGCGGTCGAAGGGTTGCCGCAGATCGTATTGCCGGTCGTGGGCGAAATCCGGCCGTGGCAGGTCGTGTTCTTTGCGGTGGGATTACCGGGCTTGCTGGTCGCCGCGGTAATGGCGACCGTGCACGAACCGCCGCGTCGGGGGCGCATGACGGCGGCTGCTGCGCCGGAATCGAGACCGAAGAGCGTGCCGGTCAAGGACATCTGGAATTTCCTGCGCGCAGACGGCGCCACTTTCGGTCCGATCTTCCTCGCGATGGGCATCAAGGTGTTCCTGTCGTTCGGCGCTGGACAGTGGACGTCCGCCTTCTTCATGCGCACGTACGGCTGGTCGATTCCGCAAGTCGGTTACACGCAGGGACTGCTGTTGCTGATCGTCTCACCACTCGGCTTGCTGGCCGGCAGCTGGCTGGCCGAGCGGTTCGCGAAGCGGGGTTACGAGGACGCCAACATGCGAGTCGTGTTGATCGCCACGATCGCGGTGATCCCCACGTCCATCCTCTTCCCGTTGATGCCGACGGCCGAGGCGGCGCTGGCTGTGAGCGGTCTCAACCTGTTCCTGGCGATGCTCGGCGTCGCGCCGGGCAACGCTGCGCTACAGATCGTCACGCCGAATGAGATGCGCGGGCAGGTGCGCGCGGCCTACCAGTTCGTCTTCAATGTGGTGGGCTATGCCCTGGGTCCGCTCTTCGTGGCACTAATGACGGACTATCTGTTCGCCGACGAGGGGGACTTGCGTTATTCACTCGTTACGTCCGCCGTGGTGCTCGGACCCATAGCCGCGCTCGTGTCCTGGTATGGGCTCAGGCCCTACGGACGAAGCGTGGTGCGCTCACGCGCCTGGATTTGAGATGGCACTGGTCGACGTCGATACCGGCAACAGCATGAGCGCCAGCGAGCGCCCGTGGCCCGATCGCACGCACGCCTGGTACGCGGTGGGCGTGTTCGCGATCGCGCTCATGTTCAACTTCCTCGACCGTCAGATCATGACGTTGCTGGTGGGGCCGATCAAACGCGATCTCGCACTGAGCGACACCGAGATCAGCGTACTGATCGGTTTCGCGTTCGTGAGTTTCTACGTGCTCATGGGCATTCCCATTTCGCGGCTGGTCGACTCCTACAGCCGGCGGCTCATTATCGGTGTGGGCGTCGCGAGCTGGAGCCTGATGACGGCGCTCTGTGGTCTCGCCAATAACTTCTGGCAGTTGTTCGCGGCGCGCGTCGGCGTCGGCGTGGGCGAGTCGTGCAACGGGCCTGCGACCTACTCGATGCTGAGCGACCTGTTCCCGCGCGACAAGCTCCCCAAGGCCATCGCGGTGCTCAATTTCGGCTTCATGTTCGGCTCCGGGCTGGCGCTCATCATTGGCGGCACCGTGATCCAGATGGTCATGACGCGTGCCGACGTGACGCTGCCACTGCTCGGCACGCTCAGGCCCTGGCAGCTGGCATTCATCATCGTGGGACTGCCGGGGTTGCTGGTGGCGGCGCTCGTGACGACGATTCGCGAGCCGGCGCGGCGCGGCTTCATGCAACACCCGGGTACTGCGCGCAAGGCCGTGCCGGTGCCTGAGATCGTCAATTTCCTGCACGACAACCGCCACACCTATGGCCCGCTGTTTCTCGGCACCGGTCTCAAGGCGTTGCTCGGATTCGGCACGAGCGTCTGGGTGCCGGAGTTCATGATCCGCAAGTTCGGCTGGCCGATCGGCGACATCGGGCTGGCGCTGGGACTCATACTCTTCACCGTCGCGCCGCTTGGCTTGTTGTGCGGCGGAGCGCTGGCGGAGCGGCTTGCACGCCGTGGCTATGCCGACGCCAACCTGCGAGTCGTACTCTTCGCGAGCATCGCCCTGATTCCCACATCCGTTCTCTTCCCGCTCATGCCGACCGCGGCTTTGGCGCTGGCGGTCATGGCCCTGAATACCTTCATCGGGTCGTTCGGTCCGGGGCCGCAGAACGCGGCATTGCAGGTGATCACGCCCAACCCGATGCGCGGCCAGATCACCGCGCTCTTTCTCGCAGTATTCAATCTGATAGGCTTCGGGCTCGGACCGACGTTCGTCGCGCTGCTCACGGATCAACTATTCGGCGCCGAGCGTCTCCTGCCGTACTCGCTGTCGCTGACCGCGGCCATCCTCGGTCCGGTCGCGGCGTTCGTGATCTGGCGGGGCATGAAGCCCTACGGGGAAAGCGTCGTACGCGCCCGGGCATGGACCTGAGCGCAGCTGTGGGCACGGGGTTTGATTCATCACTTCACCAGCAGGGGAGTTGCAGCATGAACGCGAGGCGAATTCTGATCCTGGGCGCGGCCTTTGCGATGAGCGCGTGCGTCACTGCGAGTGCGCACGAAGAATACGATGTCGCCGCGAAGAACAAGGCGATGGTCATCGAGTTCTACAACATGATCTTCCAGCAGCACAAAGTGCGCGAAGCGCTCGCCAAGTACGTCGGCGACCGCTACATCCAGCACAACCCGCTGGCACCGAACGGTACCGAGGCCCTGATCAATTTCATGGAGCCCTATTTCGCCAAGAACCCGACCGCGCGCAGCGAAATCAAGCGTGCCGTCGCAGAAGGCGACCTCGTGTGGCTGCACGTGCACGCGAAGTCGAGCGAGACCGACCGGGGACTCGCGGTGGTGGACATCTTCCGTGTCGAGAACGGCAAGGTCGTGGAGCACTGGGACGTCGTGCAGCCCGTCCCGGAGAAGTCGGCCAACGAGAACACCATGTTCTGAGCGGGAGGACTGACCTGAGGATCGAGATGACGGTCATGAGGGACAGGAAGTGAACGAACAACCCTGGCCGGCCCCGCGACAGGCCTGGTATGCCGTCACGATCTTTGCGCTGTCGCTGATGATCAATTTCCTCGACCGGGGCATCGTGAGTCTCCTGGTCGGGCCGATCAAGCGCGACCTGCACCTGTCCGACTTCGAGATCAGTCTCGTCACCGGGTTCGCGTTCGTCCTGCTGTACCTGCTCCTGGGCCTGCCGATCGCGCGCATGGTGGATTACAAGACCCGCCGCACGATCCTGGCGTGCGGGATCACGGCCTGGGGCGTGGCGACGACGCTCTGCGGCTTCGCGCAGAACTTCTGGCACCTGTTCCTGGCGCGGATCGGCGTGGGCGCGGGCGAAGCCTGCAGCGGACCGACGACCTTTTCGATGATGGCGGATCTTTTTCCGCCGAAGAAGCTGCCGCGCGCCATCGCCGTGCTGAACTTCGGCTTCATTGCAGGTCAGGGGCTGGCCCTGCTCGCAGGCGGCGCGGCGATTGTCTGGATCGCATCCTGGCCACCGGTCGAGCTGCCCGGCATCGGCCTGCTGCACGACTGGCAGTTGACCTTCATCCTGGTGGGAATCCCGGGACTGGTCGTCGCGGCGTTGATGATGACGGTGAAGGAGCCGATTCGGCGCGGCCTGGTGCGGGTCGCCGGGAATCAGCAGATGGCGCCCCGCTCGATTCCGCTTCGCGACGTGTGGCACTTCCTGCAGCGCAACGGACCGACCTACATCCCCATGTTCCTCGGCGTGGCGATCACCACGGTGCTCGCCTTCGGTCACCAGGTGTGGTACCCGGCGTTCTTCGAGCGCACCTACGGGTGGAGCGCGCCGCAGTTCACCAAGGTGTTCGGCACGGCGATCGTCGTGGGCGGGCCGTTCGCACTGATCCTCGGCAGCCGGCTGGCGGAGTGGTACGCGAAGCGCGGCTTCCACGACGCCAACATGCGCGTGACGTTCATCGCCTCGATCCTCATCCTGCCGGGCAACCTCGCGTTTGCCTTCATGCCCACGCCGGAGCTTTCCATGGCGTGCATCGTGTTCAACTTCTATGCCGGGATGTTGACGCCGGGACCCTTCAACGCGGCGCTGCAGATCATCACGCCCAACCAGATGCGCGGGCAGGTGACCGCGTTGTTCCTGCTGATATTCAATGTCATCGGCTTTGGCCTCGGCGGCACGGTGGTCGCATCCTTCACCGACTTCGTGTTCGGTGACGAATCGATGCTGCGCTACTCGATGGCCGCGACCAGCGCGCTGCTCGGACCGATCGCGATCCTGACCTTCTGGCTGGGCCTCAAGCCGTACGCCCGCAGCGTCCGCCAGGCCGAGGCCGGCTACGCGCTGTGAGTTATCCTGCCGCCATGTACACCGCCGGCATGGCTTTCCTCGAAGCGCTGCAGGAGGCGGGCGTCGAGTATCTCTTCGCCAATCTCGGGAGCGACCATACGGCGCTCATCGAGGCGCAGGCGGCCGCGGCGGCGAGCGGGCGAGCGCTTCCGAAAGTCATCACGTGCCCGCACGAGATGGTGGCCTTGAGCGCGGCTCATGGATTTGCGCAAGCCAGCGGCCGCGCCCAGGCGGTGGTGGTGCACGTCGAATGCGGCACGCAATCCCTGGGCGGAGCGATCCACAACGCCGCCAAGGGCCGCGTGCCGGTGCTCATTTTTGCCGGGACTTCGCCCGCGACGCAGGAGGGCGAGGCACGCGGCAGCCGCAACGAGTTCATTCACTGGATACAGGACGTGTTCGACCAGCGCGGCCTGGTGCGCGGTTACATGCGCTATGACGGCGAGATCCGCTCGGGCGCCAACGTCAAGCAGGTGGTGAATCGCGCGCTGCAGTTCGCGTATAGCGACCCCAAGGGACCGGTGTATCTCATGGCGGCGCGCGAAGTGATGGAACAGGAGATCAAGCCGGTGGCCATCGATCGCGGCCGTTGGCCGCCGATCGCGGCCGGCGCTCTGGCCCATGCGGATGCGGAGCTGATCGCGCGCGAGCTGGCCGGCGCGCGCCGGCCACTCGTGGTCACCTCGTACGCCGGACGCAATGTCGCCGCGGTGGAGGAGCTGGTGCGCCTCTGCACGCGTATCGGTGCCGGGGTCCTGGAGTCAGTACCGTGTTATGTGAATTTTCCAACGGACAATCCCTGCTACCAGGGCAGTCAATGGAACGAGCAACGCCAGAATCCGGCGCTCGCGCAGGCGGATGTGATCCTGATCGTCGACAGTGACGTACCGTGGATTCCCACGGCCAATCGTCCCGCGCCTGAAGCCAGAATCATTCACATCGATGTCGACCCGCTCAAGCAGCAAATGCCCCTGTGGTACGTGGGTGCGCACCACGTTCACCGCGCGGATGCCGCGACCGCGCTCGGCCAGATCAATGCGGCGCTCGCTGCGCTCGAGCTCGACGAGCGGCGCGTATCCGCCAGCCGCGCGCACTACGCGAAACAGCACGATGCACGCAAGGCTGAGCTTGCGCGCCGTGAAGAGCCGCGTGGCGACGAGCTCACAGGGGAATACCTCACGGCTTGTGTGCGCCGCGCGATCGGGCCTGACGCGATTGTCATCAGTGAGGGTGTGACTCATTTTCCGACCATTTCCAATCACGCCGGTCGCAGCCGATCCGGCACGCTCTTCAATAGTGGCGGCGGATCGCTCGGCTGGGCGGGCGGCGCTGCCGTGGGAGTCAAGCTCGCGCGGCCCGATGCGCTGGTGGCGGGGTTGATGGGCGACGGGTGTTACATGTTTTCGGTGCCTTCGACCGTTCACTGGATGGCGCGCCGCTACGAAACGCCGTTCCTGCAGGTGATCTACAACAACCGTGGCTGGAAAGCGCCGCGCTTCTCGACCCTGTCGGTGCATCCGCAGGGTCATACGAGCCGCACCGAGGATATCGGCACGAGCTTCGACCCGCCGCCCGACTACGGCGGCATCGCCGCCGCAGCGGGCGGCGCGCACGCGGAAATCGTGCGCCGGCCCGACGAAGTCGAGCCGGCGCTCGAGCGCGCGTTGCGAGCTGTTCGCGAGGAAAAGCGCTGCGCTGTGATCGACGCCTGGCTTCCGGCGTGACCAGCGCGGCGTGCCGGCTAGGCTGACCCTTCCTGCTGTGCGCGACGGAAGTCGCGCACCCACTCCGCCGTCGCCTTGAGACCGCCGAACGGATAGAAGTGCAGGCGCATATCGCCGTGCTTTGCAGGATCGAACCCGCGTGCAAGGTCCTTGATGAGCGCGTCCGGTCCTGCCGTGGTCAGCAGCTTGGTGATCGATACGCCGTATTTGCTCATCACCTTGGCGGATGCGCCGACCCCGCAGCGGGCGGCGAAGCGCAACAGGGTCTGTACGCTCGCGGGGCCGGGGACACCGACGCGAATGAGCGAGCGCACGCCGCTCTTGCGCATCTCCTCGAGCCAGCGAAGGATCGGCCCGGCGTCGAAGCCGAACTGGGTCACGATCGCAAAGTCGTGTCCCTGGCCTTCGATGGCCGCCAGCTTGTCGCGCCTCGCCTGCCACAGTTTCTCGTTGCCGATGTCCGAGTGGCCTTCGGGATAGCCCGAAATGCCGACCATGCGGATGCCGTACCTGGCGAGCAGCCCGGTGCGGATGACCGCGAGCGCATCTTCGTAGGGCCCCTGCGGCTGCGGCGGATCGCCCGCGATCACGAAGGCGCGATCGATCGCCGCTTCGCGTTGGAGCGCTTCGAGGAATGATTCGAGCTCGGCCTGCGACTTCAGCCGTCGCGCGGAGATGTGCGGCACCGGGATGAAGCCCAGCTGGCGCAGCTTGACCGCCATCACGACGCGCGCGGGAAAGTCCTCGTTGGGCAGGAACGTGATAGCGATCTTCGTGCCTTGCGGGATCGCTTCGGCAGCGTCTTCGAGCGCGCGGAGGTCCCTGGCCGTGACCTCGAACGAGTAATTCTCGAGCAGGGCGTCGATGGCGCGGCGCGCGGCGGGCGGTTCGGTGAGGGTCCTCGCCATGTACAGGTCACCTGGGCATTCGGATTCGTGCGCAGCTAGAGCGCGAACACGGTCTCGGCGTTGAGTTGGAAGAGCTTCTTCTTGTCGGCGTCGCTGATCGGGACGTTGTCGGTGGCGGTGACCTCCTCGGCGACGAACTGGTAGGGATAGTCCATGGCGTAGAGCACGCGATCCATCCCGAGCACCGACTGGCAGAACACGATCGCGGGTGGCCAGGCGACGCCGCTGGTCGTGATGTAGACGTTCTCGCGCATGTAGTCGCTCGGCTTGCGCTGGAGCGGCTTCATGCACGCATAACGCTTGGCGACCACGGAGGCGCGATGCATGTAGTCGATACGGAACAACCAGAAGGGCAGCGCCTCACCGAGGTGGCCCACGACGATCCTGAGCTTCGGAAAGCGATCGAACACGCCGCTGGTGATGATTCCGAGCAGGTGCATGCCGGTATCCACCGCGAAGCCGTAGATCGCCCCGTCGAGCCCGCGCGCGAGCAGTGGCGCGATCAGCCCCTTCGAGGGCGTGTTGGGATGTATGTAGATCGGCACGCCGAGCGCCTCGGCGGCGGCGAAGATCTCCCAGAATCTCGGCTCGTCCAGGTAGGCGCCGAGCGTGTGTGAGTTGATGATCGCGCCCTTGAGTCCCAGCTTGCGCACACCGCGCTCGAGCTCTTTCGCGGCCGCCGCGGGATCCTGGGGCGCCACCGCGGCGAGCCCCGTCAAGCGATCCGGATAGCGGCGAATCGCTTCCGCGAGTTGGTCGTTGCTCGACGCCGCGAGCGCGACAGCGGTCGCCGCGTCGAAGACCTGAACGCCGGGGGAGGTGAGCGACATGATCTGCTTCGCGATGCCGGTCGCGTCCATGTCGTGGATGCGACGCTCGCCGGTGTCCTGAAGGCGCTCGACGATCTGCGTCGCGCGCTCGCTCCCGCCCAGCAGGTAGAAGCCCCACATGCTGTTGAAGCCCGGATCGTCGACGCTCTTGTCGGCCAGCATCCGGCGGTAGCGCTCGAACATCTCCGGTGGACCCCAGGCCTCTTCGGTGGCAATCCGCTGATAAGGCGCTGGGGCGACAGAGCCCGATTTGCTCATGAATCAAGCCTCTGGCAGGCCCGCGCAGGGTCCGGTTGCGACCGCCGGATGATGGCATAACGGCCGAGAATTCAATTGCGCTCCGCATCGAGTGTTGTTTCGGTCTCGGTCGAGTTCGGCGCGGTGCATTTCGGCCAGATAGGGCATCCAATGGGCCCCGTACCACCGGGCCCACTGCGTCGCAGCGAAACCTGAGGAGATTCGAATGACACCTGCCGAGCAGATCCAGGCGCTGCAGAAAAGCGTCGAGCAGCTCACCCAACAGGTCGGCATCCTGGAAGACATCCACGCCATTCGGCGCCTGCAGCACGCCTATGGCTACTACATCGACAAGTGTCTCTACCACGAAACGGTGGACCTGTTCGCTGACGATGGCGAAGTGCGCTTCATGGGCGGCCGCTACAAGGGCAAGGCTGGCGTGAAGAGGCTCTACGTCGACTATTTCGGCAAGCGCTTCACCGGCGGCAAGAATGGTCCGGTGTACGGCTTCCTCCTCGATCATCCGCAGCTTCAGGATATCGTCGACGTCGCGCCCGATCGCAAGACCGCGAAGGCCCGTGCGCGCTCGATGATGCAAGCCGGCAGCCACGAGTCGCGTGAGGGCGGAGCGGGCACGCTGCCGAGGCAGTGGTGGGAAGGCGGTGTCTACGAGAACGAGTACGTCAAGGACAATGGCGTGTGGAAGATCAAGGTGCTCAACTACAACCCCGCGTGGCACGGCCCCTATGAAACCGGATGGGCGCACACGCCGGCCCGTTACAGCCCGTTCGCGTCGGAGACCTATCCCGCCAATCCCACCGGTCCCGATGAGTTGATCACGGATCCGAAGCCGGTGCTTTGGCCGGATACCAGTGTCGTGCCGTTCCACTACCCGCACCCGGTCACCGGGCGCTGGTGGAAATGAGGGCGGGAGTCAGCGGCGCGTGCAATGGCCGGCGAACTGAACGGCGCGACCGCAATCGTCACCGGTGCCGGGCGGGGCTTCGGCCGGGCGATCGCGCTCAGGTTCGCGGCGGAGGGTGCCGCGGTCACCGTGACCGCGCGCACGCGAGCGCAGATCGACAGCACCGTAGCCGAGATCAAGTCTGCGGGGGGTCGCGCCCTCGCGATTCCCGGAGACGTGACGCGCCGCGAGGATGTCGCGCGCGTCGTGCAAGCCGCGACTGAAGCGTTCGGTCCAGTCACGCTCCTCCTAAGCAACGCCGGCCTGCCCGGTCCGTTCGGTCCCATCGGCGTAGTCGATCCGGACGTCTGGTGGGCATCGCAGGCGGTGCACCTGCGCGCACCGCTCCTGTTCGCGAGCGCGGTGCTGCCGGCAATGCAAGCCCGCGGCGGCGGTCGCATCATCATCGTGGCGAGCCGCGGTGGCGTGGAAGTCGCGCCGAGCTTGTCCGCCTATTGCGTAGGGAAATCGACCCAGATTCGCTTCGCACAGCACTTGGCGGCCGAAGGCAGGTCACACGGTGTAAGGGCGTTTGCCATCGAACCGGGCACCGTGATCACCGATATGGCCGAGGACACGATGGCCTCGCCGGACGCGCAACGCTGGGTGCCGCACATGCTGGAGAGCCTCAAGCAGATCAAGGCGCAGGACGATCCCAACGAGGGGCTGGCGCGCTGCGCGACCATGTGCGTGAAACTCGCCTCGGGGCGCTACGATGCCCTGTCGGGGCGCTACCTGACTCCCGAAGACGATTTCGACGCGCTTGCGCGCCAGGAGAAGACCCATGGCGGATGAAGACAAGGTTCGTGCGCTCACCGAGCAGGTTGCCGAGCTCCAGCGCCGGGTGCGCAACCTCCAGGACGTACACGCGATCCGCACGCTTCACTACAAGTACGGTTACTACATCGACAAGTGTCTCTACGACGAGGCGGTCGATCTGTTCGCCGAGAATTCGCGCATCCACTTCCTCAATGGCATCTACAAGGGGAAGGCGGGCGTACGGCGCCTGTATTGCGACTGGTTCCGCAACTACTTCACCAAGGGACACAACGGCCCCATCCCCGGCTTCCTGCTCGATCACGTGCAGATGCAGGACATCGTGGACGTGGCGCCCGATGGTCTCACGGCGAAGGGCCGTTTCCGCGCCCTCATGGCGGCCGGCCAGCACGACAGCAAGACCGAGCGCATCCCGAACTTTCCGGCGCAATGCTGGGAGGCGGGGATCTACGAGAATTCTTACGTCAAGGAAGACGGCGTGTGGAAGATCCAGGTGCTCAACTACAACATGCTGTGGCAGGCCGATTACGAGAAGGGCTGGGCGCACGACCAGCCGCACCTCAAGCCGCTCGACAAGACCTATCCGGAGAGTCCCATCGGGCCCGATGAATTGATGGCGGAGACGCCCAAGTTCTGGCCGGAGACGCGCAACGTCGACTTTCACTACGCACATCCCGTGACGGGTAAGAAGCCATGACCACGCCATTTCCCAAGTCGATGGATTTCATCGGCTACAACGCGCCCTCGCGCGTCGAATGCGACGTTTACGACCTGGTGATCGAAGGCAAGCTCCCGCAGGAGATCAACGGTTCGTGGTACCAGAGCGTTCCGGATCCGCAGTACCCGCCGCTGCTGGGACACGATACCTATCTCAGCGGCGACGGCATGGTGCGGATGCTGCGCTTCGAGAACGGACACGCGGACTTCAAGCAGCGCTACATTCGCAGCGAGCGTTTCAACAACGAGCGCCAGGCACGTCGCTCACTGCACGGGCTCTATCGCAATCCCTACACGGATGACCCGAGCGTGCGCGGCAAGAACCGCTGCGTGTACAACACCACGCCCGTCTTTCACGCCGGCAAGCTCCTGGCACTCAAGGAGGATGGTCGCGCGATGGAGCTCGATCCGCACACGCTCGACACCCGCGGCGAGTGGGACTACGGCGGGAAGCTGCGCAGCCAGACGATGACCGCGCACCCGCGCCTCGATCCTCGGAGCGGCGAGCTGCATTTCTTTGGCTACGAGGCGAGCGGTCTCGCGACCCGCGACGTGGCCTACTGTGTGGTCGACAAGCACGGCGAGCTCCGGCGCGAGGACTGGTTCCAGGTTCCCTACTGCGCCCTGATGCACGACTTTGCGCTCACCGAGGAGTACGCCATCTTCCCGGTTTTTCCCATCACCGCTGACCTGGCACGGATCAAGGCGGGCGGCGTGCACTGGATCTGGGAGCCCGAGAAGGACAGTTTCATCGGCATCATGCCGCGCGAGGGCACGGTCAAGGACCTGCGCTGGTTCCGCGGGCCGCCGCGTTCCGCTTTCCATTACATGAACGCTCACTCGGAGGGCGGTCGCGTCCATCTCGATTTCGGCTACGCCAAGGTCGTGCCCTTCGGTTTCATCCGCGAGGCGACCGGTATCCAGATTCGGCCCGAGGAAATGATGGGCCAGTACGTGCGCTGGACGTTCGATATGCGCAAGCCCGGTGACCAATGGGAAGAGCACGCGCTCGGCCCGAGTGGCGACATGCCACGCACGGCGGCCAAGGATCTCATCAAGGCCTACGACGTCGGTTACTACCAGACATTCGACCCGACCGTGGCGCCACCGCATGTCGCGGGCCCGGTGGGTGCGGGCTTCAACACGATCCTGCGTCTCGAGATCAACACCGGGAAGCTCAAGCGCCTGCCGATGGACCCGCACTCCACGGTGCAGGAGCACGCGCACATTCCGTCAGCGGTTGCGGGTCACGAAGGCTACCTGTTGTTCCTCGTCGATCGGCACGACCGGAACGAGACCGAGGCGTTCGTGGTCGAGGCCGAGCACCTCGACAAGGGTCCCATCGCGCGTGTCCAGGTGCCGTTGCGGCTGCGCGTGGGTGTGCACGGCAACTGGGTGCCGGCCGCAGGCTCTCACTGAGAACATAGCGGCGGGGGAAGCACGTGGCAGCCGGACATGCGGACCTGAAGCTCTTCATCGGCGGCGAGTGGGTCGCGCGCGGTCAGCGCGCCACGCGAGCGGTGATCAATCCGGCGACGGGTGTCACGCTCGGCGAACTGCCGGTGGCATCGAACGCGGATCTCGACCGGGCACTGGAGGCCGCGCAACGCAGCTTCCCGATGTGGCGGGCGAAGGCACCGCACGAGCGTGGACGCATCCTGCGTCGTGCGGCGGAGCTCATGCGCGAGCGCACCGAGACGATCGCGCGGCTCGCCACCCAGGAGGAGGGCAAGACGCTCGCCGAGACGCGGTGGGAAGTCGCCCTGTCAGCCGACATTTTAGAGTGGTATGCGGAAGAAGGGCGGCGCGCGTACGGCCGCGTGCTGCCGCAACGCGCCTCAGGTGTGCGCATGACGGTGCTCAAAGAACCCGTGGGGCCGGTGGCGGCCTTCGCGCCCTGGAATTTTCCGATTGGCAATCCCGCGCGCAAGATCGGCGCCGCGCTCGGCGCGGGATGTCCCTGCATCCTCAAACCGGCCGAGGAAGCGCCCGCCTCGGCGCTCGAAGTCGCGCGCGCCCTGGTCGACGCCGGATTGCCACCCGGCGTGTTGTCGGTCGTGTTCGGGGTGCCGGCGGAGATTTCTTCCTATCTGCTGGCCTCGCCGGTCATTCGCGCCATCTCCTTCACCGGGTCGATCGCGGTGGGCAAGCAACTCACCAAGCTCGCGGCCGAGGGCATGAAGCGCACCACGATGGAGCTGGGCGGTCACGCCCCCGTATTGGTGTTCGATGACGTCGATGTCGATCAGGTGCTCGACCAGTCGATCGTGGCGAAGTATCGCAACGCCGGCCAGGTGTGCGTGTCGCCCACGCGGTTCTATGTGCATGAAAGCATCCATGACCGCTTCGTGGAAGGTTTTGCGAAGCGTGCGGGCGCGCTGCGCGTCGGCGATGGTCTCGAGGAAGGCACACAGATGGGGCCGCTCGCCCACTCGCGGCGCATCGAGGCGATGGAGACCTTGCTCGGCGACGCGCGCGAGCGTGGCGCCCGCTTTCACACCGGTGGTTCACGGCTCGGCACCCACGGCTATTTCTGGCAGCCGACGGTGCTCTCGCAGGTGGGTAATGACGCCCGCATCATGAACGAGGAGCCGTTCGGCCCTGTCGCGCTCATCAATCCGTTCTCCGACTTCGACGCCGTGATGCAACAGGCGAATCGGCTGCCTTACGGACTGGCCGCCTTCGCCTTCACCCGCTCCTCGCGCACGGTCAACCTGGTGGGCGAGCAGATCGAGGCCGGGATGGTCGGCATCAACAGCTATGCGATCTCCGTGCCCGAATCACCATTTGGTGGCGTGAAGGAGAGCGGGCATGGCTCCGAGGAGGGCATCGAGGGACTCGAGGCCTGCCTCGTAACCAAGTTCGTGAGCGAGGCTTAGGCGATTGGCCGCCGCGTCCGCAGGCTCAGCCGCCGGGACGTTCGCCGCGCCGGTACTCGCGCGGGGTGACTCCGTAGCGGGAGCGGAATACGCGGCCGAAGTGCGTCGGGCTGTTGAACCCGTAGTCGAACGCAATGGCCGTCACTGTGCGCCCGCGCTGCGAGGGGACCGCCAGCGCGCGCGAGCACTCCTCGAGACGCCGGCGCAGGATGTAGCGCGCGACCGTTTCGACTTCGTTGGAGAAAAGATGATGCAGATAGCGCGTCGTCATCTTGCAGGCTTCCGCGACGCGCGCCGGGGTGAGATCGGGATCGCCGAGATGAGCTTCGATGTAGCTGACGATGCGCAGCCGATGCGCGGTCGCGAGCGAAGAGCGGTCCGACTGCGCTTGTGGCAGCAAGGAGTACGCGCTCGCCACGAGGTCGAGGATGGCGTGCGTCACCCGCGGCTCGACGCTCGCATCGAGACCGTTACGACACTGGCGCCAGAAATCGCGCAGGAAGTTCGACAGCAGCCCGCTCAGCCCGGCGCTGCCCGACATCGGCACCGCGACCACGCGCTCGGGGCAGGCGAGGTGACGGCGCATCACGGCATCCGGGATGCCCAGCACGAACATCGTATTGGAGTCCTGGAACAGCAACTCGTAGGGGCGCGTGTTATCGCACAGCGTGAAGTCGCCGGGTCCCAGCCGCGCCTCGCGGCCGTCCTGGCGGTTGATGCTTTCACCCTCGAGCTGCATGTGCAGGAAGAACATCGATTCGCGTGTGCGCGCCACGTGGGCGCGCGCATGCCGCACGATCTGCGCCTCGGAATAGACTTCCGCGACGCCGATTTCATCGATCTTGGTGCGGGTGAGACAGCCGGAGAATGCGCGGATGTCGGTGGGATCGCAAACTCTCGGCGTGAAGCTGTCGGACGCCGCGTCGTTCCAGAATTCGAGCTTGCGGCGCGGCTCGAGGCCGGCCGTGGAAAACGTTTCTAGCTGAGCCATGTTCGTGCCCCCTCTCGAACACTACTAATGTCGCAGACCGCTGCTATCGGATACTCGACGCGCTAATCGTTATATAATATAACCGGTTCGGGCCGGATACTAAGACAGAGAACATGCCGTTGCAAGGCTCCACCTGTGCATGCGCGCGGAGTTGCGCTGCGCGATGAACGCGGCATCTGCGCGCGCGCTCATCTCCCGCTGGCCCGACGCGTGGTTGCTCGACGGCGTGCGCACGCCATTCGTGGACTATGTTCAGTCGCTCGCGCTCGTGTCGCCGATCGATCTCGGCATCAAGGTGGCGCGCGAAGCCTTTGCGCGTTCAGGAATTCCCGCAACCGACACCGGCACGGTGATCGCGGGCTCCGTGGCGCAGGCGAGCTTCGACGCCTACCTCGTGCCCCGCCACATCGGTCTTTACGCCGGCGTGCCCACCGAGGTGCCCGCGCACCTGGTGCAGCGGGTTTGTGGGACGGGCTTCGAGGCGATCGGCCAGGCGGCGGATGCGCTCACGCTCGGGCGCGCTGACCTCGCGCTGTGCGTGGGCGCGGAGTCGATGAGCCGCAATCCAGTCGCCGCCTACACCCACCGCAGCGGCTTTCGCATGGGCCAGGTCGAATTCAAGGACTTCCTCTGGGAGGCGCTCCTCGACCCGGCGGTCAACGACACCATGGGGGGCACGGCGGAACGACTGGCCCGCCAATACGGAATTACGCGGGCCGATGCCGATGGCTTTGCGGCCCGCAGCTTCGCGCGCGCCGTCGAGGCGCAAGCCAGCGAGTTCCTGGCCGGCGAGATCTGCGCACTGCAGGATGAAATGTTTTCCATCGGCGACTTCAAGCCGCGCGGCATCAAGCTGCGCGGCAAGGAAAAGACCGTCAGCGCCGACACGCACATCCGCCCGTCACCTATTGAGGTCCTGGCGGGGATCAAGCCGGCCTTCGGCGGGGTGCAGACCGGTGGCAACAGCTCGGCGCTGGTCGATGGAGCGGCTGCCGTGCTCGTGGGCTCGTCCCAATATGCCAAGCGGCGCGGCCGCAAGCCGTTGGCGCGTCTCGTCGCGGCGGCCACCGCCGGTGTCCCGCCCGAAATCATGGGCATCGGACCCGTGGTCGCGATTCGCGCGCTGCTCGACGCCGCCCAGCTGAAGCTCGCGGATATCGACCGGGTGGAGATCAACGAGGCGTTCGCGGCCCAGGTGCTCGCCTGCGTGCGTGAGCTCGGGCTCGACGAGTCGCGCCTGAACGTGAATGGCGGCGCGATCGCCATCGGCCATCCGCTCGCGGCGACGGGCATTCGGATTACGTTGACGCTGGCACGCGAGCTCCAGCGCAAGGGATTGCGCTACGGCATCGGTTCAGCCTGCGTCGGCGGAGGGCAGGGGATCGCGATACTGATCGAGAATGCGGCGTAGATCCGGCACGTGAGGGGTGCCGGCCTGCAGCGCGGGAAGCCCAGGCTTCCATAGGGGAGGATGGATGTTGACCATCAAGCGCAATCTCAGGATCGAGTGGGGTGACTGCGACCCCGCCGGGATCGTGTATTTCCCGCGCTATT
>DATFEQ010000043.1:0-74818 GCA_035250905.1 Steroidobacteraceae bacterium
TTACCAGCGGTTCGGATTCGCGACCGCGAGTGGATTCGGACTCGAATGCGCCATCCCGGTGCCGGTCGAGGTTTTTCTCGTGGCCGAGCTCTCGCCCGGTGCGCTGGCGGGATGTTCCGGCGTAGTGAGTTACCGACCCGAGTTCGACGCGGTGAGCGAATGAGCACCGCGCAGCGCCTGATCGAGCAGCTCGGGCTGGCACCGCATCCGGAGGGCGGCTGGTATCGGCAGATTCACCGGTCTGCTCTCACCGTCCAGGCTCCGGGCGGCGAGCGTGCAGCGCTCACGACCATCTACTATCTGTTGGAGCGGGATCAGGTCAGTCGCTGGCATGTGGTCGATGCCGACGAGGCCTGGCATTTCTATGCGGGCGCGCCGCTCGAGCTTTGCATCTACTACCCACGCACGCAGCAGCTATCGCGTCGCGAGCTCGGATCTCCCGCGGACGGCCGCGACTCCGTCGCCGTGGTGGCCGCCGACGCCTGGCAGGCCGCCCGCAGTACGGGCGAGTACTCCCTGGTGGGATGCACCGTCGGGCCCGGCTTCGAGTACAGCGGGTTTCGCTTCGTGTCCGACCTGAGCGACCACCGGCGACACTTCGAGGGGGTCCTGCATCCCCTCGCGCATCTGCTGTAAGCGCTAACCCGGGCCGCTATACGCTGGACCCGCCGGTCAGTATCCTGTCGGGACAATAAGAGCACCCGCCGACGGGGATGCGGAGGGGTTCCAATGATTCGCTTTCACATCTTCGAGCGTCCGGGCGCAAATCTGCAACGGCAGCTGATTTCAGCCATGCGTGCCGGCACATTGCGGACGTTCAAGGCGCTCAAGCGCGGCCGCAAGATCGAGCACATTACTTATCCCGGGTGGATGAACTGGTCGGTCGCCGACGGCGTGATCAGTTGCGCGGTCCTGAGTCCGCGCAAACCGGGACAGGAGTGGCAGCTCTTCAGCGCCTTTCTCGGTAGGCTCGCTGCCCGGTATGCCGACAGCATCGTGGCGATCGAAGTGCAGTTTCCCGACGCCAAGCCCGCACCCACGAAAATCAGGCGGCGGAGCAAGAAAAAGAAGGTGAGCCGCCGGCGTAAGCGGGCATGACCGTTGGGCCTGAACGACACTCGGGAGGATGAATGGCTTCTTGCGCGTTTTGCGGTACGACGATCCTGTTGGGCGGCGTCCGGGATGGCGACCTGCGCTTTTGCAACAGGACCTGTCACGAGCGCGGCGCGGTCGCACACATGGCCGCGCAGATTCCGGACATGGAAGTGCAGTCCTACGCGATGAAGGTCCACGGCGGATCGTGTCCCAAGTGCGAAGGACCCGGACCGAACGACGTCTTCACCAGCCACACGGTCTGGTCGTTCGTCCTGCTCACCTCGTGGAAGAGCCAGCCGCAGATTTCCTGCAAGTCGTGTGGTGTCAAGAAGCAGGCGCTCGGCTTCGTGCAGAGCTTCCTGCTCGGCTGGTGGGGGATCCCGTGGGGAATCATCATGACCCCGGTGCAGCTGGTTCGTAACCTGTGGGGCATGACGCGCAGCGCGAGCGACACGCCCTCGGAAGAGCTGCAGCGCATGAGTCGTCTGATGATGGTCCAGGACCGCGTGCAAACGATGAAGGCTGTCGGCGGCTAGACCCGCCGCTCGATCCAGGTGAAGCCGGAGAGCTCGCGAGAGGGATCTCGGCGCCGCTCGATGGCCGGCGCGCCGGCGGTGGTGTCATTCAGCGGCGGCAAGGATTCCTGCCTCGCCCTCTGGCGGGCGCGCGACGCCGGGCTCGATGTGCGCGCCGCGATCAACGTTCTCGACGAGAGCGGCGAGCGCAATCGCTCGCATGGCGTGCCGCTGAGCCTTCTGGAAGCACAGGCCCGCGCCCTCGATCTTGAGCTGGTGGCGCCGGTCGCCTCGTGGCGAGACTACGAAGCGCGCTTCATCGAGACGCTCGCGACCCTCGCGGCTCGCGGTTTCGAGATCGCGGTGTTCGGCGACATCGACCTGCAGGCGCACCGCGACTGGGAAGAGAAGGTCTGCGCACGCGCCGGCCTCGAGTGCTACCTGCCGGTCTGGCATGAGCCGCGCCCCGAGATCGCGCGCGAGGTCCTGCGGCGCGGGTTCCGCGCCGTGGTCGTCTGCGTCGACAGCCGTTTCCTCGACGATACGTTCTGCGGCCGACTCTACGACGAGGCATTTCTCGCGGACTTGCCCGCGAGCGTGGATACGTGCGGTGAGAACGGCGAGTTTCACACCTTCGTATTCGATGGGCCGGGCTTTCGCCAACCGGTGCGCTACGCGCTCACGGGTACGGCCGCTTACACGGCGCCTGCCGAGCTCGGTGGCGTGCGCTATTGCTTCGCGCAGCTAAAATCGGGGTCAGATTTGTTTTCCCTGGCAGGAAATAACGGAAAATAAATCTGACCCCGATTTTAACCGAGCGTCTTGAGCCCGGTCGCGATGCGCGCCTGGCCTTCTTCGAGCGTCAGCGTGCCCGCGTTGACCGCCACCACGACGTCCAGGATCAGGTCTGCCTGCGCCTGGTGCAGCTCACCGAGGTAGGCCGTGACGATGCGGCCCTGGTTGTCGGTGAACACGGTGAACGGGAAGCCCATCGCGCCGAGCCCGAAGGCGGCTGCCGCATCGAGCCCGTCCTGCTCGCCGATCAGCAAGGGATAGTCGATCTCGACTTCCTTGAGGTACTCGAGCACGTTCTCGCGAAAATCGACGGCGATGCCGAGCACCTCGATGTTCTGCGCCGCGCGCGCGGCGTTGAGCTTGCGCAGGAACGGGATTTCGCGCCGGCACGGCGCGCACCACGTGGCCCAGAAGTTGATCACCAGGGACTTGCCGTCCCATTCGGTGATCGAGCGCTTCCTGCCGGTGCGGTCCTCGAGCGAGAACACCGGGCGCATGGTCGGAATGGTGGGCGCGGTCGATTCCGGCTCCACGGGCTTGCTGGCAGCGGGAGCGGGCGGGGCTTCGACCGCGGCCGGCGGCGCGGGACGATGCAGCCAGCGGTAGAAGTTGTAGCCGAGGGCGCCCGCACCGACCACGGCGAGCACTGCAAACGCCGTCCGCACCGGTCCGGTCATGCCTGGGGAACCGCGATGGCGCGCTCGATGTGACTGCGAAACTTGTCCGCGCGCAGATAGCCCACGACGCGGAATTCGCGCCGCTCGGCGCCGTTCGGCCCGAAGAAGGCGATCGTCGGCGGGCCGAAGATCCCGAAGCGCTTGAAGAGCGCCTGGTCGCGCTCGTTGTTGGCGGTCACGTCGGCGCGCAGCAGGATGACGTCAGCGAGCGCGGCCTGCACGTCCGCATCCGAGAAGGTGTACTTCTCCATTTCCTTGCACGACACGCACCATTCGGCCGAGAAGTCGAGCATGACGGGCTTGCCGGCCGAGCTCGCCGCCGCGAGCTCGCGGTCGAGATCTTCGACCGATTGCACCGGCCGCCACGGCAGGGATTCCGCGACGCTCGCGCTGCCGCCGGCGGCGCCCGCCCCGGAAAGCGGTGCCAGCGGATCGCGGTTGCCCATGGCGGCGCCCACGATGATGGCGACACCCCAGGCGAGCGCCGGGAGCGCTACCGTCTTGCGTACCTTGGCGGTGCCGGTCGCCGCCGGCTCGAAGACACCCAGTAGCAATGCCAGGCCGATGGCCAGGAGTCCCCACAGGAGCATCACCAGCACTTCGGGCAGCAACGTGCGCGCGAACCAGAGCGCGACACCGAGGAGCAGCACGCCGAAGAATTGCTTGACGGTTTCCATCCATCCGCCGGCGCGTGGCAGGAGTTTTCCAAGCGACGTGCCGATGAGAAGCAGCGGCACTCCCATGCCCATGGAGAGCGCAAAGAGCGCGAGCCCACCCCGCACCGGGTCACCGGTCTGGCCGATCACGATGAGCGCGGCGACGAGCGGTGCGGTGACGCACGGCCCGACGATCAGCGCCGAGAGTACGCCCATCACGCCGACACCGGCGAAGGTGCCGCCCGACTGCCGGTTCGAGAGCGCCGTGAGCCGGCTCTGGATCGCGGACGGCATCTGCAGCTCGTAGTAACCGAACATCGAGAAGGCGAGGGCCACGAACACCAGCGCGAACACACCGAGCACCCAGGGGTTTTGCAGGGCCGCCTGGAGGTTCTGGCCGAAGAGACCGGCGAGCACGCCCGCGACCGTGTAGGTGAGCGCCATCGCCAGCACATAGGTGAGCGAGAGCGTGAACGCCCGCCTCGGGGTCACCGTATCGCCCTGGCCCGCGATAATGCCCGACAGGATCGGCACCATCGGCAGGACGCACGGTGTGAAAGTCAGCGCGAGGCCGGCGAGAAGGAAGATGCCGAGGACCGCGAGGATCGAGCCGTCGCGCACCACCGCTGCGAGTCGATCCTGCTCCGCTGCTGCGGGTGGTTCGCTCGTGAATGTGGCTGTGACCAGGCTCGTGGTCTCGGCCGCGGGCAGCACCAGCTCCAGCGTCTTCGTGATCGGCGGATAGCAGAGGCCCGCTTCCGCGCACCCCTGGTAGGTGACGCGCGCCGCAAAGTTTCCGGCCGCGGGACTCGCGCGCGCGAAGTGCACGTCAGCCTCGAGCAGGTTGTGGTAGACCTCCTGCGTGCCGAAGTACTCGTCAGTCTTCTCTTCTCCCTTCGGCAGATCGGGTGTGCCGAGCTGCACCAGCGTGCTGTCGCTCGCGACCTTGATCTTGGCCTTGTAGAGGTAGTAGTCGGGCGCGATCTGCCAGGTGAGCTTGAGCGTGTTGGGCCCGGTGACGTCGCCGGAGAAACGAAACGCCTCATCCGGTGGCAGGAACTCCTCGTCCGAGCCACCCGTGAGGAGCGGCGGCGGCGTGTCAGCGAACGAAGCCGGTACTGCGCCCAGCCAGAGCGCGGCGAGCAGCGACAGCGTGACCAGCAACCTTGGGCTCAATCGTGCACTCCTCACTGGGCGACACTCTGACCCAGCCACGCCAGGTAGCGTTCCGAGCCTCCCTCGATGGGCAGCGCGATGACCTCGGGCAGCTCATAGGGGTGGAGCGCCCGGATGCGCTCGCTCAATGGCTCGAGCAGCCGCTCGGCCGTCTTGATGATGAGAAGCGCCTCCGTCTCGCTCTGGACCTTGCCCTCCCAGCGGTAGGTCGAGGTCATGCGGGAGAGCCGGTTGACGCAGGCGGCCAGCTTCTCTTCCACCAGGGCGTTGGCGATGCGCGCGGCCACCACGTCCTCCGGGCAGGTGCAGAGCACCAAAATATACTTTTCAGTCATGTGGTTACGCACCCACCAGCCATCGGCCAAGCGGACGCGAGGATACCGGTCGGTTGCCGCAAAGTCATGTGCAGGGTCGCGCTTACGGCTTGAATTTAAAGCATTCGCCACTATCATTAGCAGCCGCTTGGGGGGAGTGCTAACAGCCCTCCGCCAAACGCAAAGCCAAATTCAACCCAGTTAAGAGGAGCGAGAGCATGAAGATCAGACCGCTTCATGATCGTGTGATCGTCAAGCGCCTGGAGGAAGAGCGAACGTCGCCGGGCGGCATCGTGATTCCTGACACCGCAGCCGAAAAGCCGATCCAGGGAAAAATCATTGCCGTGGGCAAGGGCAAGATCCTCGAGGACGGCCACGTCCGCCCACTCGACGTGAAAGTCGGCGACAAGATCCTGTTCGGCAAGTACAGCGGAACAGAGGTCAAGGTGGATGGCGAGGAATACGTCGTCATGCGTGAAGAGGACGTCATGGCCATCATCGAGGGCAAGTAAGCCCCTCGCTGACACTCAACAAGATTTTTAGAGGACCACAGAAATGGCAGCTAAAGAAGTCAGATTCAGCGACGACGCCCGGCAGAAGATGTTCCGGGGCGTGAACGTGCTGGCGAACGCCGTCAAGGCGACGCTGGGCCCGAAGGGGCGCAACGCCGTGCTCGAGAAGAGCTTCGGCGCACCGACGGTGACCAAGGACGGCGTGTCCGTCGCCAAGGAAGTCGAGCTCAAGGACAAGTTCGAGAACATGGGCGCGCAGATGGTGAAGGAAGTCGCGTCCAACACCTCGGACGAGGCCGGTGACGGCACGACGACCGCGACGGTGCTCGCGCAGGCGATCATCCGCGAGGGTCTCAAGACCGTCGCCTCGGGTGTCAACCCGATGGATCTCAAGCGCGGCATCGACAAGGCGGTCGAGACAGCGGTCGAGGAGCTCAAGAAGCTCTCCAAGCCCTGCAAGGACGCCAAGGCGATCGCACAGGTCGGCACGATTTCCGCCAACGCGGACGAGGCGATCGGCAAAACGATCGCGGACGCCATGGACAAGGTGGGTAAGGAAGGCGTGATCACGGTGGAAGAGGGCTCGGGCCTCGAGAACGAGCTCGACGTGGTCGAGGGCATGCAGTTCGACCGCGGGTACCTCTCGCCCTACTTCATCAACAACCAGCAGAGCCAGACCGCGGAGCTCGAGAACCCGTTCATCCTGCTCTACGACAAGAAGATCTCGAACATTCGCGAGATGCTGCCGCTGCTCGAGGGCGTAGCCAAGTCGGGCCGACCGCTGCTCGTGATCGCGGAGGACGTCGAGGGTGAGGCGCTCGCGACGCTCGTGGTCAACACGATTCGCGGCATCATCAAGGTCGCTGGCGTCAAGGCGCCGGGCTTCGGTGACCGTCGCAAGGCGATGCTCCAGGACATCGCGATCCTGACCGGTGGCCAGGTGATCTCCGACGAAGTGGGCCTCTCGCTCGAGAAGGCCACGCTCAACGATCTTGGCGAGTCGAAGAAAGTGAGCGTCGAAAAGGAGAACACCACGATCATCGGCGGGGCCGGCAAGACCTCTGACATCAAGGCCCGCATCGGCCAGATCCGCCAGCAGGCGGAAGACGCCACCTCCGACTACGACAAGGAGAAGCTGCAGGAGCGTGTCGCCAAGCTGTCCGGCGGCGTGGCGGTGATCAAGGTGGGCGCTGCCACCGAGATCGAGATGAAGGAGAAGAAGGCCCGCGTCGAGGACGCGCTGCACGCGACCCGTGCGGCGGTCGAAGAGGGCGTGGTGCCGGGCGGCGGCGTCGCCCTGATCCGCGTGCAGAGGGCGGTCGAGAAGCTCGAGGGTGCGAATGCCGACCAGGGTGTCGGCATCAAGATCCTGTCGCGCGCGATCGAGGAGCCGCTGCGCCAGATCGTGGAGAACGCCGGCGAGGACGGTGCCGTGGTGCTCAACAAGGTCAAGGAAGGCAAGGGCAACTACGGCTACAACGCGCAGACCGGCGAGTACGGCGACCTGGTGGAGATGGGCATTCTCGATCCCACCAAGGTCACGCGCCTGGCGCTGCAGAACGCAGCTTCAGTGGCGGGACTCCTGCTCACCACCGAAGTGATGGTGGCCGAGGCACCGAAGGAAGAGGAACATGCTCACGGCGGTCCTCCGGGCGGCATGGGCGGCATGGACATGTAAGGGCCAAGTCCAAGGACGACCTGAAAAGCCCCGCTTCCGCGGGGCTTTTCTTTTTAGAATCGACCCATGACCGAACGGCTCCTGCTGCCGCTCGACGATCTGCCCGCGGAACTGCGCGCGCCGGTCGAGCACGCGCTCGCCGCGATCCAGGACAACGCCGAGGCGGTCGCTGCGCTCGCGAGCTCGCCCGAAGCCGTTCGCCAGTCCTTTCCCCGGGTGCTCGCTTGCAGCGAATTCATCGTCAACAGCTGCACGCGCGACCGCGATCTGTTGCCGACCCTGCTCGCGCGCGACCTGCTGGCGCCAACCGTGCCCGAGGTCAACGCGAGTCGCGTTCGGGACCTGACTGCCCTCGTGTCGAGCGAGACCGAGCTGATGCGACAGATGCGCACCTGGCGGCGGCGCGAGATGGTGCGTATCGCGTGGCGCGATCTCGCGGGCTGGGCGTCCGCTGAAGAGACGCTGCGCGATCTCAGCGAGCTGGCCGATGCAGAGATTTCGCTGGCGCACGCCGCCGCACAGCAGCCCCTGGTCGAGCGCTACGGGCTCCCGCGCTCGGCGGCCGGCGAGTCGCAGGGGCTCATCGTGCTGGCCATGGGGAAGCTCGGTGGGTGCGAGCTCAATTTCTCCTCGGATATCGACCTGATTTTCCTGTTCCCCGAGACGGGCGAGACCGACGGGCGGCGTGCCGTCAGCAACGAGGAATTCTTCACGCGCCTCGCTCGGCAGCTCATCCGCCTGCTGGACGCGGTGACGCCTGAAGGCTTCGTCTATCGCGTGGACACGCGCTTGCGGCCTTTCGGCGACTCCGGCGCCCTGGTCGCGAGCTTCGCGTCGTTCGAAAACTACCTGCAGCAGCACGGGCGCGATTGGGAGCGCTATGCCTATGTCAAGGCGCGCGCGCTCACGTCCACCGGGAGCTACGAGCAGCTGTTCCGGGACGTGGTGCGCCCGTTCGTGTTCCGACGTTATCTCGACTTCGGCGTGTTCGAGTCCCTGCGCGACATGAAGGATCTCATCGCACGCGACGTGGCGCGGCGCGAGCTCACCAACAACATCAAGCTGGGCCCGGGCGGCATCCGCGAAGTCGAGTTCATCGTGCAGGTCTTCCAGCTGTTGCGTGGCGGGAGCGATCAGCGCCTGCAGGCGCAGTCACTGTTGCGCGTGCTGCCCTTGCTCGCCGGACAGAAGCTCCTGCCGACGGCCGTCGTGCAGCAGCTGCGGTCGAGCTACGTGTACCTGCGCCAGCTGGAAAACCGTTTGCAGATGCTGAACGACGAGCAGACGCACTCGCTCCCCGATGACGAGCTCAGCCGCGCGCGCCTCGCGCTGGCGATGGGTGCGGCGAGCTGGGCGGCACTCGATGAGGAGCTCGAGCGACATCGCGAGCTGGTCACGCGACATTTCCAGTCGGTGGTTTTGGCGCCGGGCACCGCCGGCGCCGCCGCGGCGCCCCTCGATCTCGAGACCCTGTGGGAAAGCGAGCAGCCACAGGAGCTGCTGGAACAGGCGGTCGTGCACGCCGGCCTGGAGCCCGCCGCTGAGCTCGCGGCTCTGCTCGCAGCATGGCGTTCGGGCACGGCCGTCCAACGCCTCGAGGAGGTGGCCCGGCGACGCCTGCAGGCGCTTGTGCCCAGGATCCTCGGCCAGCTGCGCGGCAGTGCCGATCCACGTACGGCGTTGCGGCGCGTGCTGCGCGTGCTCGAGGCGATCGGTACGCGCAGCAGCTATCTCGCGCTGCTCAACGAGAATGCCCCAGCGCTCGCGCGCCTCATGGCGATCTGCGAGCGCAGCGATTTCCTCATCGCGCAGATCGCCGCCTTCCCGTTGCTGCTCGACGAGCTGATCGATGAGCGCGTCCTGGAAGAGCTCCCCACTCGCGAACAGTTCGCCGAGGAGCTCGCGGCACGCCTCAGGCACGCGCCGGACTCGGACCCCGAGCGGCAGGTCGAAGCGCTGCGCCAGTTCCAGCGCGCGGCTACCTTTCGTGTGGCGCTCGCGGACCTCACCGGGCGGTTGCCCCTGATGCGCGTGAGCGATCGCCTGACCGACATCGCGGAGTTGATCCTCGAGCAGGTGCTCGCGCTCGCCTGGCAGCAGATGACGCAACTCTACGGCGCACCGCTGTGTGGCAACGCGGGAGAGCTGCGCCGACCCGGCATCGCAGTGATCGCCTACGGCAAGTTGGGCGGCATCGAGCTCGGCTACACGTCCGATCTCGACCTCGTGTTCCTGCACGATTCGCGCGGCGAGGTTCAGCACACCGACGGCCCGAAGGCGCTCGACAACGGCGTGTTCTTCCTGCGTCTCGGCCAACGCATCGTGCACCTGCTCACCATGCATTCGGCGGCCGGGCGGCTCTACGAAGTCGATATGCGCCTGCGGCCGAGCGGCAAGGGCGGCCTGATGGTGACGGAGGTGAACGCCTTTCACGCCTACCAGAAGAGCGAGGCCTGGACCTGGGAGCACCAGGCGCTGCTGCGGGCGCGTGCCGTCGCGGGAGACGAGCGCATCTGTCGCGCCTTCGGCGACATTCGCTTCGACGTGCTCTGCCATTACGTGCGACGCGACACGCTGCGCGAGGAGGTGCGCAGGATGCGCGAACGAATGCGCGCCGAGCTCAGCAAGTCGAAGCCGGGTGAGTTCGACATCAAGCAGGACCCGGGCGGGATCGCCGACATCGAGTTCCTCGCTCAATATTGGGCGCTCGACTGGGCCGATCGCTATCCCGCGCTCGTGATGTTTTCCGACACCATCCGCCAGCTCGAATCGGTGGCCTCGGCCGATCTCGTGCCGCAGGCGACGGTCGACGTCCTGACGACGGTCTATCGCGAGTACCGCAGCGTGATTCATCACCGCTCGCTCGAGAGCGAGTCGAGCGTGGTGCAGGAGCAGGCGTTCGCGGTCCAGCGCGGCCAGGTGAGCGGCATCTGGAACGCCGCCATGCACACGCCCTGAGACATTCCCTTCGGCTATACTTCGCCGCCAGCTCCAGTCTCGAGGTATTCCGGTGGCTGCTCAGCCCGCGCCCAGGACCCTGCTGCAACCCAACGCGCAGAATCACTACCGCGTGACACGCGATGACCTGCCGCTGTCATGCCCGATGCCGCAGATGTACCTGTGGAATTCGCACCCGCGCGTGTATTTGCCGATCGAGCAGACGGGCTGGGCCAAGTGCCCGTACTGCGGCGCGGAGTACACGCTCGAGAGCTGATTACGCAGCGTCGACGCTGGCGCAGGCCGCCTACTTGCCCTGGCGGTAGTCCTTGTAGGACTTTTCCTCGACGATCTTCGAGCCCAGTTTCTGGTTGACGCGCTTCTTGATCGCCGCACGCTCGTCGTTCTCGATGTACACCGAACGCGCGAGCTCGATGAAGCGCGCATCGAATGACCGCCCGGCCTCTTTCTCGCGAATGTCGTCCTCGATGACCCAGAGTCTGGTGTTCACGGCCTCGAGCGCGCGCACCTCGGCGCTCACGTCGACCCCGGAGGCGCGCGCCGCTTCGCCCCAGGTATGCTCGAGGAGCTCGAGCTCGTGGCGCACGTTCGCGAGCTTCGCGGCGTCGGTCATGCGCTGCGCCTTGATGCGCAGGATGGTGATCTTGTCGAGCAGCTCGCCCGGGGATATGGGAACCAGGATGTTGTTCATGGAAGCACCGCTCAAGCCCACTGCTTCGGTCGCCTGCCGCTCTGGCGCATCAACTGATCGAGCTTGCGCGTCACATCGGGCGGCTTGATCAGGTCCATGACGCCAGCCTTCTCGATCTTGGTGGTCCACGGCAGCTCGCTCGCCGGGCGCCCGTAATACTTCTGCGCTGCCTCGTCGTATTTGTTAACGCACCAGGAACGGCTGAAATACGGCCCGCTGCGCTCCGGGTTGGTGGCGGCATACAAGCCGAGCACGGCCGTGCCCATCGCGGTGGCCATGTGCGCGGGGCCGGAATCCGGCGTGAGCACCGCCTCGGCGCAATTGATGAGCGCGAGCAGCTGCGGCAGCGTGTCCTGGCCGATGGTATTGCTCACGCGCTCTTGCGTGGCTTTCTGTATGGCCTCCCCCATGCGGCGCTCGGCCGCGCTCGGACCGCCGGTCAGCAGCACGCGCATGCCGTGCGCACGCACCGCGTGATCGGCGACCTGCGCGTAGTATTCCGCGCGCCAGTTGCGACGCGGGTGACTCGAGCACGGGCTGATGACGAGCATCGGCCGGCGATCGCTCACCATCTGCAGCGCGAAGTGACGCGCGGTCTCGGGCAGCGGAATGTCCCAACGCAGCACGCGATCGTGCACGCCGAGCGCTCCCGCGAACCCGAAAAGAGCATCCATGACGTGCTCGCGCTCACGCGGCTCGATGCGATGCGTGGTGAAGAGCCACTGCAGCTCGCGGGCGCGCGCACGATCGAAGCCGAGTTTCACGCGAGCCTTGATGTAGCTGCTCAGGAAGCTCGCGCGCAGCGCGACCTGCATGTGCAGCAGCAGATCGAAGCGACGCTGCGCCATCTGCACGCGAAATTCGCGCAACGCGCGCAGGCTGTGGCGCTTGTCGAAGATGATAAACTCGATGTCGGGGATGCTGCCGAGGAGCTGGTGCTCGAGCTTACCGATGATCCAGGTAAAGCGCGTTTCCGGCCACGCCTGCTGGAGCGTCCGGATCACCGGCAACACGTGGCAGACGTCGCCGAGGGCCGAAAGCCTCAGGACGCACACTTCACGCGGGATCTTGGAGAGATTCACTAGTCGAATGATCGCAGACGTCGCTTCGCCAGCTTCGATCACCACCTCTGCGCGCCGTGCACCGACGCGGAACGGCGCCATGCTATATGACGCCTCGCGCCTCAGCAACGCGGACCAACGCTTGTTCGATCTGAAATTGTGGCTCGCGGACACGGCGACTCAGCGCACGCCCGGCGGGCGCGGCGCGGCGCTCTTCATCGAACACGCCGGGCAGGTATGGGTGCTGCGCCACTATCAGCGCGGCGGATTCATGGCGCGCCTGAGCGCGGATCGCTACCTGTGGACGGGTGAGGAACGCACGCGCCCGTTTCGCGAATGGCGCCTGCTCGCTGAGCTGCACGCGGCCGGACTGCCGGTGCCGGCGCCGATCGCCGCGCGCTACGTGCGTCGCGGCCTGAGCTACTGCGGCGATCTCATCACCGAGCGCATCGGCGGTGCGCAACCCATGTCCGCGCTGCTCGCGCATGCGCCACTCCCGGCCGCGACCTGGCGCGCGATCGGCGCCTGCGTGCGCCGCCTGCACGATGCTGGCGTGTGGCACGCGGATCTCAACGCCCACAACATTCTCATCGGCGCTGACGGGCGCGTTTCGCTGGTGGACTTCGACCGCGCACGGCGGCGCGCTGCCGGACGCTGGCGCGAGGCGAACCTCGACCGATTGGAGCGTTCGCTGCGCAAGATCTGCCGCGACCTGCCGGCGGAGCGCTTTACGCCGCAAGACTGGACGGCGTTGCGCGCGGGTTACGATTCCTCGCCCGACGTGGCCGGCTAGCTGCGTCGTGAGATTCCTCTACATCGCGCTCGCCTACCTGCTCACGCCGTTCGCGCTGGTGCTGCTCCTCTGGCGCGGCCTGCGCGATCGCGTGCGCGGCGTGGATGGCGTGAGTTACTCGAGCAATCTCCACGAACGGTTTGGCTACGGACGGCACGAGCAACAGCCCAGCATCTGGGTGCACGCGGTCTCGATGGGCGAGGTGCAGGCCTCCGCCGCGCTGGTACGCTCGCTGAGCGCGCGCTACCCGCAATGGCCGCTGGTGCTGACCACGGTCACGCCGACCGGCGCGCAGCGTGCGCGCGCGCTCTTCGGCGCGCAGGTGCACGTGCGTTACATCCCGTTCGACCTGCCGGGGTGCGTGCGGCGTTTCTTCGATCGCGTGCAGCCGCGGCTCGCGATCATCCTGGAAACGGAGCTGTGGCCAAACCTGTACCACGAGTGCGGGCATCGCAAGGTGCCGCTGGTGCTCGCGAGCGCGCGCATCTCGCCACGCTCGGTGCACCGCTATCGACGGCTGGTGAGCCTGTTCCGCGAAACGCTTTCGCACGGCATCGTCATCGCCGCGCAGAGCGCGAGCGACGCCGAGCGTTTCAAGTCGATCGGGGCCAACCCCGCGCACACCCACGTCATCGGCAACATCAAGTTCGACTTCGAGTTACCGGCGGGGCTCGCCAGCGAGGGCCGGCGCCTGCGCGAGCACTACGCCGCGGGACGCGCGGTGTGGATCGCAGGCAGCACGCACGAGGGGGAAGAGGACATGGTGCTGGATGCGCATGTGCGCATACGGCAGAGCGTGCGCGCTGCGCTGCTGGTGCTGGTGCCGCGTCATCCCAATCGCTTCGATGCCGTGGCCACGAATCTGCGCCGCCGTGGGGTCCGCTTCGTGGCGCGCAGCACCGAGAGCCCGGTGAGCCAGGACACCGAAGTGCTCCTGGTCGACACGGTCGGGCAGCTCCTGACTTTCTACGGGGCGGCGGATGTGGCCTTCGTGGGTGGAAGCCTGGTGCCGATCGGCGGCCACAACCTGCTCGAGCCCGCGGCGCTGCGCCTGCCGATCCTCACCGGGCCGCACAACTTCAATAGCGAGGACATTGCGAAGCTGCTGGTGGAAGTGGGAGCGCAGCAGGTCGTGCACGATACTCAGGGGCTCAGCGACCAGGTCACGCTGCTGCTCAGCGATCCCGCCGAGCGCGAGCGTCGCGGCGGGCTCGGGCGGCGGGCGCTCGATGAGAATCGCGGCGCCCTGAAGCGCCTGCTCGACCTGATCGATCCGCTGCTGCGCGAACGCAGTCTCTACGACTGAGGCGTCGTGGGCGTGGTCTGCGTCGGTGTCGGCGCGGACGCCGTCAGCCACTGGTTGATTTCCACCACGTCTTCCGGCTTGAGGATGCCGGCCGCGAGCTTCAGGCGCACCACGTTGATCAGGTAGTCGTAGCGGCTGCGCGCGTAGTTCGTTTCGGCTTCCGCGAGCCGGCGGCGCGAATCGAGCACGTCGACCGCGGTGCGCGTGCCGACTTCGTAGCCTGCCTCGGTGGCCTGCAGCGCCGTGCGGCTCGACTCGAGCGCCTGCCTGAGCGCCTGCACCCGCGAGAGCTCCGAGAGCACGCCGAGGTACGCATCGCGGGTCGCACGCTCGGTCTCGCGTGCCGTGCGCTCGAGGCGTTCGCGCGCCGCCCGATGCAAGTACACGGCCTCGCGCACGCCTGACTGGACAGTTCCGCCGGAGTAGATGGGGAAAAGCAGCTGCAGCGAGATCTGCTCGTCGGTGTTATCGCTGTCGGCGGGACCTTCGAGCCCGTCGTTGATCTGCGTCGCATCGAAGTCGTTTCCGACGCGCGACAGCACCAGGTCGAGGGACGGGAAATGGCCTGCGCGGCGGATCGAAATCGTGTCGCGCGCGATCTCTGCGGCGAGACGGCTGGAGGTCAGCGCGAGGTTCTGTTCCATCGCCGTCTTGACCCATTCATTCTCGTCCTGCGGGTCGGGCGTCTTGAGCGGCATCGACTCCGAGAGCTTGGAGAGATTGTGGAACGGATCGCCGGTGAGCTCGCGCAGCAGCTCGTGCGCCGTGGCCAGGTTGCGCTTCGACTGGATGACGACCGCGTTGGCGTTGTCGAAGGCCGCCTTGGCCTCCTGCACGTCCGTGATCGCGATCAGGCCGACCTCGAAGCGCTTGTTGGCCTGCTCGAGCTGACGCGAGATCGCATCACGCGCGGTCGTGACGGATTGCAGCGTGTCTTCCGCCGCCAGCACGTCGAAATAGCGCTGCGAGGAGCGCAGCATCAGGTCCTGTTGCGCGGCCGCGTAGTCGGCCTCGGCCTGGGCGACCTGCGAATTCGCCTGCTGCAGGGCCTTCCATTGGTCCCAGCGGAACACGGTCTGCGTGAGCTGCAGGCGGTACTGGGTGAAGTCCGCGTCCGTTTCCTGGTCGGTGGTAGCGATGATCGGAGGGGCGTCCGGATCGGTCAGGCTGCCGCGGGTCAAGAACGTCTGCGAACCATCGGAATCGGATTGCCCGACGGCGCCGCTCGCCTCGATTTGCGGCAGCAAGGCGCCCCGCGCACGGGGCTTCGACTCCCGGGAAGCGAGCCGGTTGGCTTCGGCCTCGCGGATGAGCGGGTCGTTCTGCACGGCGCGCTCATAAACTTCAAGCAGATCAGCAGCTTGAGCAGCGGAGGAGGCCAGCACGGCCGACAACAGTGCGACTGAAACTCGAGTGCGTCCGCTCATCGGATCCCCTTCTTGGCATCTCCAAACCGAGGAGATGTGGTGTTATACAAGACTATATCACCTTGGCCGTTACCGGCAAGGCGCGTGGGACAGCGCCAGTACCGTGACGGTTCAGTATTCAGGAATGCTTGGGTCCACCTCACGGGACCAGGCCAGCACGCCACCGGTCAGGTTGGCCACGGATCTGAACCCCTGCCGTTCGAGGAACTGAGCCACGCGCAGGCTCCTGCCACCCGAGCGGCAGATCACCACCGTCTCACGTGTCGGGTCGAGCTCGCTGATGCGCTCCGGGACCTGGTCCATCGGGATGTGCACGGCGTCCGGCACCGGCGCGAGCGCAATCTCCCAGGCGTTGCGTACGTCGAGCAGCAGGGCACCCGCGGCGCGACGCGACTGAAACTCCGTGGCTGAGATCTCGGAGACCATCGCGTCAGAACAGGAATCGCGGCGGCTCCGGGGCGTTGAGCAGCGGCTCAATCACCGTCTCGAACAGGCTCTCGCGCACCCATTGGTCCGCAGACACCCGTCGTACCAGCAGCGCATCCATGACCGGTGCCATGCCGACGGCGACGAACAGTCGCCCGCCGACTTTGAGCATGCGCGGGAACCTCTCGTCGTAGAGGGGGAGCGACCCCGTGACGGCGATGGCGTCGTAGCGGTTGGTGTCGGTGAGCGTCATGGCATCCAGCGTCTCGATCATGACCCCGCCCACGCCCGAGGCGCGCAGGTTCTCCCGCGCACGCGCACCCAGATCGGGGAAAACCTCAACGCTGCGCACGTGCCCCGCCAATCGAGCGAGGCAGGCCGCGAGATACCCGGAGCCGGTACCGATCTCCAGGACCTCATCGCTGGCATCGAGCTCGAGCGCCTGCAGGACCCGACCCTCGACCTTCGGGGCGAACATCGACTGGCCATGGCCGAGCGGGATGCGGGTGTCGGCGAACGCGAGCTCGCGCATCTCGGGAGGCACGAACAACTCGCGACGCACCTGTGCCATCACTCCCAAAACGCGATCATCGAGCACGCGCCATGCGCGCACCTGCTGCTCGATCATCTGCCGGCGTGCGAATTCGACGTCCATCCCCGGAGAATCCATCGAAAAAGGCTGCACAGGTTACGGAGTTTCAACGGGTCTCTCAAGCAAGAGAGGCCTCAAGATGAGGGAAATTATGGTGAATACCGGCTAGCCCCACCACGGCCTTGGGCTATGCTTGTTGCGGCATTGCGCGTCACAACAACCAGCAGTCGCGCGGCCACGGCATTACACCAGCGAAGGTCAGCCCACTGACCCAGGAGTCTGTCCGCGTGATCGGGGCACCCTCGTGACAATTCCGGCTACCCGGACAGACTCTTAGGTTTCATTGGCCACAGAACCCGGCATGCCCACGATCTGGCTTCTGTCGCTGGCTCTCGGCGTGCTTGCCGTCGGCGTACTGGTATTGCTCATGCACCGGCGGCGCCTGCTGCGCGCGCTCGAGACCCTGGGCGACCAGCTGACGCACATCGTCGGACAGAACCGTCTCGATGAGCGCATCAACGTGGCGAGCCGACAGCGCGGCGTCGCCTCGGCGGCCGACGCCGTCAACAAGCTGCTCGCCACGCTCAACACGCGCGGCCAGAAGCTGCAGGAGCGCGAGCTCCTGTTCCAGCGGCTGGTCGAGTCGGTCCACGAAGCGGTGGTTCTGCATCGCGACGCCATTCTTTTCGCCAATGACCGTTTCGCAGCGCTCACGGGTCTCGCGGCCCGCGAGCTGATCGGACGCAAGCTCCACGAGCTCGTGCCCGGGGACTACGCGGAGCTGGTGCGCGAGAACATCCGTCGCCGCCTCGCGGGCGAGACCGCGGCGGAACGCTACGAGGTCGAGCTCGTGGGTGCGCAGGGCCAGGTGAGCCGACTGGAACTGGCCGGCGTGGTGGTGGATGCGCCCGAGGAGCCGTTGCTCCTCATCACCGCCGTCGAAATGACGCCGCGGCGCAGCTCTACCGCGCCGGAACAGGAGCGCTCACGTGCGCTCGCGACGCTGCAGTCGATCAACGAGGGCGTGATCACCACCGACAAGCGCGGCCGCATCGACTACATGAACGAGGCGGCCGAGCAGCTCACCGGCACGACCTCGCTCCAGGCCGTGGGTCACGCGCTCGAGGAGATCGTGAGCCTGGTGGACGAAGCCGATCGCAAGTCACTGGCGGATCCCGTGCGGCAATCGCTCACCACCGGCACGCGCGTGAACCTGGGGCGCAAGGCGCTGCTCCTCTCGCGCGGCAGCGGCGAGGAGTATTCGATCGAGTTGAGCGTCTCGCCGCTCAAGAACCCGAACCACGAAGTGACCGGCGCCGTGATCGTGCTGCACGACGTGAGCGAGCAACGCGGTCTCGCGCGCCAGATGTCCTACCAGGCGAGTCATGACGCGCTTACCGGGCTCGTCAACCGCCGCGAGTTCGAGCGGCGCCTGACGGAATCGCTCGACGCCGCGCGCTCAGGTCCCGCGACCCACATCCTCTGCTACCTCGACCTCGATCGCTTCAAAGTGGTGAACGACAGCTGCGGCCACGTGGCGGGCGACAACATGCTGCGCGAGGTGGCGGGCCTGCTGAAGGATGCGGTGCGCGACTCGGATACGGTCGCGCGCATCGGCGGCGACGAGTTCGCGCTGCTGCTGATCGGCTGTCCGCTCGAAAAGGCACGCCAGATCGCCGATGACGTGTGTCGGGCCGTCACGGACTACCGCTTCGTGTGGAAGGACAAGATCTTCAACATCGACGTGAGCATCGGGCTGGTCGAGATCGGCCGCGAGAGCGGCAACGCCGAAGAGGTGATGAGCGCGGCGGATTCCGCCTGCTACGTCGCCAAGCAGCGCGGCGGCCACGTGCACGTGTACTCCGCGCACGACGAGGCGGTGGCGCGCCACCGCGGCGAAATTCATTGGCTGCAGAAGCTGCAGGGCGCGCTCAAGGAGAACCGCTTCGAGCTCTACTCACAGCCGATCGTGGCGGTCACGGCGGAGCTTCTCGACGGCCCGGCGCTCGAGGTGCTGGTGCGGCTCAAGGACGACAACGGCCAGGACGTGAGCCCGAGCGACTTCCTGCGCGCCGCCGAGCGTTACCGGCTGATGGCCCTGGTCGATCGCTGGGTGGTGCAGACGACATTCTCAGCGCTCGGGAGCGGGGCGCTGCATATGGAGAAGGATCGCAGCGTCGCCATCAATATTTCCGGCCAGACCCTCGGCGACACGCAGTTCCTGGAGTTCGTGGTCGACTGCTTCGATCGCACCGGGGTCACGCCCGACCAGGTGTGCTTCGAAGTCACGGAAAATTCCGTGATCACCAACATCGAGCACGCGCGCCGCTTCATCGGCGTGTTGCACGGGATGGGCTGCAAGTTCGCGCTCGACGACTTCGGGCGCGGCCTCGGCAGCTTCTCCAATCTCAAGAACCTGACCATGGACTTCCTCAAGATCGATGGCTCCTTCATGCGCAACCTGGCGCGCGACTCGGTCAACCAGGCGATGGTCGCGGCCATGATCAAGCTGGCGCGCACCCTCAATTTCAAGGTCATCGCCGAGCAGGTCGAGGACGAGGGGGCGCTCGAAGCCGCCCGCAAGATGGGCGTCGACTACGTGCAGGGCTACATCATCGCCCGTCCGCAGCCGCTGTTGGCGGCCTGACAGCCGTTGCCATTGCCCCATGGGGCACTTGCCGCCGCGCGTGAACCGGGGCAGGCTGCCGCGCAGGGCCAGCAGCACACTCCAACCAGAGCGCCGGCCAAGGTTCTTACGACCCGTCTTCGCCAACGAATGCCAAGGAGCCTCGTATGACTCTGAGATTGCTCACGGCCCGCTTCATATCGCTCATCGCGCCGCTCGCCATGCTGGCCGGCTGCGCGCAGGAGCCGCCGAAGCCGGTCTCGATCGAGAACACGCAGGAAGTGCGCGCGACGGTCGTCGCCGTCGATCCGGTCACGCGCTTCCTGTCCCTGCAGGGACCGGACAAGAACGTAGTCACCGTGCAGGTGGACGACGAGGTGCGAAACCTCCCGCAGGTCAAGGTGGGGGATGAGGTCGTGGTGCGCTACTACGAGGCGCTGGGTGCGCAGGTCGTGAGCCGCGGCGGTACCGCGACGGGCGCCACCACGCCGGAAACCGGCGTCACCATCAGCAGGGCCGAGGAGGGTGCGCGACCGGCGGGCGTCGTGAGCTCGCAGGCCAGCATGACCGTCAAGATCAAGGAAGTCGACACGAAGAACAACGCCGTAACGTTCTACGGCGAGGACGGACTGGTGCGGACGTTCCCGGTTCAGACGCCGCAGGGACAGGAGTTCATCAAGCAGCTCAAGCCGGGCGATGAGGTCGGGTTGACCTACACCGAGGCGCTTGCGGTCAGCGTCGAGCCCGTGAAGGCGAGCCCGTGAAGCAGATGGCTAGAGCAAAGGCACCAGCAGCAACGCGACGATATTGATGATCTTGATGAGCGGGTTGATGGCCGGGCCCGCCGTGTCCTTGTAGGGATCACCCACAGTGTCGCCGGTGACGGCGGCCTTGTGGGTGTCCGATCCCTTGCCACCGAAGTGGCCTTCCTCGATGTATTTCTTGGCGTTGTCCCAGGCGCCGCCGCCGGTGCACATCGAGATCGCGACGAAGAGGCCGGTCACGATCGTGCCGATCAGCAACCCGCCCAGCGCGCGCACGCCCGCCGGCACGCCGGCTTCGTTCGCGCCCATCAGGAAGGTCATCGCCGTCGCGAGCACGATCGGCACCAGGATGGGCAGGAGTGACGGCACGATCATCTCCTTGATCGCCGCACGCGTGAGCAGGTCGACCGCCTTGGAGTAATCGGGCTTGCCGGTGCCTTCCATGATGCCCTTGATCTCGCGGAACTGGCGGCGCACTTCGTTTACCACCGAGCCGGCCGCGCGGCCGACCGCTTCCAGGGCCATCGCGCCGAAGAGATAGGGCACGAGACCGCCGATGAAAAGGCCGATGATCACCGCCGGATCCGACAGATCGAAGGTGGCGTTGATGCCGCGCGCCATGAGGTTGTGCGTGTAGTCCGCGAACAGCACCAGCGCTGCCAGGCCGGCTGAGCCGATCGCGTAGCCCTTGGTCACCGCCTTGGTGGTGTTGCCGACCGCATCGAGCGCATCGGTGATCTGCCGCACGGTCTTGGGCAGCCCCGCCATCTCGGCGATACCGCCACCGTTGTCGGTGATCGGGCCATACGCGTCGAGCGCGACGACCATGCCGGTCATCGACAGCATGGCGGTGGCCGCGATCGCGATGCCGTAGAGACCGCCGAGCTCGAACGCGCCCCAGATCGCGAGCACCACCGCGAGCACGGGCAGCGCCGTCGATTTCATCGAGACCGCGAGGCCCGCGATGATGTTGGTGGCGTGACCGGTCTGTGAGGCGGCCGCAACGTCCCGCACCGGCTTGTACTCGGTCGCCGTGTAGTACTCGGTGATGATGATCATGGCCGCGGTGAGGCCGAGCCCGATCAGGGCGCACCAGTAGAGGTGCATGCTGGCCGGTCCCATCATGATCTGGGTGATGGGGTAGAAAGCGATCGCCGCGATCACACCTGAAACGATCACACCGCGGTAGAGCGCCGACATGATCTTGCCACCCTCGCGCGCGCTCACGAAGAAGGTGCCGATGATCGAGGCGACGATCGAGAGCGCGCCGAGCACCAGCGGGTAGAGAATGGCGTTGCTGCCCGCGTCCTGCATCAGCAGTCCGCCGAGGAGCATGGTCGCGACGACCGTGACCGCGTACGTCTCGAAGAGGTCCGCGGCCATCCCGGCGCAGTCGCCCACGTTGTCGCCGACGTTGTCGGCAATCACGGCCGGGTTGCGCGGATCGTCTTCCGGAATCCCCGCTTCCACCTTGCCGACGAGATCGGCGCCCACGTCCGCGCCCTTGGTGAAGATGCCGCCGCCCAAGCGCGCGAAGATCGAGATCAGCGAGCCGCCGAACGCGAGACCGACCAGCGCATGCAGCGCCTGGTCATCGCTGCCGGTGAGATCGTGCGCGAACCAGTAGTAGCCCGCGACGCCGAGGAGACCGAGGCCGACCACCAGCATGCCGGTGATGGCGCCGCCGCGAAACGCGATCTTGAGCGCCGGATTGAGGCCCACGCTCGCTGCGTGGGCGGTGCGCACGTTCGCACGCACGGAGATGTTCATGCCGATGTAGCCGGCGAGACCCGAGAGGATCGCCCCGACGGCGAAGCCGCCTGCCGTGAGCCAGCCCAGCACGAACCCGAGCACCAGGAACAGCACCACGCCGACGATCGCGATCGTGGAGTACTGCCGGTTGAGGTACGCACGCGCGCCCGCCTGGATCGCGGCGGCGATCTCCTGCATCCGGGCACTTCCCGCCGGCTGCGCAAGGATCCAGCGCACCGCGAAAATGCCGTACAGGATGGCCACAACACCGGCCGCAATCGCGAGCCAGAGCGCTTGACTCGAGGTCATAAAAGTCCTCCCAGATCAGGGACTTATGTTCGTATTACTGAAGGTCGGATTGCCCGGCCCCCAAAAAAGGGGCGGAACTATAGCACAAAGGTCTTGCTGAGCTTTTTGGGCACCGTGACGCCCTTGACCGCAACGTAAGCGGGCAAGCCGTCGCGATAAGTCGGATAGTCCTCGCCGGCGATCAGCGGCGCGAGATAGCGCCGGCAGGCCTCGGTGATGCCGAAGCCGTCGGCGGTGATGTAGTCGCGCGGCACTTTCTTTTCCTTGTTGGCGACCGCTTCGAGCGGCACGTGACCGATCGTCCAGCGGTACGGCTTGTTCGACTTGCGCACGATCGTCGGCATCACCGCATCATGCCCCTTGAGCGCGAGCTCGACCGCGGCCTTGCCCACGGCGTAGGCCTGCTGCACGTCGACCTTCGAGGCGATGTGGCGCGCCGAGCGCTGCAGATAGTCCGCCACCGCCCAGTGGTACTTGAGATTGAGATGGCGCCTCACGAGGTCCGCGATGACCGGCCCCACGCCGCCCAATTGCGTGTGACCAAAGGCGTCCTTCGTGCCCGCTTCCGCCAGGAACTTGCCGTCCGCGGTGGCCGCGCCCTCGGAGACCACGACGACGCAGTAGCCGTAGTCCTGCACGCTCTGCCGGACGCGCTCGAGAAACTTCGCCTCCTCGAACGGGATCTCCGGGAACAGGATGATGTGCGGCGGGTCGCCGGGCTTCGAGCCCGCCAGACCGCCCGCAGCCGCGATCCAGCCCGCATGCCGGCCCATCACTTCGAGCACGAACACCTTGGTCGAGGTGCGCGCCATCGAGGCGACGTCGAGCGCGGCTTCGCGCGTCGAGACCGCAACGTACTTGGCGACCGAGCCGAAGCCCGGACAGCAGTCGGTGTGGGGCAGGTCGTTGTCGACGGTCTTGGGCACGCCGATGCACGTCACCGGGAATCCGAGCTGCGTGCCGATCTGCGACACCTTGTGCGCGGTGTCCATGGAGTCGTTGCCGCCGTTGTAGAAGAAGTAGCCGATGTCGTGCGCGCGGAACACTTCGATCAGCCGCTCGTACTCGGCGCGGTTCTTGTCGAGCCCCTTGAGCTTGTAGCGTGCGGAGCCGAACGCGCCGCCGGGTGTGTACTTCAATCCCGCGATGGTGGCGGCGCTCTCCTTGCCGGTGTCGATCAGGTCCTCGGTCAGCGCGCCGATGATGCCGTCGCGACCGGCGAACACTTTGCCGATGCGGTTGCGATGCTTGCGGGCGGTCTCGATCACGCCGCACGCGGACGCATTGATGACGGCGGACACGCCACCCGACTGTGCATAGAACGCGTTCCGTGGCTGATTCTTCTTAGCTGCGCTCATGTGGTTGGCTCACCTGGAACGGGCTGCAAAGAATACCCGATTGCGCTCTCCCTCTCCCGCGTGCGGGAGAGGGGTGGGGTGAGGGCGTTACGAGTCGTGCGACCTGTCCGGGTCACATTTTCCGCAGCTGGGTCTCCCGCGCTCAGAAAAACCGAGGTCAGATCGATTTTCCTGTGTGGCGCCCGGGAAATAGATCTGACCCCGTTTTTTCTGGCGAAACCTCAGCCCGGGCGGACGAACAGCCTGGGTTTCGTGGTCGAAGTACGCAACGTGGCAGGGCTGTTCGTCAGCGCCCGTGCAGAGGCGTGCGACACAGCTGCGGAAAATGTGACCCGGACAGGTCACCCGACTCTGATCTTCCAGCTCATCGCCACGGTGAGCGTGCACGACGGAGATGGACGCCGGGTGTGGTCTGCCGAGGGCGCCGTTGCGGTGTTTGCGGCGACGGCTTTGGGGTGGAAGTCACTACTGCGTGACTCGTGAAGCGGCGTTCTCGGCACGGCCACACCCGGCGGCCGTCTCAGGAGTGCTCCGCTCTTGTTGTCCGGTCCGTTTGACGCACCGGGAGGCAATGGGTAGCGTACCGGCCTTTCGCGCGTCCAGTGCCGGGCGTTCAGAGGGAGAACTGGGGAGATGAGAATCGTACTGCTCGGTGCGCCGGGCTCAGGCAAGGGCACGCAATCGCAGCAGCTCGCACGCAAATACGGTGCGCCGCAGATTTCCTCGGGCGATCTGCTGCGCGAGGCCGTGGCGCGCGGCACGCCGCTCGGGCTGCAGGCCAAGGCCGCCATGGATGCCGGTGCGCTGGTCTCCGACGAGCTCGTGCTGGCGCTCATCCGCGAACGGCTGAGCCGGCCGGATGCGCTGCGTGGTTTCATCCTCGATGGCTTCCCGCGCAACATCGCGCAGGCGCAGGCGCTCGCCGCGATGCTCGACAAGCTCGGGCAGCCGATCGAGGCCGTGGTGCTGATGAACATCGACCTGGCGATCCTGTTGCGGCGGCTGACCGGGCGGCGCAGCTGCACGCGCTGCGGCCGTCTCTTCAACGTCTACACGTCGCCGCCGAACGCGGACACGCCCTGCGTCGACGGCACACTCGAGCACGACCTGGTGCAACGGCCGGACGACAACGAGGACACGATCCGCAGGCGCCTCGCGGTCTATGCCGCGCAAACCCAACCCCTGATCGAACACTATCGCTCGGGCGGCCTGCTGCGGACAGTCGATGCCGAGGGCGAGGTCGATGAAGTGTTCGCGCGGCTCGAACGGGCGGTGAGCGCCGCTCCCCGGAAGGCGGCGCGACCGCGTGCTCGACGCCGCCCGGTGGCACGACGCCCGACGACACGACGCGCACGCACGACGCGCAGTGCGAAGCGCAAGCCGCGGGCCGGCGCGCGTTCGCGCAAGTCAAAGCCCAGGGCGAAGGCGACCACTGCACGCAAGGCCGCCCGCCGCACGGTGCGCCGCTCACGCAAGCGCTGAGGTCGACGTCAGAGCAGGCTGAGCAGGGCCTCGCCCACGACCTCGCGCCGCCATCCCTTGAGCGGCGCCACATCCGTGTCGCCGTTCAGCAGCTGCTGCAGGTCGCGGCGTGTCGCCAGCACTTCGGGCGTCAGCTGCAGCTGCTCGGCGATGCGCTTCACGGTGGCCGCGAGTAGCTTGAGCCGTGCCTGCGCGGCGGGATCCGGTCGTGGGGCACGCCGTTGGGGTTCGCTCGAGGTCAGGTGCGCGCTCCCCTGGACCGCGGCAAGCAGGTCGACCCCGCAATTCTCGATCACGCCCGGCGGGAGCGATCGCAATCGCTCGAGCTGCGCACGGTCCTGCGGCAGCGCGCGCACGATGTCGTACAGCGCCTCGTCCGAGAGAATCCAGCCACGCGGACGGTCGCGTTGCATGGCACGCGCCTCGCGCCAGCGAGACAGTGCGAGCGCGGTGGCGCGGCGGCGGGGATCGAGCGACTCGAGACCCTTGAGGCGCTGCCAGGCGTCCGCGGGGCTCAGGCGCGTGGCAAAGGTCGCGCCCGCGCGCGTCATCTCGGCGTCGAACCAGTGCAGCCGATCGCGTTTCTCGAGATCGCGCCGCAGGACCTCGTGCAGCGGCAAGAGGTGACGCACATCGTCGGCGGCATACTCGAGTTGCTCGGGGCTCAAGGGACGCACGCTCCAATCCGTGCGCGCATGCGCCTTCGCGAGCTTCGCGCCCAGCACCTTGTGCACCAGCTCGCCATAGCCGATCTGTGGCTGCATGCCGAGGAGCGCCGCTGCGATCTGGGTATCGAACAGCGGTGCAGGCGGCTCGACCGATCGCGTCAGCAACGCCTCGACATCCTGGCGCGCGGCGTGCGCGACCTTGGGCGTCGCCCCGCGCGCGAGGAGCGACGACAGGTGTGCGACATCCCCGAGCGCCAGCGGATCGATGCAGGCGATGGCGTTCGCCGTGGCGAGCTGCACCAGGCAGAGCTTCGGGTAGTAGGTGCGCTCGCGCATGAACTCGGTGTCGAGTGCGAGCTCGCTGGCGCCTTCGAGCTCGCTCGCGAGGCGATCGAGTTGCGCGCGCTGGTCGATGAACTGAAAACGGATCATGGGAATCGCCGGGGCAAGTGTACAATCGCTGCGCACATTATCCGGTAGGCGTGGGCGCGGTTGGAAGCGAAGCTGAGTGGTCGAGCTCTTCAAGGCGTTCGTCGACATCGCGCTGTGGCGCAAAGGCCCGCAGCACCTGCCGACGTCTGCGCTCCTGCTCGTCATCATCGTGGCGCTAGACGGCGTGCTGACGCTGACCTTCACGGGCGCGTTCGAGCCACAGGAGCCGGCGCTGCGCATCCCGCTCGAGGTTGGCCTGAGCCTCGGCTGGATCTGGTTGCTGCTCGCGGTCTTCGGCCGCGCGGAGCGCTTCGTCCAGACGGCCACCGCCGTCTTCGGCACCAGTGTGCTGCTCACGCCGTTGATGTTCGGGATGCGCACCATGCTGGAGGCAGTCGGCAAGACCAGCATGCTGCTGGTGCCGCTGCGGCTGGGGCTGCTGACGGTGTTTGTGTGGTACCTTCTGATCAACGCGAACATCGTGCGCGCGGCGCTTGAAGTGAACCTGTTCGTCGCGGTCCTGCTCACTCTCCTCGGCACCGGTTGCGTGTACATCATCGCGACGCGAGTTCTCGCGCTGGCGACGCAGGTGGCCTGATGCACGTTCACATTCTCGGCGTGTGCGGCACTTTCATGGGCGGCATCGCCGCGCTCGCGAAAGCGCATGGCCACCGTGTCACGGGCTCGGATCGCAACGTCTACCCGCCGATGAGCTCGCAGCTCGAAGCGCTCGGCGTCGAACTGATCCAGGGCTATGACGCGGAGCAGCTCGATCCCGCTCCCGACGTGGTGGTCGTCGGCAACGTCATGTCGCGCGGCATGCCGGTGATCGAGCGGCTGCTCGAGAGCTCCGTGCCGTTCACGTCCGGCCCGCAATGGCTAGCGCAACACGTCCTGAGGGATCGCTGGGTGCTCGCGGTCTCGGGCACGCACGGCAAGACGACGACCTCGAGCCTGCTGGCGTGGATACTCGAGCATGCCGGGCTCAACCCGGGGTTCCTGATCGGCGGCGTGCCGGTCAATTTCGATGCGACCGCGCGCCTCGGCGCCGATCCCTTCTTCGTGATCGAGGCGGACGAGTACGACACCGCTTTCTTCGACAAGCGCTCGAAGCTCGTCCACCTGCGCGCGCGCACCGCCATCATCAACAACATCGAGTTCGACCACGCCGACATCTTCGCGGACGTGCAGGCGATCCAGCGGCAGTTTCACCAGTTCGTGCGCCTCATTCCGGCGAGCGGACGCATCGTGTGGAACGCCGCCGACGCGAACGTGCGCACCATGCTCGACATGGGATGCTGGACGCCGTGCGAGGGATTCGCGCGCGAACCGCTCCCGGTCGCGAAATGGAGCGCGCGCGTCGCGCCCGGTGCAGATTTCTCCAGCTTCGAGGTGCTCGAGGACGGCCGCCCACGCGGCCGCGTCGAATGGCAGCTGATCGGCGCGCACAACGTCGAAAACGCGCTGGCCGCGATCGCGGCTGCCCAGCACGCCGGCGTGCCGGTGAGCCGCTCGCTAGCCGCGCTCGAGCAGTTCGGTGGGATTCGCCGGCGTCTCGAGGTGCGCGGCCGTCTCGCGGGCGTCACGGTGTACGACGACTTCGCGCATCATCCGACTGCGATCGCCTCGACGCTCGACGGATTGCGCCGGCGCGTGGGACGCGAGCGCATCGTGGCCGTGCTCGAGCCGCGCTCCAACACCATGCGCATGGGTGTACATCGCGACACCCTGGCGCCGGCGCTCGCCGGGGCGGATGAGGTCTGGTTCTACGTGCCGCCCGACCTCGGCTGGGAGCTCGAAGGGGCGACCCGGCCACTGGGCGCGCGCGCCCACTTCGCCGCCGACGTGAGCGACCTGCTCGAGCGACTGCAGGCCGGGCTCAAGAGTGGCGATCACGTGTTGATCATGAGCAACGGCGGATTCGGAGGATTGCACACGCGCCTGCTCGAGGCCCTGGCCGAGCGCGGCCGGCAGGCGACCCGGGCATGACGAGCATGATGTGACCACGCGCGAGCTGCCGCTCTTTCCGCTCAACACGGTGCTGTTTCCCGGCGGACCGCTGCCCCTCAGGATCTTCGAGCCGCGCTACGTCGACATGGTGAAGCGCTGCCTGCGCGATCAGGCGCCCTTCGGCGTGGTGCTGATCCGCGCTGGCGAAGAGGCGGGAGCGGCGGAATTTCACGACCTTGGTACGCTCGCACGCATCGTCGATTTCGACACGCTGCCGGATGGCCTGCTCGGACTCTCGTGCATTGGTGAGCAGCGCTTTCGCGTGCACGGCCACGTGCGCCTCCAGGACGGTCTCAACGTGGGGCAGGTCAACGTGTTCGATCCGGACGTGCCCATGCCGGTGCCGGTCGAGTACGGCGACCTCGTTGCCCTGCTGGAGCGCCTGCTGCCGGAGCTGGGTGAGTGGTATGCACGCGTCGAGCGTCATCCCGACGACGCGCACTGGGTGAGCTATCGCCTGGCGGAGCTGCTGCCCTTGTCGATGCAGTCGCGGCAGTTCTGTCTCGAGCTCGCCGACCCAAGCGAGCGCCTGCGCCTGCTCAGCGAGGTGCTCGGCTCCGGCTGAAGTACGCGTACGCCGCGACGATGGCCGCCGACCACACGAAGACCAGCCAGCCGACCACGCCGTCATAGTCCCCGACCAGGAACGACCAGCGGCTTTGCGGATTTCGTACCGAGAGCTCGCGCAGCACGCCGATCACGCAGACCCAGCCCGCGTGCAACCCGATGCACGCCGCGATGTGCCCGGTGCGCGCCCGAATCAATCCGAGCAACACGCCGACGGCGGCGAGCGCCAGGAAGGAATCGACGATCAGCTGGGGTTGCGCGAACGTGGCGAACGTGCCCCGCAGGAGGTCGCGACCGCTGCCCCAATCGACGTCTTCGTGAGCGATGCGCACCCGGCTCAGGAAATGCAGCGCCGAGTAGATGAGCGCCGTCAGGCCGATCGCAGCCCGGTCGCCCGATTCGCGTGCGATCGCGGTGTACATCGCGCCGCGCAGGAAGGTCTCCTCCGCGAATGCGACCACCAGGCCGGCAAGCAACGCGCTTGCGATCGTGAGCAGGACACCCGTAAGCCCCGGGGAGCCCGGCGCCTTGAGCTCGCGCACGTCGAGGCCGAAGAGGATCGCAGCCACCGGCAGCATCGAGACGATCCCGAGGGCGAGGGCGAGGAGCAAAGTGCGCACGAATGTCGCGCTGGTGGCGCCGTAGCCCCAGTCCGCACGGCTGCGCACCTGCAGGCGCCGCAACACCAGCAGGAGACCCAGGAGCAACAACAGCATCGCGAGCCGGGCGGCGATCCGATGGAACGGCCAGCCCTCGTTGAGTGGATGAACCAGCAAGTACGCCGGGTAGGCGAGCAGCGCGCCCGCCGCGAAGCAGAACGCCATGAGCAGCACGAGGGTCAGGAAGGCGCGCATGACAGGCGCGGCACATTACTGGAGGAGGCGGCGGGTCAACAACATTTGTGGACAAACGCGGCGCGAACCGGCATGGCCCGCGAGCGGAGCCTGGAGTCTAGTGAGTACGCGACGGACCGCACGGGAGGCCACATGGACGAAGTCACCGCATTGAAGCTGATCGACACGCTGGCGAGCGGCGTTAACCCCCTCACCGGGGAGCTGCTCGGACCCGACCACCCCTGCCAGCAGGCGGACGTGGTGCGAGCGCTTTGCCTCGCGGCGCGTGCGCTCGACGAACGGCGTCAGCGCACGGAACGCCAGCGCGGGCTGCCCGCCAACGTGGGTAAGTCCTGGACCGCCGCCGAGGACGAAGCGTTGGTCGCCGAGTTCCACGCCGGCAAGAAGCTCGGCGAGCTGGCGCTGCTGCATCAGCGGACCCAGACGGGCATCCAGGCGCGGCTGGAGAAGCTCGGGCTGGTGGAGCCCACGCCGGGCAACGGGGCCGCCGGCGCGTTCAGGCGCGTGGTCAGGAGCTAGTGCAGAGCTGCCCTCTGGGCGCGCAGATCGTCCGTTATCATTACGAAAAGGGGGTCGGCATAGAGTGATCAGCTAGTGACGCGCCTGGAAGTGATTACCGCGGACATCACGACGCTCGCGGTGGATGCGATCGTCAACGCCGCCAACAAGCAGCTCGCGGGCGGCGGCGGCGTGGATGGGGCCATTCATCGGGCCGCCGGGCCGGAGCTGCTGGCCGAATGCCGCACGCTCGGCGGCTGTCCCACTGGCGATGCGCGCCTGACGCGTGGATATCGACTGCCTGCGCGCTATGTGATCCACGCAGTGGGCCCGGTCTGGAGCGGCGGCAACGCAGGCGAGGCGGAGCTGCTCGCCTCCTGCTACCGGCGCTCCCTCGAGCTCGCCACGGCGCACGGCCTGCGCAGCCTCGCCTTCTCGGCGATCAGCTGCGGTGTGTATGGCTATCCGATCGAGCAGGCGGCGGGCATTGCGCTCGGCGAGGTGCACGCCCATCTCGCGCGTCATGCCGGCATCGAGCTGGTGCAATTCTGCTGTTTCGGGGACGACGTCACGAGCGCCTATCGGCGCGCGCTGGCCGCGCTACCCGTGGGCGTTGGCTGAGCACGCCGCATGAAGGTCTACATGTGCGTCATCTGCGGTTTCGTCTTCGAAGAGGAGAAGGGCGATCCGTTGCGAGGCATTCCGCCAGGGACGCGCTGGGAGGACGTACCGCTCTCGTGGCGCTGTCCGGACTGTGGTGCAGGCAAGGAAGACTTCGAGATGATCGAGATCTGAGCGGCTCGCGCGGCCGGGACTACTGACGGCGCGCGCCGTGACCCTGTGTCTTCAGCATCTCGATGACGCTGTCCGGCCCGGTGAGGTGCAGCACGCCCACCACGATGAGGTAGTCCTTGTCGTCATCCAGGAGCTCGGCGATCTGGCGCGTCCAGCTGCGGTTACGTGCCACGACCAGCGGCTGATAGAGGTCCGGAAACTGCTCGAAGCCCTCCGACATCAAGCGCTCCAGCGCTGCAACGTCGCCGCGGCTCCACGCATCGATGAGCTTGTCGATCTCCTGCGGCAGGTCCACCGCCTCCTCGAGCGACATCAGCAGGAACTCCTGTTGCCGCTCGAGCGATAGCGAGTCGAACACGCTGAACTGGTCGCTGACGGTCTCGAGTCCGCGCACTTCCTTGCCGTCGCGAACGGCATCCTCCACCAGCCGCTGCTCGACGCCGGCGGAAGGGTCGAGCCCCAGCCGGATGATCTGTGCCTGGATCGCGGTGATCGCGACCACCCACGGCTCGAGGCGCGCGAGCTGGTCGAGGTCGAGCCCGAGCTTCTGTGCCTCGGTCTTGGCGCGCGTGTAGCGCTCGGCGCCCATGACGCCGGCGAGAGTCTGCTCGGGCGGCAGAATGCCGTTGCTCAGCGTGAACTGCTGCACTTCGGTCGGATCGAGATCGTCGAGATCGATCTCCATGTAGAGGACGTCCGCGTCCTGGTATGCGCGCTGCAACGTCGCGGGCAGCGCCTTCCCGTCGTTGCGCAGGGCGTGCACGGACCCGATGAGGTAGACGGAGTTGCTGCGTCCGGCGAGCTGCCAGATGGCGGGCGTGGCGCTCTGTGAATGGGCAACGCCCGACAGCAGCGAGGCAGCGAGAACGGTGGCCGCAGCGAACGCGGCGCGCGTGGTCACGGCGTGTAACCCTCGACCCACACGACTTCGCTCGCGATGCGCCCATCGGCATGCAGATCGAGCCATCGATAGCCGGGCGGTCGCCGGTCGATGGCAAACGAGTCGCTGTGCGGCAGGAACTGCGCGCAGGTCGAGGGCGTGCTCAGGAGCTGGACGCCCTTGCGCTCCTCGTCGTGTATCTGGTGCACGTGTCCCCACAGCACGCCGCGCACGTTGTTGTGCCGGTCGAGCACGGCAAAGAACTCATCCGCGTTCTCGAGCCCGACCTGGTCGAGCCAGCGACTGTGCATCGCGACCGGGTGGTGGTGCAGGCAGACGAGCGCGTGGCGGCCGGCGTCCGCCTTGAGCGAGGCGTCGAGCGCGTCGAGGCTCTTGCGGCTCAACCGCCCTTGCGCCTTGCCGGCGAGGAAACTGTCGAGCATCACCACGACCCAGCCCGGCCAGCGGGCGACGCCACCGAGTTGAAACGGCGCCCCCTGCAACACGCGCGCCATCGCCTCGGGCTCGTCATGGTTCCCGGGAATGCAATACACCGGCACACCGAGGCCCGCGAATACTTCGCGAAACCGCGCATAGCCGCTCGGGTCGTCCTGCACCAGGTCGCCGGTGGCGAGGATCGCCTGGCACGGCCAATAGCGCGCGCGCGCGTGCTCGATGGCGGCGAGGAGGGCGGGGTACGTCGTGACGCCACGCAGCTTCCCGTCGGCCTCGCCGTACAGGTGCGTGTCGGTGAACTGAATGAGGCGCAACGTGCTCATCGTGAGCGTTCAATCGCATGGCTCTGCGGTTCTGCCCTCAGACATCGATTGGATCACATTTTTTCCCGCTGAAAAATCGCCGGCATCATAACAGAGGGTCGAAAACGCCAAGGGTGAACCAGGTCGCGCGCAGGGCGCTGTAGGACGTGCATCCGGGTGCGCACGCCGGGTGCTCTGTGACGCGCAACACTGTCACAGAGAGCAGCACGTCGCACCGAACCCGGGTGTGCCGATCGGCGTCGGGGTGGGGCTCGCCCGCAGGCGCTGACGCGCCGTGCGGGCGAGCGGATGAGCTCAGTAGCGGTAGTGGTCGGGCTTGTAGGGTCCCGTCGGCGCGACCCCGATATAACGCGCCTGCTGCTCCGTGAGCTCGGTGAGCTGCGCGCCGAGCTTCTTCAGCTGCAGCCGCGCGACCTTCTCATCGAGCTGCTTGGGCAGCACATACACGCCGACCGGGTAGCGCTCCGGGTGGTTCCAGAGCTCGATCTGCGCGATCACCTGGTTGGCGAACGATGAGGACATCACGTAGCTCGGGTGTCCCGTGCCACAACCGAGGTTCACCAGCCGCCCCTCGGCCAGCAGGATGATCCGCTTGCCGTCGGGGAAGATCACGTGATCGACCTGCGGCTTGATGTTCTCCCACTTGTAGGCCTTGAGCGCGGCGATATCGATCTCGTTGTCGAAGTGGCCGATGTTGCACACGATCGCGTTGTGCTTCATGCGCCGCATGTGATCGTGCGTGATGACGTGGTAGTTGCCGGTCGCGCTGACGAAGATATCCGCCTTGTCCGCGGCATAGTCCATCGTCACCACGCGATAGCCCTCCATCGCCGCCTGCAGCGCGCAGATCGGGTCGATCTCGGTGACCCACACCTGCGCGGAGAGCGCACGTAGCGCCTGCGCCGAGCCCTTGCCAACGTCGCCGTACCCGCACACCACGGCCACCTTGCCCGCCACCATCACGTCGGTGGCCCGCTTGATCCCATCGACCAGCGATTCGCGGCAGCCGTACAGGTTGTCGAACTTGGACTTGGTGACCGAGTCGTTCACGTTGATCGCGGGGAAGCCGAGCGAGCCTTCCTTCGCCATCTGGTAGAGCCGCTTCACGCCCGTGGTGGTTTCCTCGGTCACGCCCTTGATCGACTTGAGGCGTGTCGAGTACCAGTGAGGATCGCGGGCGAGGGTGCGGCGGATGGCCGCGAAGAGCGCCGTCTCTTCCTCGCTGGTCGGGCGGGCGATGAGGTTCGCATCGTGCTCGGCGCGGCTGCCGAGATGCACCAGCAACGTCGCATCGCCGCCGTCGTCCAGGATCATGTTGGTGTGCCCACCGTCCGGCCAGTCGAAGATGCGGTGGGTGTAGTCCCAGTAATCGTCCAGTGACTCGCCCTTCCAGGCGAACACGGGCGTGCCCTTGGCCGCGATCGCGGCGGCGGCATGGTCCTGGGTCGAGAAAATATTGCAGGACGCCCAGCGCACCTGCGCGCCGAGGGCCTGCAGCGTCTCGATCAGCACCGCCGTCTGGATCGTCATGTGGAGCGAGCCGCTGACGCGCGCGCCCTTGAGGGGCTGCGTCGGGGCGAACTCCTCGCGGATTGCCATGAGACCGGGCATCTCGGTCTCGGCAATCGTCATTTCCTTGCGGCCCCAATCGGCCAGCGAAAGGTCGGCGACCCGATGGTCGGCGGTCTGAGTGGTCTTCGGTATAGCGCTCATGTCGGTCTCCTTGAGTTAAGGATGATGAGCGCCGTTGTACGAAAAGTCCCGCCCTCCAAGCCTCGCGCACCGCTTTGCGCAGTGCGTTGCAGCGCCCCTTGGGCGACGGAACCCAGTGAAGCTTAGCCGGTGGCGGCCACCTTGCGCACACCGGCCGCGGCAGCCAATGCCTCAGCCTTGTCGGTGCGTTCCCAGGTGAACTCGGGTTCTTCGCGGCCGAAGTGGCCGTAGGCGGCGGTCTTCTGATAAATCGGGCGCACGAGATCGAGCATCTCGCGCAGACCAAACGGCGTGAGATCGAAGTGTTCGCGCACCAGCTCGGTGAGGCGCTCGCGCGAGACTTTGCCCGTGCCGAACGTCTCCACCATGATCGAGGTGGGCTCGGCCACGCCGATCGCGTAGGACACCTGGATCTCGCAGCGATCCGCCAGGCCCGCCGCCACCACGTTCTTCGCCACGTAGCGGGCCGCGTAGGCCGCGGAGCGATCCACCTTCGAAGGGTCCTTGCCGGAGAACGCGCCGCCGCCGTGACGCGCCATGCCGCCGTAGGTATCGACGATGATCTTGCGTCCGGTGACGCCGCAATCACCCACGGGGCCGCCGATGACGAAACGGCCCGTCGGGTTGATGTGAAAGCGCGTGCTGCGATCGAGCCAGTTCTTGGGCAATACCGGCTTGATGATCTCTTCCATCACGCCCTGGCGCAGCTCTTCCTGCGAGACATCCGGATGATGCTGTGTGGAGAGCACCACGGCGTCGATGCCGATGGGCTTATCCTCTTCGTAGCGCAGCGTGATCTGGCTCTTGGCGTCGGGCCGCAGCCACGGCAGCTTCCCGGTGCGGCGCACTTCCGCCTGGCGCTGCACGAGGCGATGCGCATAAGTGATCGGTGCCGGCATGAGCACGTCGGTCTCGTTGCTCGCGTAGCCGAACATGAGTCCCTGGTCGCCGGCGCCCTGCGCGCGCTCCTGCTCGCGGTCGACGCCCATGGCGATGTCGGAGGATTGCTTGCCGATGAGGTTGAGCACGGCGCAGGTGGCGCCGTCGAAACCCATCTCGGAGCTGTTGTAGCCGATGTGCAGGATCGTCTTGCGCACCAGGTCCTCGAGATCGACCCACGCGCTCGTCGTCACTTCGCCGGCGATGATGGCGACACCCGTTTTCACGAGCGTCTCGCAGGCGACGCGCGCGCGCCGGTCCTGCTTGAGCATGGAGTCGAGCACCGCATCCGAGATCTGATCGGCCACTTTGTCCGGGTGCCCTTCGGAGACCGATTCGGACGTAAATAGGAAGCTGCTCGCCATCTTGCAAAACTCGTAGCGGAATCAAGGGGGTGGCAAGTATAGCGGCCCACCGCGGATTTTTTCAGTGATGCTTTTCGCGCGACGCATGTCTTTGAACGGCTTGCCGTTGCTGCCCCCGGCGGCTTATTGGACAATGCGCGGCTTTCATTTTGAGGGAAGGTCGATGTCCAGCCGCCGCGAGCTTGCCAACGCCATCCGTGCGCTCGCCATGGATGCTGTCCAGCAAGCGAACTCGGGTCACCCGGGTGCGCCCATGGGAATGGCGGACATCGCCGAGGTCCTGTGGCGGGACTTCCTCAAACATAATCCTGCCAACCCGCTATGGTGGGATCGCGACCGGTTCGTGCTGTCGAACGGCCACGGCTCGATGCTTTTGTATTCTTTACTACACCTGACCGGCTACCCCGTCACGATCGAAGAGCTGCGCAACTTTCGACAGCTCGGGGCGCGCACCGCCGGACACCCTGAGCACGAGCCTGAAATGGGCGTCGAGACCACCACGGGGCCGCTGGGGCAGGGGCTCACCAACGCGGTCGGCATGGCGATCGCCGAGCGCGCGCTCGCCGCCAACTTCAACCGCCCGGGTCTCGACATCGTCGATCACTACACCTATGTGTTCCTGGGCGATGGCTGCCTGATGGAAGGCATCTCGCACGAGGCCTGCTCGCTCGCGGGCACGCTCAAGCTCGGCAAGCTCATCTGCTTCTACGACGACAACGGCATTTCCATCGACGGCGAAGTCGAGGGCTGGTTCACGGACGACACGCCCGCGCGCTTCGAGGCTTATGGGTGGCACGTCGTCCGCGAGATCGACGGCCATGACTCCGAGGCGGTGCGTCGCGCGATCGAGGAGGCGCGCCTGGTGACCGATCGGCCCTCAATGCTCTGTTGCCGCACGATCATCGGCTGGGGCGCACCCAACAAGCAGGGCACCGAGGCGACGCACGGGGCACCGCTGGGCGCGGACGAAGTGAGCGCCGCGCGCCAGACGCTCGGCTGGAAGCACGAGCCGTTCGTCGTTCCCGACGCCATTCGCGCGCAATGGGATGCGCGCGCCAAGGGTCGTGAGCGCGAGGCCGACTGGCAGCGCACTTTCGAGCGCTATCGAAAGGAGCACCCGGAGCTTGCGGCGCAGTTCGAGCGGCGCATGCGCGGCGAGCTTCCCGGTGACTTCTCCACTGCAGTCACGAGCTGCGTCGAGGGCGCCGTCAAGCAGGCGGCGAACGTCGCCACGCGTCAGTCCTCGCAGGCGGCGTTGAACGCGCTCGGCCCGTTCCTGCCGGAGCTGATCGGCGGATCGGCGGACCTCACGGGCTCGAACAACACGCTGCGCAAGGATTCGAAGACACTGAGCGCGGAGAACCCCGGCGGCAACTACATCTACTTCGGGGTGCGCGAGTTCGGCATGTCCGCGATCCTGAACGGCATCGCCCTGCACCGCGGTTTCATTCCTTACGGCGGGACATTCCTGACGTTCTCGGATTACGCGCGCAACGCGGTGCGCATGAGCGCGATCATGAAGCAGGGCACGATCTTCGTGTACACGCACGACTCGATCGGCCTCGGAGAGGACGGCCCCACGCATCAGGCCGTCGAGCACGTCGCGAGCCTGCGGCTGATTCCCGGGATGACGCTGTGGCGGCCGTGCGATGCGGTCGAGACGGCTGCAGCCTGGGGCGCCGCCATCGAACACCGCGAGGGCCCGACGTGTCTCGCCCTCACGCGCCAATCCGTCCCGCACCAGCAACGCACCGCGGTGCAGATCGCGGCGATCCGCCGCGGCGGTTACACGCTGATCGACTGCGCCGGGACGCCCGAGTGCATCGTGATCGCCACGGGCTCGGAAGTCGGCATCGCCGCGGAGGCAGTGCGTGAGCTGCAGAAGCGTGGGCGGCGCGTGCGCCTGGTCTCGATGCCGAGCTGCGAAGTGTTCGCGCGCAACGACGCGAGCTACCGCGACGAGGTCCTGCCTGCCGCAGTACGCAAGCGCGTGGCGGTGGAAGCGGGTGTAACGGGCTTTTGGGGGCAATACGTGGGGCTCGACGGTCGCGTGATCGGCATCGATCGCTTCGGCGCATCGGGCAAGGCACCGGACCTGTTTCGACACTTCGGGTTCACGGCGGGCCGCGTGCTGGAAACAGTCGAGGAACTCCTGGAGTAGCACAATGGCGATCAAGATTGGGATCAACGGATACGGCCGCATCGGCCGCAACACCCTGCGGGCGCTCTACGAGGCGGGGCGCCAGAAGGAGCTCCAGATCGTGGCGCTCAACGATCTGGGCGACGCCAATACCAACGCCCACCTGACGCGTTACGACACCGTGCACGGCAAATTTCCAGGCGAGCTCAAGGTCGACGGCAATGCCCTGATCGTCAACGGCGATCGCATCCGCGTGCTTGCGGAGCGCGATCCTGCCAAGCTGCCGTGGGGTGAGCTCGGCGTCGAGATCGTGCTCGAGTGCACCGGTCTCTTCACGAGCAAGGCCAAGGCGAGCGGGCACCTCAAGGCCGGCGCCAAGAAGGTGATCATCTCGGCGCCGGGCGGCGAGGACGTGGATGCCACCATCGTCTACGGCGTCAACCACGACGTGCTGAAGGCGAGCCACACGGTGATCTCGAACGCCTCCTGCACGACCAACTGTCTGGCGCCGATCGTCAAGGTGCTGCACGACAAGGTCGGGGTCGTGAGCGGCATCATGACCACGGTGCACGCCTACACCAACGACCAGGTGCTGACCGATGTCTATCATTCCGACCTGCGCCGCGCGCGCTCCGCGACCATGTCGATGATCCCGACCAAGACGGGCGCCGCGGCCGCCGTCGGCCTGGTGCTCCCCGAGCTCAAGGGCAAGCTCGACGGTTTCGCGGTGCGCGTGCCGACCATCAACGTGTCACTGGTCGACCTGACATTCACGCCGGCGCGCAAGACCTCGGTGGACGAGATCCACGGGCTCATGAAGAACGCGGCGGCCGGCCCGCTCAAGGGCATCCTGGCCTACAGCGACGGCCCGCTGGTGTCGGTCGACTTCAATCACGATCCGGCCTCCTCTACCTACGACGCCACGCTCACCAAGGTGATCGAGGGCAACCTGGTCAAGGTGTGCGCCTGGTACGACAACGAGTGGGGCTTCTCCAATCGCATGCTCGACACCACGGTCGCGTGGGCGAATGCTCGCTGAATCTCTGCTCGCCCCGCGCGGCGGGAGGCACCCCATGAAAGTGCTGCGCATGACGGATCTCGAGCTGCGAGAGCAGCGGGTCCTGATCCGCGAGGACCTGAACGTCCCGGTGAAGGATGGCCAGGTCACGAGCGACGCGCGCATCCGCGCTTGCCTGTCGACCATCCAGCACGCGCTCGACGCGAACGCACGCGTGATGGTGCTTTCGCACCTGGGCCGGCCGGAGGAGGGCACCTACAGCGAGGAGTTCTCGCTCAAGCCGGTCGCTGCACGACTCGCGGAGCTCCTGGGGCACCGGGTACGCTTCGAGGCGCACTGGCTCGATGGCCTGATCTGCAAGCCGGGGGAAGTCGTGCTGTGCGAAAACGTGCGCTTCAACAAGGGCGAGAAAAAGAACGACGAGGCCCTGGCGCGACGCTTGGCGGCACTGTGCGACATCTTCGTGATGGATGCGTTCGGCACGGCGCATCGCGCCGAGGCGAGCACGCACGGTGTCGCGCGCTTCGCGCCCATCGCCTGCGCGGGACCGCTGCTGGTGAGCGAGCTGCAGGCGCTCGAGACGGCGCTCGAGAAGCCCGCACGGCCGATGATGGCCATCGTGGCGGGCTCGAAAGTGTCGACCAAGCTCACCGTGCTCGAGGCCCTCCTCGCCAAGGTCGATCAGCTGATCGTGGGCGGCGGCATCGCGAACACCTTCCTGGCCGCGGCGGGTCTTCCGGTCGGCAAGTCGCTGCACGAAGCGAACATGATCGACATCGCGCGCCGGCTGATGGACGAGTCGAGGAAGCGGGACACCGAAATTCCGTTGCCGACCGACGTGGTGGTCGCGCGCGAGTTCTCCGCCAGCGCCGAGGCGGACGTGAAAGCGGTCGCCGACGTGGAGCCGGACGATATGATCCTCGACATCGGGCCCGACACCGCGGAGCGCTTTGCGCAGCTCATCGGCCGGGCGGGCACTATCGTCTGGAACGGGCCGGTGGGCGTGTTCGAATTCGATCAGTTTGGCGAAGGCACGCGCGTCCTCGCGCATGCGATCGCGAGGAGCCCGGCCTTCTCGCTCGCCGGGGGCGGCGACACGCTGGCGGCCATCGAGAAGTACGGAGTGGAGGACGGTATCTCCTACATATCAACCGGTGGCGGGGCGTTTCTTGAGTTCGTGGAGGGCAAGAAGCTCCCCGCGGTCGCGATCCTCGAAGAACGGGCGCGGTGACATGCAACGTCGCACCAAGATCGTAACCACGCTGGGGCCTGCTACCGACGACACGAACGTACTTGCCGCCATGATCCGGGCAGGTGCGGACGTGGTGCGGCTCAATTTCTCCCACGGCCGTCCCGAGGAGCACGCGCGCCGCATGGAACTGGCGCGCCAGGCGGCTGCCAGCGTCGACAAGTACGTCGGCGTGCTCGGCGATCTGCGCGGGCCGAAGATCCGGATCGAGCGCTTCGCCGCGGGCCCGGTGATGCTGAACGAAGGCCAGGCCTTCACGCTCGATGTCTCCCTCGACGCGGACGCCGGCACGGCCCAGTCCGTCGGCGTGGCCTACAAGGAATTGCCGCGCGACGTCCGGGCGAACGACGTGCTGCTGCTCGACGACGGCCAACTGGTCCTCGAAGTCGAAAAGGTCGACGGTCCGCGCATCCATACGCGCGTGCGCCTGGGCGGCACGCTGTCGGATCAGAAGGGCATCAATCGACAGGGCGGCGGGCTCTCGGCGGGCGCACTCACCGACAAGGACCGCGAGGACATTCGCGTGGCCGCCGCGCTCGGCATCGACTTCCTGGCGGTGTCATTCGCCCGCGACGCCTCGGACATCCACGAGGCGCGCCAGATCCTGCGCGATGCCGGCGGCCTGGGCAGCGTGGTGGCGAAGATCGAACGCAGCGAGGCGATCCAGAATCTCGCACCCATCATCGACGCGAGTGACGCCGTGATGGTGGCGCGCGGCGATCTCGGCGTGGAAATGGGTTACGCGGAACTCACCGGATTGCAGAAGACGATCATCCATCAGACCCGCAACCGGCATCGTGTCGTGATCACCGCGACGCAGATGATGGAGTCGATGATCCACAGCCCCATGCCGACGCGCGCCGAGGTTTCCGACGTGTCGAATGCGGTGATGGATGGCACCGACGCAGTGATGCTGTCGGCGGAAACCGCTGTCGGCAAGTACCCGGTGAAAGCCGTGGAAGCCATGGCGCAGATCATCCAGGGCGCCGAGAAATACCAGCTCTCGCACAGCCGCATCCGGCACCGCGTCGAGGGCCAGTTCCGCGGCACGGATGAGGCCATTGCGATGGCGGTCATGTACACGGCGAACCATCTCAAGGTGCGCGCGATCGTTGCGCTCACCGAGTCGGGGTCGACGCCGCTGTGGATGTCGCGCATCAGGTCGGACATTCCCATTTACGCGTTCACGCGCCACGAGCACACGCGCCGCCGCGTCACGTTGTACCGTGGCGTCTACCCGGTACCTTTCGACATCACGGACACCGACACCGATCCGCAGGCTCTGTACAGCTCGATCTTCCAGCAGCTCCTGGCGCGCAAGCTGGTTGCCAGCAGCGACCTCGTGATCCTCACGAAGGGCGAGTTGTCCGGCGTCTCGGGCGGCACCAACGCCATGCTGATTCTCAAGGTGACGGCAGGCTAGGGCAGTTCTGCACCGCCCACATGCGCGCGCTGCGCCGCACGCTCCTGATAGTCCTGGTCCTGCTGCTCGTCCTGGCTGGCGTGGTGTATTTCGCGCTGCGCGCGAGTCTGCCGCCGCTGGAAGGCGCGCTGAGCAGCTCCGACCTGCACGCGGTGACCACGATCGAGCGCGATGCGTTTGGCGTGCCCACGATTCGCGGCGCCCATCGTGCCGACGTCGCGTGGGCGACTGGATTCGTCCACGGACAGGAGCGCTTCTTCCAGATGGACCTGTCGCGGCGGCTGGCCGCGGGCGAGCTCTCAGAGATCATCGGCCCGCTCGCGCTCGACACCGACCGGCGCATGCGCATCCATCGCTTCCGCGCCGTGGCGCGGCGCGTGCTCGCGAGCGCGAGCGCCGCAGATCGCGCCATCGCCGAGAGCTACGCGCGCGGCGTCAACGCGGGGCGCGACTCGCTCGCCGGCCGGCCCTTCGAGTACTGGCTGCTGCGCTCCGCGCCCACCGCTTGGCGCGCCGAGGACTCCATCCTGGTCGTGTTCGCGATGTACGAGCAACTCAACTACGACGCCTTCGAGACCGAGTCGGCGCGCGGCCGCGTGCGTGACGCCGTGCCGGACAGTCTCTATCGGTTCATCTATGCGCGTGGCGGCGAGTGGGATGCGCCACTCGTGGGCGCGGCTTTCACCATCGAGCCGCCACCGCCTGCCACCGAGTTCAGCCTGCGCACTGAGACACTGCCGCTCGAGCGCCTGACCACGGCACTGCGTCATCGCGAGGACCGCATATTCGGCAGCAACAATTGGGCGGTCGCGGGCACACATACGGCAACCGGCGCGGCGTTGCTCGCGGACGACATGCACCTGGGCCTCGCGATTCCCAACACGTGGTATCGCGCACGACTCCAGGTTGCCGCCGACCCGGGCGGGACAGCCATCGATGTCACGGGCGTGACGCTCCCGGGCGTGCCGTTGATCGTCGTCGGCAGCAATGGACACGTCGCCTGGGGCTTCACCAACAGCCAGGGCGACTGGGTCGACCTCATCGAGTTGCAGGAGGACCCTTCACGGCCCGACACCTACGCGACACCTGCAGGCCCCAAGCCCTTCGCGACGATGCGAGAGATCATCCACGTGCGCGGCGCGGGCGATGAATCTCTCGAGGTGCTCGAGACCATCTGGGGACCGGTATTCGATCGCGATCACGCGGGACGCAGACGTGCCGCTGCCTGGATCGCACACGAGCCGCGCGCCACGAACTTTGCGCTGCGCGAGCTGGAGAGCGCGCGCGATGTCGAGCAGGCGCTCGCCATCGCCGCGCGCTGTGGCGCGCCACCGCAGAATTTCGTGGCCGCCGACGCGCAAGGGAACATCGGCTGGACCCTCATGGGCAGCATTCCCGTGCGTACCGGGTACGACAGCCGCGTGCCTTCCGATTGGTCACAGCCCGGCACGGGCTGGCAGGGATGGCTCGCGCCGCAACGCTATCCACGCATCGTCAACCCGCCGCAGGGGAAGATCTGGACCGCGAATGCCCGCGTAGTCGATGGCGAGTCACTTGAATTCCTCGGGGAGAGCGATCTCTATCTCGGCGCGCGCGCGCAACAGATCCGGGACGATCTGCTGCCACTCGAGTCCGCGACCGAAGCCGACATGCTCGCGATTCAGCTCGATGACCGCGCGCGGTTTCTCGAGCGCTGGCATTCGAAACTGCAGGCGCTCCTCGATGACGCCGCGGTCAGGGACGCGCCCCAGCGCGCCGAGTTCCGCCGGCTCCTCGAAACCTGGAGCGGGCGCGCAAGTGTCGAGTCAGTCGCCTATCGGCTGGTGCGTGCCTGGCGGCGCACGATGCACGAGTTGGTCTTCGGCACGCTGACCTACGCGGCGCGCTCACCCAATGAGCCGCCGGACGCCATCGAGGTGCCGTCGCAGTTCGAAGGACCTCTGTGGCAGTTGCTGAGCACGGAGCCCGAGCACCTGTTGCCGGCCAACTTCAAGACCTGGCGCGAGTTCGAGTTGCACGCGCTCGATGCGACGATCGCGAGTCTGGGGAAGGAGTGTGCGACGCTCGCCACGTGCACCTGGGGCGCCCGCAATCGCGTGCGCATCCGCCATCCTCTCGGTGCTCTTCCCATGATCGGCGCGCTCCTCAACATGCCGCAGACCGAGTTGCCGGGCGACTCGCACATGCCGCGGGTGCAGGGGGCCAGTTTCGGCGCATCCGAGCGCCTGGCCGTATCACCGGGGCGCGAGGCGCAGGGTTATTTCCACATGCCGGGCGGCCAGAGCGGGCACCCGCTGTCGCCGTTCTACCGCGCGGGTCACGACGCGTGGGTCAACGGCAAGCCGCTCCCGTTCCTTCCCGGCAACAACGAGTATCGCTGGACGTTTACGCCGGTGAAGTGAACCAAGGAATCGGCGCGAACGTTTCGTGTAATCTGGAGTCTGCAAGAAGAGAGCGGGAAGTTCGCGACATGAAGTCGAAGCGTTTTGCGGGCACCGAGCGTTATGTCGTCACCGAGGATCTGATGGTGGCGGTGAATGCGGCCGTGACGCTGGCGCGACCGCTGCTGATCAAGGGCGAGCCGGGCACCGGCAAGACGCAACTTGCGCAGGAAATCGCCGCGGCCCTCGCCCGGCCGCTGCACGAATGGCACATCAAGTCGACGACCCGCGCACAGCAGGGACTCTACGAGTACGACGCCGTCTCGCGGCTGCGCGACTCGCAGCTCGGCCTCGCCGCCGTGCACGACATCGGCAACTACATCGTCAAGGGAAAGCTGTGGGAGGCATTCGAATCCGAGGTCCAGCCGGTGCTCCTGATCGATGAGATCGACAAGGCGGACATCGAGTTTCCCAACGACCTGTTGCGCGAGCTCGACCGGATGGAGTTCTTCGTCTACGAGACCCGGCAGACGATCAGCGCGCGCCATCGGCCGATCATCGTCATCACCAGCAACAACGAGAAGGAGCTGCCGGATGCGTTTCTGCGCCGCTGCTTCTTCCACTACATCCGCTTCCCCGACGCCGAGACGATGACGCGCATCGTCGATGTGCACTTTCCCAAGCTCAAGCAGGACTTGCTGCGCGAGGCGCTCGACACCTTCTTTCACCTGCGCGAAGTGCCCGGACTGAAGAAGAGACCGTCCACCTCGGAGCTTCTCGACTGGATCAAGCTGCTCATCGCCGAGGACATTCCGGCGGAGGTGCTGCGCGAGCGCGATCATCGCAAGGCGCTGCCGCCGCTCTACGGCGCCCTGCTCAAGAACGAGCAGGACGTGCACCTGGTCGAGCAACTCATCTTCCTCAACCGCCGCGATGCTCGTTAAGTTCTTCCTGATGCTGAAGTCGGCCGGCGTGCCGGTGTCGCTGACGGAATTCCTGGCGTTGCTCGCGGCGCTCGCAGCGCGCGTCGTCGGGCTCGAAGTGCAGGACTTCTACTTCCTCGCCCGCACCTGTCTCGTCAAGGACGAGCGTCATTACGATCGCTTCGACCGGGTATTCGCGGCGCACTTCCGCGGCGTGGAGGAGCTGTTCGCCGCGCTCGTCAGGGACCTGCCCGAGGACTGGTTGCGCGCCTACGCCGAGCGGCTGTTGAGCGCCGAGGAAATGGCGAAGGTCACCTCGCTCGGCGGCTGGGACCAGCTCATGGAGACGCTGCGCCAGCGCCTCGCTGAACAGCAGGGGCGCCACGCGGGCGGCAGCAAGTGGATCGGCACGGCGGGCACCTCACCGTTCGGCGCCTTCGGATACAACCCCGAGGGCGTGCGCATCGGGCAGCCGCACTCGCGTCACCGGCGCGCGATCAAGGTGTGGGATCGGCGCGAGTTCCGCAATTTCGATGACACCCAGGAGCTCGGCACGCGCAACATCAAGGTGGCGCTGCGTCGCCTGCGGCGCTTCGCGCGCGAGGGCGCACCGGTGCATCTCGATCTCGACGGCACGATCGACGCGACGGCGCGCAATGCTGGCCTGCTCGACCTCAAGATGGTTCCCGAACGCCACAACGCGGTGAAGGTCCTGCTGTTCCTCGATGTCGGCGGCTCGATGGAGGACCACGTGCGCCTGTGCGAGGAAGTGTTCTCCGCCGCACGCAGCGAGTTCAAGCATCTCGAGCACTTCTACTTTCACAATTTCGTCTACGAGTACGTGTGGCGCGACAACCGGCGGCGTTTTTCCCAGCACACGCCGACCCTCGAAGTGATGCGCACATACGGTCCCGACTACCGCCTGATCCTGGTAGGAGATGCGACCATGAGTCCGTACGAGATCACGCAGCCGGGCGGCAGCGTCGAGCACTGGAACGACGAACCGGGCGCCGTGTGGCTGGCGCGGCTGCTGGCCGCCTACCCCCACCACGTATGGCTCAACCCCGAACCGGTCGAGCGCTGGAGTTACACGCCCTCCGTCCGGCTGACGCGCGAGCTCACCGGTGAACGGATGTATCCGCTCACGCTCGAAGGATTGGATGCAGCGATTCGCGAGTTGCGGCGAGCCGGCCTGCGGCTGCCTAGCCCGCAGGCTTCGACAGTTCCTTCAGGTCATTGAGCACGAGCTGCGAATGCCCTTTCGGATCGACGGCGGGGTAGTACTTGGCGACATTGCCCTTCGGGTCGATCAGAAACGTTTCACGGCTCGCGAGCTCCATCGTGCCCATGTATTTCTTGAGCACGCCGTAGTCCTTGGCGGTCTGCTTGGTCGGGTCGGCGAGGATCGTGAACGGCAGGCCGTGCTCGTCCGAGAACTTCTTGTGCGATTCGACGTCGTCGACGCTCACGCCGAGGATCACTGCGCCGGCGTCGCGGAAGGCGAAAATGTTGTCACGGAACTCGCAGGCCTGCGTGGTGCAGCCGGGCGTCATGTCCTTCGGGTAGAAATAAAGGACGACCCACTTGCCGCGATAGTCCCCGAGACTGTGCCACGCGCCTTTCTGGTCCTGCAGCTTGAACGCGGGCGCCGCGGAACCCACATCGGGCACCGCGAACGCGGTCGTGGCCAGCGTGACGAGTGCGGCAGCCGAAAGGATTGCGAAGCGACTGACGGAACGAGCCCACATCTTCGTCTCCCGGGAAAGCGTCACGGCGCGAGGCCGCTGGGGGGCGCTATCTTATGCCCGAACCGCCTGATCGGCCAATGAACCGCCGCTGGAGCGAGCCCGACACTGCATGAGCGCAACGCATGAACGCCTGGGCCTGCTGCTGACGGGTGGCGGCGCGCGCGCCGCCTACCAGATCGGTGTGCTGAAGGCCGTCGCCGGGATGGTTTCCCCGAACAGCCCGTGCCCGTTTCGGGTGATCTCCGGAACCTCCGCCGGCGGCGTCGCCGCCGTGGCACTCGCCAGCCGCATGGGTGATTTCCGCATGGCGGTGGCGGGCCTCGAGCACGTCTGGGCGAACTTCCGCGTCGAGCAGGTATTCCGCGCCGACACAGTGAGCATGTTGCGGGCGGGTCTGCATTGGTTGCTGTCGTTCGTGTCGAGCGGGCTGCTGCTGCCACCGCCCAAGTCGTTGCTCGATAACGCGCCGCTGCGGAGGCTCCTGGCGCGGAGCCTGTCCTTTCGCGGCATCCGCCGCTCGATCGACCAGGGGCGACTGCAGACGATCGGCATCTGCGCGACCGGCTTCAGCAGCGGTCGTTCGATCGCCTTTTTCGACGGCACGCCCGACTGCGCAGAGTGGGAACGCGTCGCGAGTTGCGGGCAGCGCACGCAGCTCACGCTCGACCACCTGATGGCGAGCCTCTCCATCCCGTTTCTGTTTCCGGCCGTGCATCTGCAGGGCGAGTACTTCGGCGACGGAGCCATGCGCCAGGCCAATCCTCTGAGCCCGGCCATTCACCTGGGCGCGGACCGGGTGCTGGTCATCGGCGTGCGCCAGCGCGGCCTGCAAGGCGCCTTCGGACACCTGCCCGGGGGAATTGCGCCCACGGCGGGACAGATTTTCGGCTACATGCTCGACACGCTGTTCATGGACCAGATCTACGCCGATCTCGAGCAGCTCGAACGCCTCAATCACCTGCTGCAGTTCGCGCCGGCCTCGTTCGCGGGTCTGCGCGCCATTCGCGCGCTGGTGATCGCGCCGAGCCACGATCCGCTCGAGATCGCCAACCGGCACAGCGCCGAGCTGCCGCGCCCGCTGCGCGCGCTGCTCCGAACGATGGGCGCCTCGGCCTCGGCCACCAGCTCGCTGGCGAGCTACCTCATGTTCGAGTCGGGCTACACACGCGAGCTCATCGCGCTCGGGTTGGCCGATGCGATGGCGCGTCGCGACGAGCTTTGCGACCTGCTCTTCGGCGGCCCCTCCGCCAGCAAGCCGGCTCCGCAACCGGTGCGCGAACTGCTCGCCGACGAGCCGGCGCGGATCAAGGCTTGATACGAGACGGAAGCCCGGCACGCCCGACGACCATGAACTACCCAGTTGACTGCAAGGGCGGGGCAGGGGGCTCGCTCAGGCTCTCGGGAAGCGCGTTGTGGCGCGCCATCACGTGCGGATAGTTGCTGCGGAATCGCTCGGCCAGCCGCTCGGCGATGTACACGGAGCGATGCTGGCCGCCGGTGCAGCCGATCGCGACCGTGAGGTAGCTGCGATTGTTGCGCTGGAACTCCGGAATGCGTCCCTCGATGAAGCGCGCAATCTCGTCGATCAGCTTGCCCACTTCGGGATGTGACTCGAGATAGCGGATGACTTCCGGGGCCCGCCCGTCGAGGCGGCGCAGGGTCGGCTCCCAGTACGGATTGGGGAGCGTGCGCGAATCGAACACGAAATCGGCGTCGCCCGGCAGCCCGTGCTTGAACCCGAACGATTCGAACATGATCGACAGCCGCCCTTCGTGGCGCTGCTCGACACGCTTGCGGATCAGCTCGCGCAACTCGTGCATGCTCATGCGCGTCGTGTCGATCACCAGGTCGGCGTAGTCGGTGACAGGCTCCAGCAGCCGGCGCTCCGCGGCGATCGCCTCGCGCAGGCTCACGCCGTCGCGGCTCAGCGGATGCTTGCGTCGCGTCTCGCCGTAGCGATTGAGGAGCGCATCATCATCGGCATGCAGGAACAGCACCTCGCAGGCGATGCCGCTGCGCCGCAGCTCCTGTACCAGGGTGGGGACAGTGGCGATCTCGGAGGGTCGATTGCGCGCATCGAGTCCCACCGCAGTGCGCGCGTAGGCGGGCTCGGGGCTGTGCACCGTGTGGGAGATGAAAGGCTTGAGGAGCGCGGCGGGGATGTTGTCGATGCAATAGAAGTCGAGGTCCTCCAGCATGTGCAGGGCCACGCTCTTGCCCGATCCCGAAAGCCCGCTGACGATGATCAGGCGCATGCGCTCCTCAGGACGGTCGACTCTTCTGCGCCTCGTCCGCGTGGTGATCCGTGAGCTTCTCCTTGTGCTTCTTCACGCGCCGGTCGAGCTTGTCGGCCAGCGCGTCGATCGCCGCATACATGTCCTGGTCCACGGCGTCGGCGTAGATCTTGCCGCCGCTCACTGATACGGTCGCTTCAGCCTTTTGACGCAGCTTCTCCACGGTCAGGATGCAATGTACGTCGATGAGGGAATCGAAGTGACGCACGATGCGCTCGAGTTTCTTGCTCACGTAGCCACGCAGGGAGGGCGTGATCTCGACGTGATGACCGGTGAGATTGAGCTGCATTGATCTCTCCAAAGTTTGCGAAAGGTCAACGGGCATTGGCCGCGCGCTTGCGCTCGTTCGACGGCGCGAGCGACATCGCCTCGCGGTACTTGGCGACCGTGCGGCGTGCGACCGGGATGCCCTCCTGAGAGAGGATTTCGGCGATACGGCTGTCGCTCAGCGGGCTGGCGGGGTCCTCCTGTGCAATGAGCTTGCGGATCTTGGCGCGGATGGCGGTCGAGGACGTCTCGGTACCGTCCTCCCCGGCCACATGGCTCGAGAAGAAGTGGCGGAACTCGTACACGCCGCGTGGCGTGTGCATGTACTTGGCGGTGGTGACGCGCGAAATCGTCGATTCGTGCATCTGCACGGCCTCGGCGACGTCGCGCAGGATCATCGGCTGCATCGCCTCATCGCCCTGCTCGAAGAAGGCCGACTGCCGCTGCACGATGCAGCGCGCCACCTTGAGCAGCGTGTCGTTGCGGATCTCGAGACTGCGCAGCAGCCAGCGCGCTTCCTGCAGTTGCGCGCGCAGCGAGGCGTGATCCCCCGACCGGCCGAGCATGCCGGCATAGCTCTGGTTGACGCGGATGCGCGGCAGCGTCGCGGGATTGATCTCCACCGTCCAGCCGGAGTCCGTGCGCCGCACGAACACGTCCGGGACCACGTACTCCGCGGTCGAGGCGTGAATGGCGGAGCCGGGACGGGGATGGCAGGAGCGCAGCAGCGCGAGTGCGTGCTCGAGCTCTTCGTCCGACACGCGCAGCTGGCGCTTGAGGATGTTGAATTGCTGGCTGGCGACCTCGTCGAGGTGCTGATCCGCCAGTGTCTGGGCCAGCGCGAGACCAGGGATATCGGCACTCAGCTGCTTGAGCTGCAGGCCGATGCACTCGCCGATCGAGCGTGCGCCCACCCCGGCGGGATCGAGGCTCTGTACCTGCGCCAGCACGCGCTCGAGGTCGGCGATCTCGCAGGTCACGTCGGGCAACATGCCCTGGCGGATCTCGTCGAGACTGTCGATGAGGTAACCGTCGTCGTTGATGGCGTCGACGATGGCCAGGCCGATCGCCTGGTCACGCGGCTCCAGCCGCGCGAGCTCGAGCTGCCACACCAGGTGGTCCTGGAGTGTCTGGCCGCGCTCGTCTGCGAATTCCTGCGACCGGTCCGAATCCCCGCTCCACGGCGTTTCCGAGGGCCCGGTGGTCTGTTCGGCCCACGCGTCGTCTGCAATCTCCACTTCCGCGCGACGCTCTTCCGGTTGTTCCGCGCCCTCGGCCTGAGGTTGTTCCGCCGCTGGAGACTCAAACGTGCCGGTGGCCTCGGGCAGCTCGTCGAGCGACTCGAGCATCACGTTGCTCTCGAGCGCCTGGCGGATGTGCGCCTGCAGGTCGAGTGCGGGCAGCTGCAGAAGGCGGATCGCCTGCTGAAGCTGCGGGGTCATCGTCAGTTGCTGACCCAGCCTGAGCTGCAGCGTCGCTTTGAGCATCGGGGAGTGAAAGGATCCTTGAGCGCCGGCCTGAAGGTTCTATAACTTGAAGTCCGCGCCTAAGTACACCTCACGGACCTGTGGATTGGCAAGAATCTGTTCCGCGGATCCTGAAGCAATTACCGTTCCCTGATTTACAATATACGCGCGGCCGCAAATTCCCAGTGTTTCCCGCACGTTGTGGTCGGTGATGAGCACGCCGATGCCGCGCTCGATGAGGTGGCGAATGATGCGCTGAATGTCGATCACCGACAGTGGGTCGACGCCCGCGAAGGGCTCGTCCAGCAGCACGAAACGGGGCTCGACCGCGAGCGCGCGCGCAATTTCGACACGCCGGCGCTCGCCACCCGACAGGCTGATCCCGAGGCTGGCGCGCACGTGGCCGATGTGCAGCTCCTCGAGCAGCCCTTCCAGCCGTTCCCGGCGCTGCTGAGCGTCGAGCTCGGCGCGCGTCTCGAGGATCGCGAGGATATTGTCCTCGACCGAGAGCTTGCGGAAGACCGACGCCTCCTGCGGCAGGTAACCGAGACCGAGCTGCGCGCGCCGATGCATCGGCAGCTGGGTCAACTCCTTCTCATCGATGAAGATCCGGCCTTTGTCGCAGCCGATGAGGCCCACGATCATGTAGAACGCCGTGGTCTTGCCGGCGCCGTTCGGCCCCAGCAGCCCCACCACCTCGCCGCTCCCCACCTCCAGCGACAGGTCGCGCACCACCTGGCGCTTGCGATAGCTCTTGGCGAGTTGGTGGACGCTGAGTGTGCTCATTGCGGGCGATCCGCCCCTGGCTTCTTCTGCTCGCCCTCCATGCTGCGGGGGTTGATCGTGATGCGCACACGTTCCTGGCCCTGCTCGCTCGCCTCGGCGAGCACGCGCTGGTCGCGAATGCTGTACACGAGCTTCTGGCCATGGATGTCGTTGCGGCCATCGGTGAGATAGGCGTCCTCCATGAGTTGCACGTTGCCGGCGGTGAAGTCGTACTCGATGCGACCGGCGCGGCCCTTGGCGATGTCGTCGCTCTCCTGGAGCTGCTGTTCGAAGGTGGCCGGAGAGCCGGTGATGACCGCGGTCGCGATCTGGTTGTTGACGAAAGTCACCTGCGCATCGTTCGATGCGAGCGAGCCGCCCTCGACGTCGATGCGCACGTTGCCGCGGAACTCCCAGCGGCTGTTCTCGAAGTTGAGCCCGGTCGCGGTCGCCTCGTCCGCCTCGACGCGCACGGTCCCCTGCACGATGCGCACCTGGCGGAAGCGCAGCGTATTGTTGCGGTAGTCGAAATCGGAAGAGGCCGCGTCGAGCGAGATTGGCAGATCCGACTGGCGCGGCCCGGCGGCGTGCGCGGCAATGGCGACACACGCGCCGCAGAGCGCGAGCACGAGCGCGAAACGCGCGCTGCGCGAGGAGCTAGGGAGGCGGGGGAGTGAACCGACCATGCACGGCTGATTCTAGCTGCAGCTTTTCGGCCTTCAAATCCGCGACCAGGCCCATCGTGCTCAGCCGGCGGCTGCCCCACTCGAGGTCGACGCGATCGCGCGTAGAGGCGATGTTGGACTCCGTGTTGAGCATGAGACGCTCGGTGCGAATGACCGCCGGCTGCGAGTCGCCAGCCGGCTGGCCGACGACCCGGACGTCTCCCGACAGGTTGAGCACCTTGGAGGCGGGAGGCACGAAGCCGCGGGCCGCCGTGACCGTCCAATCGTTGGCCCCCGGCGGGCGGTACGAGACCGACAGGTTCTCGAGCTCGATGCCGCCATCGAAGGGCCGCTGGCGTATTTCCCGGGCATCGAGGCGGTAGAGCGGCGACCCATCCTCGCCCGTCTCCACGATCCGGGCGCCGGTCATGAAGTATCCGGGCTGCAACGGCTCCGTCGGGGTCTGCGGGCGATCGGGCGCCGGCCTCCGACCCTTGTTGAACGCGCTCACGGCGACCACGACGACCAGCGCAGCAATGACGAAGATTCTCCAGATCATCCGCGCGCTCCCGCCGCCACGAGGAGCCAGTCACAAACCTCGCGCACGGCGCCGCGCCCACCGTTGGCGCTCGTCACCCTGTCGGCGGCGCGCTGCACTTCGGGATGCGCGTCTGCAACCGCCACGGCGTGGCCGACCGCGCGCATGAGCGGGATGTCCGAGGTGTCATCGACGACACACAGCGCGTCGTTGGCGCTCACGCCGACCCGCCCGAGCACGCGTTCGAGCGCGGCGACCTTGTCATCGCACCCCTGCTCCAGGTGTGTGATGCCGAGCTCGCGACAGCGGGCCGTCACGGCGTCCGAGGTGCGCCCGGAGATCACGCTGACGCCGATCCCGGCCTGCATCACGAGTTTCAGGCCCAGTCCGTCGCGCACGTGAAAGACCTTGAGTTCCTCGCCCTTCGCCCCGTAGTGCAGGCGCCCGTCGGTGAGGACTCCGTCCACGTCGAGCACCAGCAGACGGATGCGGGCGAGCGGCGTGCGCGCGGCGGCCACCGCTACATGACCCCGGCACGCAGCAGATCGTGCACATTGAGCGCGCCGACCAGCACGCCGTCCGCGTCGACCACCGGCAGCGCGGTGATCGAGTGCAGCTCCATCAGGTGGACCGCTTCCGCGGCGAGCTCCTTCGGACGGATGGACTTGCCGCCCTTCGTCATGACCTCACCCATGCGCGTCTTGTGCACGTCGAGCTGCTTGTCGAGGGCGCGGCGCAGGTCGCCGTCGGTGAAGATGCCGACGATGCGGCGCTGCTCGTCGACGATGGTGGTCATGCCGAGCGCTTTGCGCGACATCTCCATCAGGCCCTGGGCGAGTGGCGTATCGGCGGTGACCATCGGCACATCCTTGCCGGTGCGCATCACGTCCTCGACGTGCAGCAACAGCCGCCGGCCGAGGCTGCCGCCGGGGTGAGAACGCGCGAAGTCCTGTTCGGTGAAGCCGCGGCACTTGAGCAGCGCGACCGCGAGCGCATCCCCCATGGCGAGCGTGGCCGTGGTGCTCGCGGTCGGCGCGAGGTTGAGCGGGCAGGCTTCCGCCGGCACGCTCACGTCGACGTTCACTGTGGCGGCGCGCGCGAGCGTGGAATCCGGGTTGCCGGTGAAAGTGATGAGCGGCGTGCCCAGGCGGCGGATGTGCGGCACGAGGGTCGCGATTTCGGCGGTTTCGCCGGAATTCGAGATGGCGAGCACCACGTCCTGGCGAGTGATCATCCCGATGTCGCCGTGGCCGGCTTCGGCCGGATGCAGGAAGAACGCGGGCGTGCCGGTGCTCGCGAGCGTCGCGGCGATCTTGCTGCCCACGTGGCCCGACTTGCCCATGCCGGTCACCACGACCCGTCCCTTGCATTCCAGGCACAGGCGGCAGGCATGGACGAAGCTGCGATCGAGTCGCGGCACCAGCGCGCTCACCGCTTCGGCCTCGGTGGTGAGCGCCTGCCGGCCGAGCTCGAGCAGCGTGTCATCGGCCAGCGGGGCTGGCGGGAGGCTCGAAGAATGCTTGTCGGGAGCCATGCTTGCGGCGCTGATTGGGGCGGACATCATACATCGCCTGTTCGTCCGGCCGCGTGCGTCCCGGCGCATGGGGCAGCTCAGAGTTGCCCTTGGTTTCGAGACCGGGTCGAATTCATTACTATCCGCGGGCTGTCGCAGCAGAAAGGTGCCGAGTCCATGACCGCCGAGCAGGTTGCCGAGCTCATCCGCGCGGGCCTTCCCCAGGCCGAGGTGCGCGTAGCGAGCGACGACGACACCCACTTCGAGGCGCAGATCGTCTCCGCTGCGTTCAGCGGCAAGCGCAGCCTGGCGCGCCACCAGCTGGTGTACGCGACGCTGGGCGCCCTGATGGGACGCGAGATCCACGCGCTGTCGATCCAGGCGTACACGCCCGAAGAATGGCGCACGCGCGGCGCGGCGCGCTGACCGAATATGGACAAGCTGCAGATCAACGGCGGTATCGCGCTCGAAGGCGAAATCCGCATCTCCGGTGCCAAGAATGCGACGCTGCCGATCCTGGCCGGTACTTTGCTCGCGGACGGGTCGGTGACGGTCGGAAACGTGCCGCACCTGCAGGACGTGACGACCACCATCGAGCTGCTCGGTCGCATGGGCGTGAGCGTGACGGTGGACGAGCGCATGCGGATCGAAGTGGACCCGACCACGATCCGCGAGTACTTCGCCCCCTACGAGCTCGTGAAGACCATGCGCGCCTCGATCCTGGTGCTGGGACCGCTCGTGGCGCGCTTCGGACACGCGGACGTGTCGCTTCCCGGCGGCTGCGCCATCGGCGCGCGACCCGTGAACATTCACGTCGCCGGGTTGCAGGCCATGGGCGCGGACATCCACATCGAGAATGGCTACATCAGGGCGCGCGCCAAGCGGCTGCGCGGCGCACGGCTCGTGCTCGAAGCCGTGACGGTCACCGGTACGGAAAACCTCATGATGGCCGCGACCCTCGCCGACGGGGAATCGGTGATCGAGAACGCCGCCCGCGAGCCCGAGGTCGTGGATCTCGCGAACTTCCTCATCTCCATGGGCGCAAAGATCGAGGGCGCAGGCACCGACACGATTGCGATCCAGGGCGTCGAGCGGCTCACGGGCACCACCTACGAGGTGCTGCCCGATCGCATCGAATCGGGCACCTACCTGGTCGCGGGCGCCATCACCGGCGGCCACGTGAAGCTAAAGAACACCCGCCCGGACCATCTCGATGCGGTGGTGGCGAAGTTGCGCGAAGCCGGTGCGCGGGTGGAGACGGGCGACAGCTGGATCGAGGTCGACATGAAGCGCAAGCGGCCGCGTGCGGTGGACGTGCGCACCGCGCCGTACCCGGCATTTCCCACCGACATGCAGGCGCAGTTCGCGGCGCTCAACACGATCGCCGAGGGCGTGAGCACGATCACGGAGACCATCTTCGAAAATCGCTTCATGCACATGCTCGAGATGCGCCGCATGGGTGCGGAGATCCGCCTCGAAGGCAACACCGCGATCATCCGCGGCGTGTCCAAGCTCACCGCGGCCCCCGTGATGGCAACGGATCTGCGTGCCTCGGCGAGCCTGGTGCTGGCCGGTCTGGTCGCCGATGGAACCACGCACGTCGAGCGCATCTATCACATCGATCGCGGCTACGAGTGCATCGAGGAAAAGCTCCAGCAGCTCGGCGCCCAGATCAAGCGCGTTCCTGACTAGACTCCCGCTACTGCTGCGGGCGCTCGGAGATGGGAATCGTGAATTCGAACGCCTGGCCGCGACGGATGCCGCGTACCTGAACTTCCTTGCCGGGCAGGAGCCGAGCGACGTGCGCACGTGCCTGCACCGAGGTTTGAATCTGCTCATCGTCCATGTGAGTGATCACATCGAAGCGCCGTAACCCGGCACGCTCCGCCTGGCTGTCGGGTCTCACTACCGCCACCAGCACACCGCTGCCGTCCTGCACGCCGAGGGCCTGGGCGAGCTGCGGCGACAAATCGTCGCACTCGACGCCGATCCAGCCGCGGACCACGCGGCCGTTGCGCAGGATTTCCTGCGTCACGCCGCGCACCAGGTCGACCGGAATCGCGAAGCTGATGCCCTCGATCCCGGCGGTGCGCGCGAGCACCGCGGTGTTGATCCCGACGAGCTCGCCGCTGGTGTTCACCAGCGCGCCACCCGAATTGCCGGCATTGATCGCGGCGTCCGTCTGAATGAAGTTCTCGAAGTCCGCGACCATGCCGTACAAGCCACGCCCGGTCGCGCTCACGATGCCCTGCGTCACGGTCTGGCTGAGGCCGACGGGATTGCCGATGGCGAGCACCACGTCGCCCGAGCGCAGCCTGTCGGATCGACCCAACGTCATCGTCGGCAGGTCGGGGAGGTCCACCTTGAGCACGGCAAGATCCGTGTCCGGATCGCGCCCCAGCACCTGCGCGGGCGCTACGCGCCCGTCGGAGATCTGCACGCTGATCGCAGCCGCTTCCGGCACGACATGATTGTTGGTGACGATGTGACCTTCGCCGTCGATCACGACGCCCGAACCGAGACTGCGCTCGATCCGTTGCCGGTAGCGCGGGCCGAAGAGTCGCTCGAGCTGCGGCGGCAACGCCCGCTCGGTCACCACGCGCTCGGTATTGATGTTGACGACTGCGGGCGCGCTGCGCTCGACCGCCTCCGCATAGGAGGTCGTCTGGCGGCCGGGTGCCGTGGTCGGAGGGGCGGCGACCGGCTCGCCGGAGGACGCCTGCGGCCGCAGCAGGTCGGGCTTGAGCAGAACGAGCACGAAAGCCGCTGCCAGGCCCACCACCGCGAAGCGCAACAGGAACACGAGGACGCGACTGAAGGCGGTCATGAGTGATTGTTCTGGAATGCCGCCGGGCAAAAAGGGCGGGTAACGACTTGTGTATAATGCGCCGCTTCCTGCGGAATCGAAACCGGCGCGGCCGGGCGGCCTTTCGGCACCGGGCAAGTGCGCATGTGGCGCAACACAAGACCGATGCGGCGAGGGAGATTGGATGACTGAAGAGGTCGACAAGAGCCGGCGTCAGTTTCTCACTGCGGCAACGGCCGCCACCGGGGCGGTGGGAGCCGTGTTCGCCGCCACTCCGTTTGTGCTCTCCTGGCAGCCGAGCGTGCGTGCACGCGCACTCGGCGCCCCCATCGAAATCGACATCAGCAAGCTCGAGCCGGGCGCCATGATCACCGTTCAGTGGCGCAAGCAGCCGGTATGGATCGTGCACCGCACGCGCGAGATGCTCGAACAACTGCCGCGGCTCAACGATCGGCTCAAGGATCCTGATTCCTCAAGTTCGGATCAGCCCGAGTACGCCAAGAACGAGGCGCGCGCCCGCAAGCCCGACTACCTGGTGCTGGTCGGCACCTGCACGCATCTCGGCTGCCTGCCGAAGAGCCGCTTCCAGATGGGCGTGGGCGAAGGCGGCCCGGACTGGCCCGGTGGCTGGTTCTGCGTCTGCCACGGCTCGCGTTTCGACATGGCGGGGCGCGTATTCAAGGACTCCCCGGCCTCCGCCAACCTGCGCGTGCCGCCGTACGACTTCATCAACGACACCACCGTCATCGTCGGTGCGGACCAGGCGCCCGCCCAGGGAGCCGCGTGATGGCAGCGAATGGCGGCCGCATGGCGGCCCTCAGCCGGTGGTTCGACGAGCGCTTCCCCGCGCATAAGCTCATCCGCGAGCACGTCTCGGAGTACTACGCGCCCAAGAACTTCAATTTCTGGTACTACTTCGGCTCGCTCGCCCTGGTCGTGCTGGTGATCCAGATCCTGAGCGGCATCTTTCTCGCGATGAGCTACACGCCTTCGGACATCGAGGCGTTCCAGTCGATCGAGTACATCATGCGCGAGGTCGAGTGGGGCTGGCTCATCCGCTACCTGCATTCGACCGGGGCATCGGCCTTCTTCATCGTCATCTATCTGCACATGTTCCGCGCGCTCCTGTACGGCTCGTACAAGAACCCGCGCGAGCTCGTGTGGATCATCGGCATGCTGATCTACGTGGCGCTCATGGCCGAGGGCTTCTTTGGCTACGTGCTGCCCTGGGGCAACATGTCCTACTGGGGCGCGCAGGTGATCGTGTCGCTCTTCAGCGCGATTCCCGGCATCGGCGATGCGCTCGCCGAATGGGTCCGCGGCGATTACAGCATCTCGGACATCACGCTCAACCGCTTCTTCGCCCTGCACGTCGTCGCGGTGCCGCTGCTGCTTATCTTCCTGGTGATCGCGCACATCCTGGCGCTGCACGAGGTCGGTTCGAACAACCCGGACGGCGTCGAGATCAAGAAGCACAAGAAGCCCGATGGCACGCCGCTCGATGGCATCCCCTTCCATCCCTTCTATACGTACAAGGATCTGGTTGGCACGGGAGTGTTCCTGATCCTGTTCTGCAGCGTGATCTTCTTCGAACCCACCTTCGGCGGGTACTTCCTGGAGCGACCGAATTTCGAGCCGGCGAATCCGCTCAACACGCCCGAGCACATCGCGCCGGTGTGGTACTTCACGCCGTACTACGCGATTCTGCGCGCGGTGCCCGACAAGCTCGCGGGCGCGATCCTGATGGGTCTCGCGATCCTGCTGTTCTTCTTCCTGCCGTGGCTCGATCGCTGCAAGGTGAAATCGATCCGCTATCGCGGCTGGACCTACCGGGTGTTCCTCGGCGCGTTCGCAGTGAGCTTCCTCGCGCTGATGTACCTGGGCCTGCAACCGGCGCAGGGCACTTACGTGGTCCTCGCGCGCATCTTCACGGTGATCTACTTCGCGTTCTTCCTGCTGATGCCGATCTACACGCGCTTCGAGAGAACTCGTCCGGTTCCCGACAGGGTCACCTTCCATGCGTAAGGCGGCATTCGCTCTGCTGACGTTTCTCGCCGGGGCCGCCGCCGCGAGCGAAGGAGGCGGCGAAAGCTGGCGCCAGTGGGCTGCCGATACCGACATCACCAGTACTGCCTCGTTGCAGCGGGGCGCGCGCAACTTCGCCAACTACTGTCTCGGCTGCCACTCGCTGCAATACGTGCGTTACAGCCAGGTGGCCGAGGACCTCGGTCTCACCGAGGAGCAGGTGAAGGCCAACCTGATGTTCACCGGCGAGCGGCCGCACGACCACATGCTGAGCGCGATGCCGCCCGCCGACGCCGAGCGCTGGTTCGGTCGCGCGCCGCCCGACCTGTCGCTGATGGCGCGCGCGCGCGGCCGCGATTACCTCTACCAGTTCCTCAAGACCTTCTACCTCGACGAAAGCAAGCCGACCGGAGCCAACAACCTGGCGCTGGAAAACGTGGCGATGCCGCACGTGCTGGCCGACCTGCAGGGCCTGCAGAAGGCCGTGTTCGTCCTGGAGAAACAGCACGAGGGCGGCCAGGAGAAGATGCAGCGGCGCTTCGATCACTTCGAGCCCGTGTCGCCCGGTCGGCTGAACGCGGCGGAGTACGACGCCTTCGTGAAGGACCTCGTCAATTTCCTCGATTACGTCGCCGAGCCCGCCCGCGCCAAGCGCCAGCAGCTCGGCATCTGGGTGATCCTGTTCCTGCTGGTGTTCACCGGTTTCGCGTGGGCACTCAAGAAAGAGATCTGGAAAGACGTCCACTGAACGCGCTGACAAAAGAGAGTCGGGGGAGATGACCCTGGTGTCGAGTCGCCGCTCGGTGATGACGCTGTTCTCTTCAGCGAACGATCCTTTCAGCCATCGCACGCGCCTGGTGCTCGCCGAAAAGGGCATCAACATCGACATCGTGAACGTCGAGCCCGGCGCGCTGCCCGAGGACCTGCTCGACCTGAACCCCTATCACAGCGTGCCGACGCTGGTCGACCGCGAGCTCGTGCTGTACGACTCGCGCGTGATCATCGAATACCTGGACGAGCGCTTTCCGCATCCGCCGCTGATGCCGGTCGACCCGGTCACGCGCGCGCAGTTTCGCCTGGCGCTGTATCGCATCGAGCGCGATTGGTACGGTTTGGCGCTGCAGATCGAGCAGGAACCGGACAAGAAGCAGGGGCTGCGGCTGCGCAAGATCCTGCGCGACCAGATCCTCGCGAGCAGCGAGGTGTTCAAGGCGAAGCCGTTCTTCCTGAGCGACGAGCTCTCGCTCGTGGATGCGACCATCGCGCCCATCCTGTGGCGCCTGCCCTATTTCGGCATCGATCTCCCGCCGCAGGCGCAGGCGATAACCCGCTACGCCAGTCACATCTTCGCGCGTCCGTCGTTCCGCGAGAGCCTCTCGGAGACGGAGCAGGAGATGCGGATCTGAACGATGCCCTCGCGCAGCGCAAGCGTGACCTCGCGCCGGCCGTACCTGTTGCGCGCCATGCACGAGTGGATCAGCGATAACGCGCAGACGCCGCACATCGTGGTCGATGCGCAGCTCGAGGGCGTCGACGTCCCGCGCCAGTACGTCAAGGATGGCAAGATCATCCTCAACCTGAGCCACGCCGCCACCAGCGCCCTCAAGCTCGGCAACGAATGGGTCGAGTTCAACGCCCGCTTCGGCGGCGTCACGCGCCACGTGAAAGTGCCGCTCGGCGCCGTGCTCGGGATCTACGCGCGCGAGACCGGCCAGGGCATGATCTTCAGCGAGAACGACATGGGACCCGAGCCGCCGGCCGGGAAATCGACCGGGTCTGCCGACAAGGGCCGCCGGCGACCGCATCTCAAGGTCGTCAAGTAAACGCGCTGGTCACGTCTCCGACGTGAAGGCTGCGCGGATCCACTCGATTCCCGGCGTCGGTGCAGCCGCGTCGATCGCCACTACGTCGAAGCGGATCGGCAGGGAGCGCAGGCCCGGATGCGTGAGCAGCAGGTGATGGGTTGCCAGCGCGATACGCCGGCGCTTGCGTGCGTCGATGCTCGCTCGCGCGCCGCCAAAACGCGTGCTGCTGCGCCGGCGGACTTCGACCACCACCAGCGCACTGCCCTCGCGCAACACCAGGTCGAGCTCTCCGAAGCGGCAGCGATAGTTGGCGAGGAGCGGGCTGAGCCCGCGCGCGACGAGAAAATCCCGTGCGGCAGTCTCCGCTTCGGCACCCAGTCGGCGGCGATCCATGCCGCAGGCGCTCTCAGGGTTGAGGTGCCGTGGGGGGCTGCAGGGGCGCGAGCGCCAGGTTGTGCGGCTTGCCGTCGCGGATCTGTGCCCAGTCGAGATCGCGATAGATGCGCCCGTCCGGCTCGACGGTCAGTCTTCCGGTCATGCCGGGGACGCGGCGTGTCTGCCCCGACTGCCGGGCGCGCAGCGTGGGCAGCAGGCGATAGGCGTCATAGCCGAAGGCATAAAGTCGCCCGCGGCGGTTGGCGCGCGCCGGCCAGGCCTGTGTCACCGCACCGCGTAATTCCTCGGACACCGGGTCGTGCGCGATCATCCACGGCATGTCGGGAAAGATGATGCCGTCGAGATCGACGTTGGCCGTCTCATCGGGCTCGAATGCATCCGAAGTCGTATAGGTCGGAATATCGCCGGCGTAGTGGAAGCGCAGCTGCGGGCGGATCAGCCGGCTGTGCGACGCTTGGGCCGCGACAAAAATGAACTCCACGTCGCCGCGCCGCCGCGGTTCGAACTCGAGCTTGACGCCGAGCGCATTCGACAGGCGCGCGTAACGCTCGCGACTGTCGGCGAGGCGCAGCACCTGCTGGATCTCGGGCGTGTAGTCATTGTCCGCCGGATCGTAGACTCCGCGCGCCAGCAGCTCTCCGCCCAGCTGGCCGAGCTCGTCCGAGAATGCCGCGAGAATTCTCGTGCCCCACTCACCGGTGGGCACCAGCGCAACGCCGCGCGAGCGCCCGTCGGCCACCGCTCGCCTCGCCACCTGGCGCGCCTCGTCCTCGGGCACGAGCGCGAACTGGTAGAAGCTGGCCGGCGCACCCTGGCCCTCGGGAAGGAAGTTGAGCGCGAGCACGGACACGCGCCCGTCGGCGATCGCGGCCGCTCCGCTCACTTCGTCCTTGGTGAGCGGTCCCACGACGAATTGCGCACCCTCATCGACGGCACGCAGCAGCGCGACGCCGATGTCCTGGCCAGCGACGTCGTAGACGCGAACGCGCGGGCGTTGATCCGCCGCCTGCTGAAAATACGCGGAGAAGAAGCCATCGCGCACCGCTATGGCGGCCGCCTGCTGACGCCCGCTCAGTGGCAGCAGCAGCGCGACCTCGGCGGGATACTCGAGCGCCACGGCCGACTCACGCAGGAGATCATCGAGCAGCGCGCCATTGGCCGGGTGCAGCGGATACCGCGCGCGCCAGTCCTTGGCGCGTGGCGCAGCTGAAAAGGGGCTGCGCTCGACTTCAATGAGCAATGTGCCGAGCTCGAGCCAGCCCGCGAGCAACGGATCGGCGCCCGGGGGCGGTGCCAGCGAAGCGCCTCGCAGGCCCGCATTGCGCAGTCCCTGCACCATCAGTTGACGGTTGGCGTTCAGGGCGTCGGCGCCGGACAACCAGCGCTCGCGCTCGGTGAGAGACCTGACCCCCGCGGCCGCATTGCCGCTGGCGAATTGCGCCTGTGCCTGCAGCGCAAGCGTGCGGGTCGCGATTGCCGGACTCGCAGGCGGCGGTAACCCGCTCAGCACCTTGAGCGCTCGCGCGGCGTCGTCGGCGGTGAGCGCCGCTTCGGCTTCGAGCAGCGCGCGCGTGGTCGCCTGCTCGGCGCTCAACGGGCCGGTAATGAGGCCGAGTACGCGTTCCGCGTCCGGCAGAGAGCCGGCGGCGAGCCATTGCTCGATGGCGCGCAATTGGTACTGCGTCCGCTCGGCCGCGGCCGTGGCCTGTCCCGCCAGTCGCTCGAACATCTGCGCCGCCTCGCGGGTGTTGCCCTCACGCACCAGCTTTTCAGCGGCCGCTGCATCCGGGGGCCGCTCCGTCGGCGGACGCACGGGGGCGGAAGGACAACCCGCCAGCAGCAGCGCCACGCAGGCAATGACGAGCGCGGCGCCGCTCAGGCGGATTCGCAGTTCCGGTAGCATTGGTCCTGGACGCATTGTTTGCCGCATCACGGGAGACGGGGGCCGATTATAGTGGTCAAGCGCCGCGCACCGTCGCGCAGAATCGCACGCGCCAGGAAAGATTCGCCGGTGCTCGGCAAGAGCAACGCGGGTGGCACGCTCCATGTCGTCGCCACGCCCATCGGCAACCTGCAGGACTGGAGTGCACGCGCGCAGCAGGTGCTCGCCAGTGCCGATCTCGTTGCGGCCGAGGACACGCGGCACACCCTGCAGCTGCTCGAGGCGCACGGCATTCGGGCGCGGCTGCTCTCGGTGCACGAGCACAACGAAGCGCAACGCGTTCAGGAAGTGCTGCAAGCGCTCGCGAGCGGGGCGAACGTGGCGCTGGTGAGTGATGCGGGCACCCCGCTCGTGAGCGACCCGGGGTTGCGCATCGTCCAGGCCGCCATCGGCGCAGGTTTTGAGGTCCGGACGGTTCCGGGGCCGTGCGCCGCGATCGCCGCGCTCAGCGTGGCGGGTCTCGAGAGCGAGCGCTTCGCGTTCGAGGGATTCCTGCCGGCGAAGCCGGCGGCGCGACGCGAGCGTCTGGCGGCGGTGCGCGGCGATCCGCGCACCCTCATCTGCTATGAAGCGCCGCATCGCCTGGGCGAGAGCCTCGAGGACCTGTGCGCGGCCCTCGGACCCGCTCGCCGCGCCGTGGTCGCCCGCGAGCTCACCAAGATGTTCGAGACCGTCTATCGCGGCACGCTCGCGGAGCTCGCGGAGCGCGCCCGCGCGGATGGCGATATGCAGCGCGGCGAGATCGTGATCGTCGTCGAGGGCGCGCCGCCCGCCGCAGACGCCGATGAAGCCGAAATCGAACGGGTGCTCGGCGTCTTGCTGGCGGAACTGAGCGTTTCGCAGTCCGCAGATCTCGCCGCCGCGCTGACGGGGGCGAGTCGCAACGCGGCCTACCGGCTGGCGCTCAAGCTGAGCGAGAGGGGCAGCTAGCGCCGGCACACCGACGTCATTTGAGTCGTGGCGGGAGATCGCCTATCGTGCGCACCGGAGTCGGCCAGGCAGTCGCTGCACGCGCAAGCGTGTGGAGGAAAGTCCGGGCTCCCAGGGCACGGTGCCAGGTAACGCCTGGGGGGCGTGAGCCCACGGAAAGTGCAACAGAAAGTACACCGCCTACGCGTCCTTCGGGACGCCGGCAAGGGTGAAATGGTGCGGTAAGAGCGCACCGCGTCGGTGGCAACACGCGACGGCACGGCAAACCCCACCTGGAGCAAGACCAAATAGGGAAGCGGGTCGCGAAAGCGGCCACGTGCGGCCCGCACGGCTTCCGGGTAGGTCGCTCGAGCGGCGTGGCGACACGCCTGCCAGAGGAATGGCTGTCCACGACAGAACCCGGCTTATCGGCCGACTCTTTTTATGGCGCGAGGCGCCAGAACCTGACGGGGTACGCACGCTGCGAGCGCGTACCCCGTACGCGCATGGCGTGGCGTTCGGAAGCGCGAGGCGCTGCATGCGCTACGTACAGGGCCGGCGCCACGAAAAAACTGATGCCCGGAGTCCGCGACCGGGCCGCAATAATTCAAATGTGAAGGGCGTCACAGCCTGAGAACTGGCACGGTGCTTGCTGGTTGCCCGCGATACATGACTCCACGTCTCATGAACCCTGCCTAAGCGATTGTTTAGGTTGGACCGAATCCGGTGCCAACCCGCCGATTCAGGCATTCCCTAAGTCCCTGTTCAGCCAGCAGTTTCGCATTGACGACCGGGGTTGCGCTGCCTATAGTGGCGCGCGGTGGGAAAAAGTGGGAGGAGATGGGGGTTCAACAACCCATCCGACATGTTTCGAGGCGCAAACAAGGTGACTCTGGATGCCAAGGGCCGGATGGTCATGCCCACCCGGTACCGCGACCGCATCCATGAGCGCAGCCAGGGGCGGCTCGTGGTCACGGTCGACCGCGACCAGTGCCTGTTGCTGTATCCCCTCCCGGACTGGGAAGAGATCGAGCGCAAGCTCATGCGGCTTCCCACCCTCCATGCGCAGGCAAGACGGCTGCAGCGGCTGATGGTCGGGCACGCGACCGATCTCGAGCTGGATGGCCATGGCCGCGTCCTGCTGCCGCCGAAACTGCGCGAATTCGCCGGTTTGACGCGCCAGGGCGTGCTCATCGGGCAGGGCAACCGCTTCGAACTCTGGGATGAGGCGCGCTGGAACGAGCGTCGCGACGAGTGGCTCAAAGGCGAAGAGCTCGCTTCGGATCTGCCGGGAGAGCTCGAAACGCTGTCGCTGTAGGCCGCGGAGGCGCGTGCCGTGGAGAGCCACGCGCCAGTGCTGCTCGATGAAGCACTGGCGGGTTTAGGGGTGCGACCGGACGGACGGTATCTCGATGCCACGTTCGGCCGCGGAGGACATGCGAGAGCGATTCACATGAAGCTGGGAGCCTCGGGACGTCTGCTGGTCGTCGATCGCGATCCCGAAGCGGTGGCATCCGCGCGCCAGCACTTCGGCGACGATCCCCGCGTCCACATTGCCCACGGCGCTTTCGGCGCGCTCGCGACGCTCATTCCGGCGGAGTGGGCCGCGGCGCGCTTCGACGGCATCCTGTTCGATCTCGGCGTGTCCTCGCCGCAGCTCGACGACGCGGCGCGCGGTTTCAGTTTCATGCGCGACGGTCCGCTCGACATGCGCATGGATCCGCGCTCCGGCCCAACGGCGGCCGCATGGCTCGCGCAAGTGCGCGAAGATGAACTCGCACGCGTCATACACGAGCTCGGCGAAGAGCGCTTCGCGCGTCGCATCGCGCGCGCCATCGTGATGCGACGCCAGCAGGTGCCGATCGAGCGTACGGCCGATCTCGCGGCCATCGTGGCCGCCGCGGTGCGCACACGCGAGCCCGGGAAGCATCCCGCCACGCGCACCTTCCAGGCGATCCGCATGCACATCAATCGCGAGCTCGAAGAGATCGAGCGCGGCCTTGCGGCGAGCCTCGCGCTGCTCGCGCCGCTCGGGCGGCTGTGCGTGATCTCGTTTCATTCTCTCGAGGACCGGCTCGTCAAAGTTTTTCTTCGTCGGCACGCCAGCGTCGATCCCGTTTACGCCGGCTTGCCTGACGTCCCCCCGGGCGCACGCCCGAAATTGCGGCTCGTGGGCAAGGCGTTGAAGCCCTCTGCCCACGAAGCCGCCCTTAATCCGCGCGCCCGCAGCGCGCGCCTGCGCGTCGCGGAGAGGCTCGCCGCATGAGCTCGCGCCGCGTCATCGCGCTCGCGCTGCCCCTGCTGTGGGTGGCAACGCTCGCTTCCGCGGCGGGCGCGATCTACTGCAAGCACGAGTCGCGTACGCTGTTCGTCGAGCTCGAGGCGCTCAATGCGCGTCGCGACCAGCTGCAGATCGAGTGGGGCCAGCTGCAACTCGAACAGAGCGCGTGGTCGACGCACGCCTTCGTCGAGCGCGTGGCGCACTCGCGTCTCAACATGTCGATCCCGCCGCCCGCCGCGGTGCGCATCGTGAAGCCATGAGAATAGCGCCGGCGCAGCGCGACACCGCAGCGGCACGGCTGAGCGTGCGCCTGCAGATGGTGCTGGTGCTGCTGCTCGCGGGCGTGCTCGCGCTCGCGGCGCGCGCGGTCGACCTGCAGCTCATGAATCACGGCTTCCTCGCGGAGCAGGGCGACGCCCGCTACTCGCGCGTCGCGGAAATCAGCGCGCACCGCGGCACGATCACGGATCGCTACGGCGAGCCGCTCGCGGTCAGCACCCCGGTCGATTCGGTGTGGGTGAATCCCAAGGAACTCTCGCAGACCGCGGACCAGTTGCCGCGTCTCGCCCGCGCGCTCAAGCGCGAACCGCAGTCGCTCGCACGACGCGTATCGAGCAACGTCGACCGCGAGTTCCTCTACCTCGCGCGTCACCTGCAACCCGAGCAGGCGGCGCGTATCCGCATGCTCGACATTCCGGGCGTCTACCTGCTGCGCGAATACCGCCGCTACTACCCCGCGGGCGAGGTGAGCGGGCACGTGCTGGGCTTCAGCAGCATCGACGACAGCGGCCAGGAGGGGCTCGAGCTCGCCTACGATCATTGGCTCGCGGGCGAGGACGGCGCCAAGCGCGTCATCCAGGACCGCTACGGCCACGTGGTCGAGAACGTCGAGAGCATCCGCGCCGCGCGGCCGGGCAAAGACCTGGTCTTGAGCCTCGACCTGCGCATCCAGTATCTCGCCTATCGCGAGCTCAAGCGCGCGCTCATCGAGCACCGCGCGCGGTCAGGATCGCTGGTGGTACTCGACATCGCGACCGGCGAAGTGCTGGCGATGGTCAACCAGCCGGCCTTCAACCCCAACGATCGTGATCAGCTCGCGGCGGGACGCTACCGCAATCGCGCGGTCACGGACATCTTCGAGCCCGGCTCCAGCATCAAGCCCTTCATCGTCGCCGCCGCGCTCGACTCGGGCCGCTTTCACGAGCGCAGCATCATCAACACCGATCCGGGGTTCATCAAGGTCGGCGTCAAGGTGATCGAGGACAAGCACGACCTGGGCGCGATCGATCTCGCCACCGTGCTCGCCAAGTCGAGCAACGTGGCCATGGCGAAGATCGCGCTCGCGCTCGATCCGCAGCAGATCTGGACCACGCTCAACGCCCTGGGCTTCGGGCAGGTGACGACCAGCGGCTATCCGGGTGAGTCGGCGGGGCTGCTCAGCAGCCACAGCCACTGGCGGCCGATCGGCATTGCGACGCTGTCGTACGGCTACGGCCTGTCGGTCACGCCGCTACAGCTCGCGCAGGCCTACGCGACGCTCGGCGCCGGTGGCATCCGGCGCCCGGTGACCTTCCTGCGCGCCGATGACGCGGTTGCGGGCGAGCGCGTGCTCGATGAACGCGTCGCGCGTCAGCTCATTCACCTGCTCGAGGCGGTGATCACACCGGAGGGGACGGGCGTGCGCGCTTCTCTCACCGGGTATCGCGTCGCCGGCAAGACGGGCACGGCGTGGAAATCGACGGCCGGCGGCTACTCGACCGACAAGTACATCTCGGTGTTCGCAGGGGTCGTTCCCGCGACCGCGCCGCGCCTCGCGGCGGTGGTGATGATCGACGAGCCAGGCGGCAGGCAGTACTACGGCGGCGACGTGGCTGCGCCGGTATTCGCCGGCGTCATGTCAGGCGCGCTGCGCCTGATGGCGATCGCGCCGGATGACCTGCGCCGCGTCCCGGAGGCGACTCTCGCGCAAGCCGGAGTCGAGCCATGATGGCACACGACCTGGTGCACAACGGCGCAAGCCTGGCGGAACTGCTGAATGGAATCGCGAGCGTGCAGCCCGACGTGGTCGTCACCGATATCACGCTCGACAGCCGCGCCGTCACACCCGGTGCCGCGTTCTTCGCTTGCCAGGGCATCTCGAGCCACGGCTTGAAGTATCTCGATCGCGCGCTGGCCGCTGGAGCGCGTGCGGTACTGTGGGAACCGGACCCGGGCATCGACGCCCCGCGTCTGCCCGCCGACATCGTTGGCATCGCGATCCCCGATCTGCGCTCGCATCTCGGGCTCATCGCCAACCGCTTTTTTGCCGCGCCTTCGGCGCAGATCCGCGTCGCCGGCATCACCGGCACCAACGGCAAGACGACCTGCTGCTGGTTGCTCGCGCAGGCGCTCGAGTCGAGCGGGCGGCGTGCCGCATACGCGGGCACGTTGGGCGTGGGCTCGCCGGCGGCCCTCAAGCGCACCACGCACACCACACCTGACGTCGTCAGTGTGCACCGCGAGCTCGCCGACCTGCATGGGCAGGGGGTGCGCTACCTCGGCATGGAGGTGTCTTCGCACGCGCTCGCGCAGGGGCGCGTGGACGGCGTGCATTTCGACGCGGCGGTGTTCACGAATCTGAGCCGCGACCATCTCGACTATCACAAGACGATGGACGCCTACGCCGAGGTGAAGGCACGCCTGCTGACCTGGCCCGACATTCGCTACCGCATCATCAACCTGGGCGACCCCGCCGGACGGCGGCTCGCGCAGGCGCTGGCGCCCGATGTGCCGCTCACGGCCGTCTGGACCGGCATCGGCGAGTACCGCGAGTCGAGCGACACCTTTGTGCAAGCACGACGCGTGCTGGCTTCGAACGGCGGGCTCGCGGTCGAATTCGATTCGAGCTGGGGTACGGGGCGCATTCATTCGCGGCTCATCGGCGATTTCAATGCCGAGAACCTGATCGCCGTGCTCGCGGTACTCCTCAACTGGGAATTGCCGCTGCGCGAAGCGATCGCCGCTCTCGACACCGCTGTGGCGCCCGCGGGGCGGATGGAGACCTTCCGCGGACGAGCAGGGCAGCCGCTCGCCGTGGTCGACTACGCGCACTCGCCCGATGCGCTCGGCAAAGCGCTGCGCGCCGCGCGCCGGCATTGCCGCGGCCGCCTGTGGTGCGTGTTCGGCTGCGGCGGCGATCGCGATCCCGGCAAGCGTCCGATGATGGGCGCCATCGCCGCGGAGCTCGCCGATGAAATCATTCTCACGGACGACAATCCGCGCACCGAGGATCCGCAAGCCGTCATCGATGCGATCATCGAGGGCATTCTCTCGGGCGAACCCGTGCGAGTCATTCGCGAGCGCGCGCGCGCCATCGCCACGGCGATCGGCGAGGCCGGCGGCGACGACATCGTGGTCATTGCGGGCAAGGGCCACGAGGACTATCAGATCTACGGCACGACGTCGCAGCCCTTCAGCGACCGCGAGGAGGTGCAACGGCTCCTCGGAGGCACCGCATGAAGCGAACGCTCGCGGCCGTGGCGGCGGCTTGCGGGGGGTTCCTGCAAGGACAGGATCGCGAGTACGGCGCGGTCTCGAGCGACTCGCGCACGCTCAAGGCGGGCGACCTGTTCGTGGCGATCAAGGGGCCGCGCTACGACGGCCATGACTTCCTCGAAGCCTGCCAGCGCAACGGCGCGGCCGGCGCGATCGTGTCGCAACCGCTCGCGATCATGCTGCCGCAGGTCGTGGTCAAGGACACGTTGAGCGCTCTCGCCGCCCTCGCGAACGCCTGGCGCCTGCAGTTCGATATCCCGCTCGTCGGTGTCGCCGGCAGCAACGGCAAGACGACGGTCAAGGAGATGACCGCCGCCATCCTGGGGCGTCTGGGGCCCTGCCTCGCGACGCTCGGCAATCTGAACAACCACATCGGCGTGCCGCTCACGCTGATGCGCCTCGAGGGCCTGCATCGCACCGCGGTGATCGAGATGGGCGCGAATCGCCTGGGCGACGTGGCCGCGCTCGCAGCGATTGCGCAGCCCACGGTCGGACTCATCACCAACGCCGGCGCCGAGCACCTGGAAGGCTTCGGGAGCCTCGACGGCGTAGCGCACGGCGAGGGCGAGATGGTGGCCTCTCTCGACCGGCACGCCACCGCGGTGATCAACGCTGACGACGTTTACGCGCCGCTGTGGCAGCGAATGTCGAAGGCCGGTCGCACCGTGACTTTCGGCCTCGCGCGTCACGCCGAAGTGCGCGCCGCAGAGGTCGAACAGTCAGTGACTGCGGAAGGGTTCGCACTGCGCTTCGAGCTCGTGGCGGGTGCGGAGCGCTGCCCGATCCAGCTGCGACTCGCGGGTCGCCACAACGTGATCAACGCACTCGCCGCGGCAGGGGCGGCACGCGCCGCGGGTGCATCGCTCGACGTGATTGCCGCGGGACTTGGCACGGTGCGCGCAGTCAAGGGCCGGCTACAGCGTATCGCCGCGCCGAACGGCTCGTGGCTGATCGACGATTCCTACAACGCCAATCCGAGCTCGCTGCGCGCCGCGCTCGAGCTGCTGCACGACCTCGAGGGCGCGAAGTGGCTGGTGCTCGCCGACATGGGCGAGCTCGGCGAATTTTCACAGCAGAGTCACGTAGAGGCGGGAGCGCTGGCGCGTGCGAGCGGCGTGAGCCGCCTGTTTGCCGCTGGAGCGATGAGCGCGCACGCCGCGGAAGCTTTCGGCCGCGGTGCCGAGTGGTTTCCGGACGTGGACGCGCTCATCCGTCGCGTGGCCGCGGAGCTGGGATCCGACACCACCGTATTGATCAAGGGTTCGCGCATGAACCGACTGGAACGCGTCGTCGAAGCCCTGGCCGCTGGACCGACGGCCAAGGCGAGCTGAGGAGAACGGGCGCATGCTGCTGCTGCTTGCCGAATACCTGACGCGTTTCCAGTCCGGCTTCAACGTCTTCAGCTACCTGACGCTGCGCGCGATCCTGTCGGTGATCACGGCGCTCGCGATCGCGCTCGTGGTCGGACCGGCGTTGATCCGGCGGCTGTCGCGCCACCAGATCGGCCAGCGGGTGCGCGACGACGGCCCACAATCGCACCTGCCGAAAGCCGGGACGCCCACGATGGGCGGTGCGCTCATCCTGGTCGCCGTCGCCGTGAGCACCCTGCTGTGGGCCGACGTACGCAGCCGCTTCGTCTGGGTCGCGCTCGGGGTCACCGTGGCGTTCGGCTTGATCGGCTTCTACGACGACTACCTCAAGCTGATCGTCGGCAACTCGAAGGGGCTCGCGCCGCGCTACAAGTATTTCTGGCAATCGTTGGCGGGGCTGGCCGCGGCGTTCGCCCTCTATTTCACGGCCCAGACCCCCGCGGAGACCACGCTGTTCGTGCCGTTCTTCAAGAACGTCGCGGTGCCGCTGGGTGCGGGCTTCGTCGCGCTCACCTACTTCGTCATCGTCGGCACCAGCAACGCGGTCAACCTCACCGACGGGCTCGACGGCCTCGCGATCATGCCCGCGGCCATGGTGGCGGGCGCGCTCGGCGTGTTCGCGTATCTCACCGGCAACGTCGTGTTCTCGGGCTATCTCGGCATTCCCTACATCGCGGGCGTCGGCGAGCTCCTGATCTTCTGCGCGACGATCGTGGGCGCGGGCCTGGGTTTCCTGTGGTTCAACGCGTATCCCGCCCAGGTGTTCATGGGCGACATCGGCGCGCTCGCGCTCGGTGCCGCACTCGGCGTGGTCGCCGTGATGGTGCGCCAGGAGATCGTGCTGGTCGTGATGGGCGGCGTGTTCGTGCTCGAGACGGTGTCCGTGATCCTGCAGGTCGCCTCCTACAAGCTCACCGGCAAGCGCATTTTCCGCATGGCGCCGATCCATCACCACTTCGAGCTCAAGGGCTGGGCGGAACCCAAGGTGATCGTGCGCTTCTGGATCATCAGCCTGATCCTGGTGCTCGCCGGCCTCGGGACTCTCAAGCTGCGATGAATGCCGTGAGAAAGCCGTCGGCCACCCACAAGCCGCTCGCCCGGCGCACGGTCATCGTCGGGCTCGGTCGCACAGGGCTCTCGTGCGCGCGCTACCTGAGCGCGCGCGGTGCGCGCATTGCCATCACCGACACACGCCGCGATCCGCCCGAGCTGGGGAATCTGGGCGCGCTCGCGCAGAGCGTGGAGCTGCGGCTCGGCGGCCTCGACCAGCAGTTGCTCGCCGACGCGGCGCAGATCGTCGTCTCTCCGGGCGTGGCGCTCACCGAGCCGTTCCTGCGCGAAGCGCAGGCGCGTGGCATCGAGATCGTCGGCGACGTCGAGCTATTTGCGCGCGCCGCGCAGGCGCCGGTCATCGCGGTCACGGGTACGAACGGCAAGAGCACGGTGACCACGCTGGTCGCCGAGATGGTGCAGGCGGCAGGTCTCACGGTACGCGCCGGCGGCAACCTCGGCGAGCCTGCGCTCAACCTGCTCGCCGGAACGGAGCCCGACTTTTACGTGCTGGAGCTTTCCAGTTTTCAGCTGGAGACCACGCACTCGCTCGCATTGCGCGCGGCCGCGGTCTTGAACGTCAGCGCCGATCACCTCGATCGGTACGTGCGGCTCGCGGACTATGCCACCGCCAAGGCGCGCATCTTCGCGCACTGCGACGTGGCGGTGGTGAATCTCGACGACGAACTGGTGCGCGCCATGCCGCGAGCCGGGCAAGCCGTCATCGGTTTCAGCATCGACCCGCAGCGCCGCGCGCAGTTTGGCCTGGTGCGCCCAGGTGGGCGGGCAAGTCTCGCCCGCGCCGGGCAGCCACTGCTCGCACTCGACGAGATGCGCCTCACCGGCCTGCACAACGCCGCCAACGCGCTGGCCGCGCTCGCCCTGTGCGAGGCTCTCGGTTTGCCGCGCGAACCGCAGCTCGGGATCCTGCGCACCTTCACCGGTTTGCCGCATCGCATGCAGTGGGTCGCGGACCTCGCCGGCGTGCGCTGGATCAACGACTCGAAAGGCACCAACGTCGGCGCGACGCTCGCCGCCGTGGGCGGCATGGAAGGGCCGCTGATCGTCATCGCCGGCGGCGACGGCAAGAACCAGGACTTTGCGACCCTCGCGGAGGCCTTCCGCGACAAGGTGCGCGCCGCCGTGCTGATCGGTCGTGACGCACCAACGCTCGCGCGCGTGCTCGAGCCCGTGTGCGCGATTGACCGCGCGTCGAGCCTCGAGGAGGCAGTGCGCCTCGCCGCCGCGCGCGCTCGCCCCGGCGACACTGTCCTGCTGTCGCCCGCCTGCGCGAGCCTCGACATGTTCCGCGACTACACCCACCGGGGCGCGGTGTTCGCGGCCGCGGTGCGCGAGCTCGCCCGATGAATGCAACGACCTTTCAATTCTCGCGTTCGATGGGGCGACCCGCGCGACTCATCGTCGACCCCCTGCTCGTGTCCGCAGCGCTGGCGCTGCTGCTGATCGGTCTCGTCATGGTGACCTCGGCCTCGATGTCGATCGCGGATCGCGCGATCGGATCGCCCTTCGCGTATCTCGAACGTCAGCTGTTGTTCGCGCTGGTGGGCGCTCTCTGCGCGCTGGTCGCCTTTATCGTTCCGAGCGCCTTGTGGCAGCGTCTCAGCGTGCCCCTGCTGCTGGTTGGCCTCGCGCTGCTCGTGCTCGTGCTCGTTCCAGGTCTCGGGCATGCGGTCAACGGCAGCCGGCGGTGGCTGCGTCTCGGCCTGTTGAGCTTCCAGGCCTCGGAGCTCGCACGCCTGCTGATCCTGATCTACCTCGCGAGCTACGCCGTGCGCCACCAGGAGGAGTTGCGCGAAACGCTGGTGGGCGCGTTGAAGCCGCTCGGTCTGCTGGCGCTCGCGGCCGTGTTGCTGCTGCTCGAACCGGACTTCGGCGCCGCGAGCGTGCTGCTGGTGACCGGCTTTGCCGTCCTGTTCGTCGCGGGCATGCCGTGGAAGTACGTCCTGCTGGTGCTGGGAGCGGGAGGGCTCGCGCTCGGTGCCGCGGCGGTGTCCTCCGCCTACCGGGTGCAGCGGCTCACGACCTTCCTCGATCCGTGGGCGGATCCGTTCAACACTGGCTTTCAGCTCACGCAGTCGCTCATCGCGATCGGGCGCGGCGAATGGTTCGGTGTCGGCCTCGGCGCGAGCGTGCAGAAGCTCTTCTATCTGCCGGAAGCGCACACGGACTTCGTGTTCGCCGTGATGGCCGAGGAATTCGGGCTCGCGGGCGTTGTGGTCGTGCTCGGCCTGTTCGCCGTCATCGTGGTGCGCGTGTGCCGGATCGCGCAGAGGGCGGCAATGGCCGGCGAAATGTTCCAGGCCTACCTCGCCGCGGCCTTTGCCATCTGGGTCGGCTTGCAGGCCTTCATCAACATCGGCGTCAACATGGGCATGTTGCCCACCAAGGGGTTGACGCTGCCGCTGATGAGCTACGGGCGCAGCAGTCTGCTGGTGACGCTCGCGTGGCTCGGGATCGTGCTGCGTATCCATCACGAGTCCGCGGCGGCCGGCCGGCTCGCCGTTCCGCGCCAGGACCAGAAGGGATGACCACGGTGCTGATCATGGCAGGCGGCACTGGTGGTCACGTCTTTCCAGCCCTGGCGGTGGCGCGACTGCTGCGCGAGCGGCGTTGCGAGGTGGTCTGGGTGGGCACGCAGCGCGGCCTCGAAGCGCGCGTGGTGCCCGCCAACGGCTTCCCGATCGAGTGGCTGTCGGTGACGGGGTTGCGGGGCAAGGGCTTCGCGACCTGGGTGCTCGCGCCAGTGCGCCTCACGGTCGCCGCTCTGCAGGCGCTTGGCATCCTGCGCCGGCGCAAACCCGCGGTCGTGCTCGGCGTCGGGGGTTT
>DATFEQ010000004.1:0-28156 GCA_035250905.1 Steroidobacteraceae bacterium
GGCCGGTGCCCGGGAGAGCGGGCTCGCAATCGACGGTATTCACCTCTTTTCGTTTGGCGGGCTGGCCCGCACGTGCAAGTGGATTCGGGCCGTGGAGGAGGGCCATTTCTCCTCCGATAGCGCTCAGGGCTTCACCGTGGAAGGTGTCGGCTGAGCCTTTGCAAAAATCACCCTCCGCCGCCCGGAAGCGTCCGGCAGGCGCGGGCCGGGGCGCGGCTTGCGCGACCGGCGGGTAGGCGTAATCTTTTGAGTTCTATGCAGGACACACCCTCATGATGCGTACGCTGGAACCGGCGGCGCGCGCCGAAGTGGAAGCGATCATCGCGCGGCTCAAGGGTGAGCCGGGCCCGCTGTTGCTCGTGCTGCACGCCGTGCAGGACAGCCTGGGCCACATTCCGCAAGCCGCGGTCCCCGTCATTGCGGACGGGCTCAACCTCTCGCGCGCCGAAGTGCACGGCTGCGTCAGTTTCTACCACTACTTTCGCGATCACCCGGCGGGCCGGCACACGATCCGCATCTGCCGGGCGGAGGCCTGCCAATCGATGAACGGCAATGCGCTGGTGGAGCACGCCAAGCAACGCCTGGGCGTCGACTTTCACCACACCACTGGCGACGGCGATTTCTCGCTCGAGCCGGTCTACTGCCTCGGCAATTGCGCCTGCTCGCCGGCGGTCATGATCGACGCGACGCTCTACGGGCGAGTCACGCCGCAGCGCTTCGAGGAGCTCCTCGAGGAATGGAAGGAGGGCGCGTGACGGCGAACGTGTATGTCCCACGCGATGCGAGCGCCCTGTCGCTGGGCGCCGAAGCGGTTGCGCGCGCCATCCGCGAACACGCAGAGGGGCACCGCATCGACCTCAAGCTGGTGCGTAACGGATCGCGTGGCCTCTTCTGGCTCGAGCCCCTGGTCGAAGTCGAGACGCCAGCCGGACGCGTGGGCTACGGCCCCGTCACGGCCAAGGATGTCCCCGCGCTCTTCGCGGCGAAATTCCTTGAAGGTGGCGCGCATGCGTTGCGCGTCGGTCTCGTCGAGGAGTTGCCGTATCTCGCCACCCAGCAGCGCCTCACGTTCGCACGCGTCGGCAAGATCGATCCACTCTCACTCGAGGCCTATCGTGCCGGGGGCGGATACGAAGGTCTCGAGCGTGCGTTGTCGATGAGCGGCGCGGACATCGTGAAAGCGGTGACCGACTCGGGTCTGCGCGGGCGCGGTGGCGCGGCGTTTCCCGCTGGCATCAAGTGGAAGACCGTGCTCGACCAGGCGACGTCGCAGAAGTACGTCACGTGCAACGCCGACGAAGGCGATTCCGGCACGTTCGCCGATCGCATGCTCATGGAGGGTGACCCCTTCTGCCTCATCGAGGGCATGACGATCGCGGGCGTCGCAGTCGGCGCCACCAGGGGTTACATCTACCTGCGAGTCGAGTACCCCCACGCCCATGACACGCTCAGGCAGGCCATCGCGATCGCGAATCGCGAGGGCTTCCTGGGTGACAACGTGCGCGGCAGTGGCAAGCGCTTCGCGCTCGAGGTGCGCCTCGGTGCCGGTGCCTACATCTGCGGCGAAGAGACTTCCATGCTCGAGAGCCTCGAGGGCAAGCGCGGCGAGGTGCGCGTGCGGCCGCCGCTACCCGCGATCAAGGGACTCTTCGGCCAGCCCACCATCGTCAACAACGTGGTGACGCTCGCGAGCGTCCCCGTGATCCTCCAGCGCGGCGCGGACTTCTACAAAGACTTCGGCATGGGCCGCTCGCGCGGCACGCTGCCGATTCAGCTCGCCGGCAACATCAAGAGGGGAGGCCTGATCGAGCGCGCCTTCGGCGTGACGCTGCGCGAGCTCCTCTACGATTACGGCGGCGGCTCCTATAGCGGGCGACCGATCCGCGCGGTGCAGGTGGGTGGGCCGCTGGGCGCTTATGTGCCCGCGTCGCAGTTCGACACCGCGATCGACTACGAGGCTTTCACCAACATCGATGCCTTGCTGGGTCACGGCGGCATCGTGGTGTTCGACGACACCGTCGACATGGCGCGCATGGCGCGCTACGCGATGGAGTTCTGCGCCATTGAGTCCTGTGGCAAGTGCACACCGTGCCGCATCGGCTCCACCCGCGGCGTGGAGGTGATCGACCGCATCATCCAGGGGGTCGATCGGGAGCGAAATCTTGCGCTGCTCGAGGAATTGTGCGAAACGATGCTGACGGGCTCACTGTGCGGATTGGGGGGCCTGACGCCGTTTCCCGTGCGCAGTGCGCTGCGGCATTTCGCGGCGGACTTTACCGGGGCGGCAAGGCATTAACGCCCCGTCCCGCTGTCTGAGGAAGAACCATGTACGCGATTGATTATCGGGACCAGGGAACACCGGCGAGCGCGAGTGACGCCCGTGTGACGGTCGAAATCGACGGTGTCAGCGTGACCGTGCCGGCGGGCACCTCCATCATGCGCGCCGCTGCCGCGGCCGGTAACAGCGTCCCCAAACTCTGCGCCACCGATACGCTCAAGGCCTTCGGCTCCTGCCGCCTGTGCCTGGTGGAGATCGAAGGTCGCAAGGGCTTTCCCGCCTCCTGCACCACCGAAGTCGCCGAGGGCATGAAGGTCCGCACGCACAGCGAGCCGCTCGAGAAGCTGCGGCGCAACGTCCTCGAGCTCTATATCTCGGACCATCCGCTCGACTGCGATACCTGTCCTGCGAGCGGCCACTGCGAGCTCGAGAACATGGCCGAGGCGCACGGTCTCACCGCGTCGCGCTACAGCCTGAACGGCGCGACCCAGCGGGGCGCTCCGAAGGACAAGAGCAATCCGTATTTCGATTTCGATCCCGACCTGTGCATCGTCTGCTCGCGCTGCGTGCGCGCCTGCGATGAGACGCAGAGCACGCTCGCGCTGACGATCGAGGGCCGTGGCTTTCAGTCGCGCGTGTCCGCGAGCCAGGAGCACGACAGTTTCCTGGAGTCGGAATGCGTCTCTTGCGGCGCCTGCGTGGAGGCGTGTCCGACCGGAGCGTTGACCGAAAAGAGCCTGGCCCGGCTCGGACAACCCGAGCGCAGCACATCGACCACCTGCGGCTACTGTGGCGTCGGCTGCACGCTGAAGGCAGAAACGCGAGGCGAGCAGGTCGTGCGCATGGTTCCCAGCCGCGCCGGACAGGCCAACCAGGGTCACGCCTGCGTCAAGGGACGCTTCGCCTACGGTTATGCAACGCATCCCGATCGGGTGCGCACGCCGCTCATTCGCAAGAGCATCCACGAGCGCTGGCGTGAAGTGAGTTGGGACGAGGCGATTGCGTACACGGCCTCGGAGTTCAAGCGGCTGCAGGCGAAATACGGCCGGTTCTCCGTCGGTGGCATCACGTCCTCGCGTTGCACGAACGAGGAAACGTTCCTGGTGCAGAAGCTGGTGCGTGCAGCGTTGCACAACAATAACGTCGACACGTGCGCGCGCGTCTGCCACTCGCCGACGGGATACGGCCTGAAGCACACCCTGGGCGAATCCGCCGGCACGCAGGCCTTCACGTCGGTGCAGAAGGCCGACGTCGTCATGGTCATCGGCGCGAACCCGACCGAAGGTCATCCGGTGTTCGCCTCGCAACTCAAACGCCGCCTGCGGCAAGGGGCCCAGCTCATCGTGGTCGATCCGCGCGAAATCGCGCTGGTGCGCACGCCGCACATCGAGGCCGCTTATCACCTGCAGCTCAGACCGGGCACGAACGTGGCGATCATCAATGCGATCGCACACGTGGTGGTCACCGAGGGGCTCACGAAGGAGCAGTACGTCGCCGAGCGCTGCGAGGCCGATTCCTACCAGAAGTGGCGCAAGTTCATTGCTGACCCCGCGCACTCGCCCGAGGCCACGGAATCAGTGAGTGGCGTTCCCGCGCAACTGGTGCGCGAAGCGGCGCGGCTGTATGCCAAGGCCGGCAACGCGGCAATCTACTACGGCCTTGGCGTGACCGAGCACAGCCAGGGCACGACCATGGTCATGGGCATCGCGAACCTCGCGATGTCGACCGGCAATCTCGGCCGGGATGGCGTGGGCGTGAGTCCGTTGCGCGGCCAGAACAATGTGCAGGGCTCGTGCGACATGGGCTCGTTCCCGCACGAGTTCAGCGGCTATCGCCATGTATCGGATGACGCGACGCGCGCGCTGTTCGAGAACGCGTGGGGCGTATCGCTCTTGTCGGAGCCGGGACTGCGAATTCCAAACATGTTCGAGTCGGCGCTCGACGGCACCTTCAAGGGCCTCTATATCCAGGGCGAGGACTTCGCGCAGTCCGATCCGAACACTCACCATGTGACTTCGGCGCTGTCGGCCATGGAATGCGTGGTGTTGCAGGATCTGTTCCTCAACGAGACTGCCAAGTACTCGCATGTCTTCCTGCCGGGTTCCTCCTTCCTCGAGAAGGACGGCACATTCACCAACGCGGAACGGCGCATTTCACGCGTGCGCAAGGTGATGGAGCCGGTCGCGGGCCTGGGCGATTGGGAAATCACCATGAAGCTGTCCGAGGCGCTCGGTTATCCCATGCACTACCAGCATCCCTCGGAGATCATGGCCGAGATCGCCGCTCTCACACCGACGTTCACGGGCGTCACGTATGAGAAGCTCGATCGGCTGGGCACCATTCAATGGCCCTGCAATGCGGATCACCCCGAGGGCACGCGGACCATGCACGTCGGGCAGTTCGTGCGCGGCAAGGGCAAGTTCTACCTCACCGAGTACGTGCCCACGCACGAACGCACCACGAGCCGCTTCCCGCTGCTGCTGACGACGGGGCGCGTGCTCACGCAGTACAACGTCGGCTCGCAGACGCGCCGTACCGAGAATATCGTGTGGCACGACGAGGATCGGCTCGAGATCCATCCGCACGATGCGGACACGCGCGGCATCAAGGAGGGCGACTGGGTCGGGCTCTCCAGCCGGGCCGGTGAGACCGTCCTGCGCGCCACGATCACCGATCGGGTCATTCCAGGCGTGGTCTACACGACGTTCCACTTCCCCGAGTCCGGGGCCAACCTGGTGACGACCGAGTTCTCGGATTGGGCGACCAACTGCCCCGAGTACAAGGTCACTGCCGTGCAGGCCGTGCGCGTCGATCAACCGACCGACTGGCAGCTGCGCGTTCGCGGCGAGCGCGCGCAGAAGAAACGCCAGCCGCGGACTCCCAATGTCGGCTATGCCGAATGACGACGGGACGCTGAGGACTGCAGAGGAGCAAGCCCCTCAGACCTCCGAGACCGTCTCGGTCCAGCGCTGGCGCGACGGCCGCACCGAGCAGGTGCTGGACGAGGTCGCCGAGGAGGCCGCGATCGCCTTCAGCTACAACGGCGTCGCCCACGTCGTCATGCTCGCAACTCCTGCTGATCTCGAGGATCTCGCCACCGGCTTCACGCTGAGCGAGGCGGTGGTCGAACGGGGCGAGGAGATCCGGTCCGTCGAGGTCGCGCGCACCGAGGACTCCCTGGAAGTGCGCATCGGGATTGCGTCCGGTCGTTTTTCCGAGCTGCTGCGCCGGCGGCGCAACCTGGCGGCGCGCAGCGGCTGCGGGCTGTGCGGCGCGGAGACGGTCGAACAGGCGATCCGGCAGCCCCTCCCGGTTGCCGGTGGGGTCGAGATCACCATCGCCGAATTGCACACCGCGCTCAGCGAGCTGCGCAGCCGGCAGAAGCTCAATGCGCGCACCGGCAGTGTGCACGCGGCGGCCTGGGCGCGGCCCGGCATCGGCATCCAGATCGTGCGCGAGGACGTGGGTCGTCACAACGCGCTCGACAAGGTGATCGGGGCGCTGGTGCGTGCCCGCGCGGATTTCAGCTCGGGTTACATGATCGTGACCAGCCGCGCGAGCTACGAGATGGTGCAGAAGTCCGCGATCGTGGGCGTGCCGCTGCTGGCGGCGGTGTCTGCGCCCACGGCGCTCGCGGTTCGGCTCGCTCAGCAGAGCGGCCTCACGCTGATCGGCTTTGCGCGCGAGCGACAACACGTCGTTTGCGCGCACGGGCATCGGTTACTGGACTAGGGGCAGGATAGATGACGATCGACACACTGCTCAGGATGGCGAACGACATCGGCGATTTCTTCGGCGCGGAAGTGGACCGGGCCGAGGCGGCGCGCGGCGTGGCCACGCATCTCAAGAAGTTCTGGGATCCCCGCATGCGCGCGCAGATCATTGCGCACTATCACGAGGGCGGCGTGGGCCTGAGCGATCACGTGCGCGAAGGCGTGGGCCTCCTCGCCGACGACAAGCACCACTAGCGCGCGATCAGATCGCCACCCGATAGTCGAGGTCGATGCCCGCGAGCTCGTAGCCACGCTTGAAGTCGCGGATGTGCTTCTCCATCCAGCTGCGCGCCTCGTCGGCATTGCGGGCGCGAATCGCTTCGATCAGGTGACGCTGCGCGGCCACGATGCGGGCGCGCGCCTGGGGGACCTGGTCGATCATCCGCGCCAGAGTGGGGGAGAGCAGGCGGGTGAGGGGTGCCTGCGCGAGCACGAGGACGCGATTCTGGCTGCAACGAGCCAGGGCACGGAAAAACTGCACCACGGTCGCGACCGCCTGGTCGTGATCGGCACCCACGGCCTCGAAACGGTTGTTCAGATCGATGAGCTCCTCGAGCTGCGTCGCCTCGCGCTTGCGGGCTGCAAGCGCGGCCGCCTGTGGCTCGATGACCATCATGGCTTCCCACACCTCGAGGAACGTGACCCCGTGCAGGGCGAGGGCGCGGCTCACGCCGGAGGCCACATCGGCGGCCTGCGGATGCGACACGAACAGGCGCTTGCCGCCCTCGCGGCGGGCGACCAGTCCCTTGCTCTGCAGCTCGCGCAGGGCTTCGCGCACGGTGGAGCGATTCACCTGGAACTGGCGGGCGAGGTCGGTCTCCGCAGGCAGCGAGTCGCCGTCGTTGAGATCGCGAGCCATGATCTTGCTCTCGATGCTCGCGGCCACCCGCCGATAGGCGGGATCCATCTTGACGGGCTCGAACAGGTTGTTCATGGCTGGTGGATCCTCGGACATGGTCTAAGTCTAGCGGTTGCGACGCACCATCCGTAACTATTGACGGACTGTCGGATTGTCCGACAGAATACGCGCCCATGTCCAGCACCGCAAAAACGCTCCATGCGGCGGCGAGGTCCGCGGTGCCTGCGGGGGTCCCCGTGGTCGAGTTCGATTTCGGTCTCGGTGAAGGCGTCGACCTGCTGCGGCAGGCGGTCCGTGACTTTGCGGGCGGACGGATTGCGCCACTCGCGGACGAAATCGACCGCACCAATCGGTTTCCGCGCGAGCTCTGGCCCGAACTGGGCGCGATGGGCCTGCTCGGCATCACGGTGGAAGAGGATTTTGGCGGCGCGGGGATGGGCTACCTCGAGCACGTTGTCGCCATGGAAGAGATCAGCCGGGCCTCGGGCGCCGTGGGATTGTCGTACGGAGCACACTCGAACCTGTGTGTGAACCAGCTGCGACGCTGGGGAACCGCCGCGCAAAAGCGCCGCCTCCTGCCGAAACTGCTGAGCGGCGAGCACGTCGGTGCGCTCGCGATGAGCGAGCCGGGCTCGGGCTCCGACGTGATGGGCATGCGCACGCGCGCCGAGGAGCGTGGCGATCACTTCGTCCTGAACGGCAGCAAGATGTGGATCACGAACGGCCCGGAGGCCGACGTCGCGGTCATCTATGCGACGCTCGATCCGGCGTTGGGCGCGAGGGGCATCACCGCCTTCATCGTCGAGAAGGGCACGCCGGGATTCAGCAGCGCACAGAAGCTCGACAAGCTGGGCATGCGCGGCTCCGATACCAGCGAGCTGGTGCTGAACAACTGCCGCGTGCCCAGGGAAAACGTACTGCACGAGGTGGGCAAAGGCTCGCGTGTCCTGATGAGCGGTCTCGATTACGAGCGCGTCGTCCTCGCAGGTGGCCCGCTCGGCATCATGCAGGCCTGTCTCGACCTGGTGTTGCCGTACGTGCACGAGCGCAAGCAGTTCGGCCAGCCGATCGGCACCTTCCAGCTGATGCAGGCCAAGGTCGCGGACATGTACACGACGCTCAACGCCTGCCGCGCCTACGTCTATTCGGTCGCGCGTGCCTGCGATCAGGGACGCACCACGCGCTTCGATGCCGCGGGCTGCATCCTGTTCGCGGCCGAACGCGCCACCACCTGCGCGCTCGACGCGATCCAGGCGCTCGGTGGCAACGGTTATATCAACGACTTCCCCGCGGGTCGCCTGTTGCGCGACGCCAAGCTCTACGAGATCGGCGCCGGAACCAGCGAGATCCGTCGCATGCTGATCGGTCGCGAGCTTTACGACGCCACCACGTAGCGGGCTCGAAGCCGATGCCCGTCATCCGCACCGAGCTCAATACCCAGTCGGAGGACTTCCGGCGCAATGCGGAGGTCAACCGCGGCCTGGCCGCGGAGCTGCGCGCGCTTGCGGCACGCATCGCGGAGGGCGGGAGCGCCGAAGCGCGCGAGCGGCATCGCGGGCGTGGCAAGCTCCTCGCGCGTGAGCGCATCGATCGCCTGCTCGACGTGGCATCGCCCTTCCTCGAGATCGGCCAGCTCGCGGGCCACGAGCTCTACGGCGAATGGCTGCCGGCCGCGGGGCTCGTGACCGGCATCGGCCGCGTGTGCGGTGTCGAGTGCATGATCGTGGCGAATGACGCGACCGTGAAGGGCGGCACCTACTATCCCGTCACCGTCAAGAAGCACCTCCGGGCGCAGGAGATCGCTCTCGACAATCAGCTACCTTGCATCTATCTGGTGGACTCGGGCGGCGCGTTCCTGCCGCTGCAGGACGAGGTGTTCCCGGATCGCGAGCATTTCGGCCGCATCTTCTATAACCAGGCGCAACTCTCGGCCCGCGGCATCCCGCAACTCGCGGTCGTCATGGGCTCGTGCACGGCGGGCGGCGCGTACGTCCCCGCGATGTGCGATGAGGCCATCATCGTGCGCAACCAGGGCACGATCTTCCTCGGGGGTCCGCCGCTCGTGAAAGCGGCGACGGGCGAGATCGTGGACGCCGAGGCGCTCGGCGGCGGCGACGTTCACAGCCGTACGTCGGGCGTTACCGACTACCTCGCGGAGGATGACCGCCACGCGCTCGCGCTGGCCCGCGACCTGGTGAGCAATCTCAATCGCGCGCCGCCATCCGCCGCGCCGCATCCGGCACGCCTGCCGAAGTACGCAGCCGAGGAACTGTACGGGGCCATTCCCCGCGACACGCGCTATCCATACGACGTACGCGAGGTGATCGCGCGGCTGGTCGATGAGTCGGCGTTCGATGAGTTCAAGGCGCTCTACGGCCGTACGCTGGTGTGCGGCTTTGCGCAACTCGAGGGGCAGCGGCTCGGCATCGTCGCCAACAACGGCATCCTGTTTTCGGAGTCGGCGCTCAAGGGGGCGCACTTCATCGAGCTGTGCAACCGGCGCCGCATCCCGCTGCTCTTCCTGCAGAACATCACGGGCTTCATGGTCGGCCGCAAGTACGAGAACGCCGGCATCGCCAGGGACGGCGCCAAGATGGTGACCGCAGTCGCCGGCGCCACGGTGCCGAAGTTCACCGTGGTGATCGGGGGCTCCTTTGGCGCCGGCAACTACGCCATGTGCGGTCGCGCGTATGGCGCGCGTTTCCTGTGGATGTGGCCCAACGCGCGCATCTCCGTGATGGGCGGCGAACAGGCGGCCACGGTGCTCTCGATCGTGAAGCGCGAGGGCCTGGAGGCGCGCGGCAAGCGCTGGCCGGAAGCCGAGGAGACCGCGTTCAAGGACGAAATCCGCGACCAGTACGAGCGCCAGGGCCATCCCTACTATGCCTCGGCACGACTATGGGATGACGGCGTGATCGATCCCATCGACACGCGCCGCGTGCTGGGTCTCGCGCTCGCGACCGCGCGCAATCGCGCGGATGAGGGCGAGCGCCCCTACGGCATCTTCCGAATGTAGAGTTGCCGGCCATGTTCAGGTCGCTCCTCGTTGCCAATCGCGGCGAGATTGCCTGCCGCGTGCTGCGCACCGCGCATCGTCTCGGGCTGCGTACCGTGGCGGTGTATTCGGACGTCGACGAGCGCGCGCTGCATGTCGAGCTCGCGGACGAAGCGGTGCGCATCGGGCCGGCACCGGCGCGCGAGAGCTATCTCAACATCGCGGCGATCGTCGAGGCGGCGCGCTGCAGCGGCGCCGAGGCGATCCATCCAGGATACGGTTTCCTCTCGGAAAACGCGGACTTCGCCCAGGCCTGTGCCCAGGCCGGAATCGTGTTCATCGGCCCGCCGGTAACCGCCATCCGCGCCATGGGCTCGAAAATCGCGGCGAAACGTCTGATGGAATCGGCCGGGGTCCCTCTTGTCCCTGGCTATCACGGCGATGACCAGGACGTGGCAAAGCTCGAAGCGCACGCTGCCGGCATCGGCTACCCGCTGCTGATCAAGGCTTCGGCTGGCGGCGGTGGCAAGGGCATGCGCATCGTGCGCGCGGCGGGTGAGTTCCGCGCCGCTCTCGAGGGCGCGCAGCGCGAAGCACTCAAGGCGTTCGCCGACGATCGTGTGCTGCTCGAGCGCTACCTGCGGCGCCCCCGCCATGTCGAGATCCAGGTTTTTGCGGATCGGCACGGACAGTGCCTCCACCTGCACGAGCGGGACTGCTCGATCCAGCGACGGCACCAGAAGATCATCGAGGAAGCGCCGGCTCCCGGCTTGCCCGCCCCGATGCGCGAGCGCATGGGCGCGGCCGCGGTGACCGCGGCACGCGCGGTCGGATATCAGGGCGCGGGCACGGTGGAGTTCATCGTCGGTGACGGCGAGTTCTACTTCATGGAGATGAATACGCGCCTGCAAGTGGAGCATCCGGTCACCGAGATGATCACCGGGCTCGATCTGGTCGAATGGCAGATCCGGGTCGCGGCCGGCGACCCGTTGCCCTTGTCACAGGCCGACATCCGTATCGATGGACATGCGCTCGAAGCGCGCATCTACGCCGAGGACCCCGGGCGCGAGTTCCTGCCGTCGACTGGCACGATTACGCACCTGCGTTGGCCGGATTCGGATCCCGCCATTCGCGTCGATGCCGGGATTCGCCAGGGCGATGCGGTCACCGTGCATTACGATCCGCTGCTCGCCAAGCTCATCGTTCACGGCCGCGATCGCGAAACCGCGGCACGCCGCCTGGAACATGCGCTGCGCCACTGTGAGATCGTGGGCCTCACCACGAACCTTTCGCTGCTGCGCGCCGTCAGCGCTCATCCGCAGTTTCAGGCTGCGGACCTGCACACCGGCTTCATCGAAAAACACCACGCCCGGCTCTTCGCGAGCGGCGGCCCGGAAGCGGACATCCCGTTGCTGGGCCTCGCCGCGCTGGGTTGGGTCCTGGCACGTACTGGTGAAGGTGCGGCGACTGCATCGGCAAGTGGACCGTGGGATGCGCACGACGGCTGGAGATTGAACGGCCCGAGCCAGATCGAATGTCAGCTGCGGTGGCACGGAGCGCCGCTCACCATCGCGCTCGCGCGCACCGGGCAGGGCTGGTCTGCACAAGTCGGCTCGGTCCCGGTTGCCATCGCGGCCCATTTCATCGCTGCGGATCGTCTCGCCGCACGGATCGAGGGCGAGGCGTGCGAGGTGCGCTGGCTCGATCTCGGGCGGGAGCTCTGCGTCATCCATGACGGCCACGTGGTGACGGTGCAGTGGGACGATCCATCGGCGGGCGCGACCCGCGAGACGCACGCGGGCGGCCTGGCCTCACCCATGCCGGGCCACGTGCTGCAGGTGCTGGTCAGGCCGGACGAGCGCGTGCAGCGCGGTCAGCCGCTCATGATCATCGAAGCCATGAAGATGGAGCATACGATCACGGCACCGGCGGACGGCGTGGTGCGGGCGGTGCACTTCGCGAGCGGTGACCGGGTGGAGGAGGGCGCCGAGCTCCTCGAGCTCGCGGCCGACACCGGGCGCTGATCAGATCTCGAAGCGCGGCAGGCGGATCTCACCGGAGGCGCGTGGCTGACGGAAGCGACGCAAGGCCTCGAGCTGTTCGGGAGTGTCGAGGTCGATGGCGGCATTCGGCATCGGCACGCGCGTCGATCGATCCGAGTGCCGCAGCAGCAGCGAGCGCGCGCCGTGGTCGCCTCGCAGGGACATGAGCTCCGCGAAGCACCAGCTGGGGAAAATCGCCGGAACACCGACGCCCCTGGAGTAGAGGCTCGCAGCGATCACGCCATCCTGCCCCTTCCACGCGGACACGAGTCGCTTGAGATCGTCGCCCGTGATGCCCACCTGGTCGGCCAGCATGATCAGCACGGCATCGCAGGCCGGAGGCAGCGCCATGATGCCGCAGCGGATCGAGGCGGCGAGCCCCTCCTGCCAATGCCGATTGATGATGACCGAAGCGGGCGAATGCTTGAGAAGCATCGCGATGTCCTGTGCGTGTGCGCCGAGGACCACCGTCACGCCGTGGCCGGCAACGGCGACCGCGTGACTCACCATGGTGTGCAACAGCGGCCGGCCATCGAGCCGCACGAGCTGCTTCGGCTGGCCGAGACGGGTTGAGGCGCCCGCTGCCAGGACCAGGACATGCATGCTCGAGGTGGTCTGTTCCATGTTGTCTCGCCCGAACGGAATTCGATGATAGAGGGAATGACCCTGTGCCGGAGCGGTCGCGTGCCAGGTTTGACGTAATCCGCTCTAGAGCCTCGCCAAAACCTCGCGGGCGGCGCGCTCTCCTGACTCCATCGCCCCCTCCAACCCGGAGTGGATCACCGCGGTGTGTTCACCAGCGAAGTGCACCGGACCAAACGGCCTGGCGAGGTGATCGTGCCACGCGGTGACCTGTCCCGGGCCGAAGAATGCATAGGCACCGCGCGCATGCGGATCCGCCGACCAGGAGTAAACGTGCGCCGCACGCGCCTTGCCGACCGAGGCCGGGCGTAACCGATGCAATTCCTGCGTCGCGAACTCGAGCTGCCTGACCGGACTCAGACTTCGCAAGGATCGCTCGGCGCTTCCGTTGATGAACGACAGGATATGCCGCGTGACACCGTCTTCCGTGGGCCATGCGACCACCAGTTCGAGCGCGCTGTCGGTCCACATCGTGGGAGCCAACCCGTCGCTCTCCCAGAACGGTGCGTCCACTTCGAACACCACGTAGCTCGCCTCGGAATAGGGCAGCGAGGCCACGACGTCGGCCTGCTGCCCGACGAGCCGCGGCTCGAAGGCAACATCGCGCAGGACTGAATAAGGCAGCGTCGAGATCGCGAAGCGGGCCGCGAATGATTCCCCGCCCTGACAGCGAACGCGAACTCCCTGGGCGTGGGTCTCGATGCCGGTCACACGATGGCCGGTCACCACGGGGGTCGCGAGTGCAGCGGCCATCGCTTCCGGGAGCCGGCCAGTCCCGCCCCGGATGAAGAACACGCCCGCCTCGAGCTCGCGCTTGAGGAGGTAGGTCTTGCGCAGCTCATTGAGCGCCGACATCTCGTTCAGTGTCGGCGCGTGGTTGGTCACCGCCAGCAAGCGCAGTGCTTCCGCGGAAGCCCCTTTGCTGAGCAGGAACCGGTCGTACGGTATGTCGAGGGCGGCGTGCTCGGGCTTCAACCACGCGTCCGCCGAGTCGAGCGGATTGTCGCGACCGGTAAAGAACCCGGGCAGAGCGAACGGAACCACGGGACGCTCGATACCGACTGTGCGGTTGGCGGGCGAGTCGCGCCATTCCGCGCGGCGCAGCGTGGTGCCGTTGACGTGCAGCGCGAAATCGCTCGGCGGCAAGCCCGCGGGCACGAAGGTCTGGAGACCAAGGCGCTGCGTTGCGTCGAGCACGCGCTGATAGGTGCCACCGACTTGAGAAGCGCCCACGTCGAGCGGACCCCGATCGGTCTTGAGCGAAAGGATACGCCCGCCGATGCGTTCGCTCGCTTCGAGCACACTTACGCGCGCGCCCTGCGCCTCGAGGATCAGCGCGGCGTTCAGACCGGCGAGACCGGCCCCGATCACGAGCACATCGGGGTGGGCGGCGTGCCGGGCGGGCACCGGGGCTGCGCTGTTCGGGTCGGATTTCAAGAGTCGCACCAATGCGTCCGCGGGCGGCGTTGTATACCGGCAAGGGCTGGGCAGCGTCAAACGGGCGCGGTTGACGTCGACTGTATAATGAATGACACGAGCAACCGCCGTTTCATCCATCCATGGACAACCGGGTTTCCATCGTCGAGGTCGGACCGCGCGATGGCCTGCAGAACGAGGCCGTGAAGCTGCCGACTGCCACCAAGGTCGAGCTCATCGACCGGCTGGTGCGCGCCGGTATCCGCCGGGTGGAGGTCGCAAGCTTCGTGAGCCCGACCCGGGTACCGCAGATGGCGGACGCGGAGCAGGTCATGGCCGCCCTCGCGCCGCGACCGGACGTGACCTACATCGGCCTGGTGCTCAATCGCAAGGGCTTCGAGCGCGCGCTGGCCGCGGGATGTCGCGAGATCACCATGGCCGTATTTGCCAGCGACACCTTCAATCGCCGCAACCAGGGCGCGAGCAGCGCGGAGTCCATCGAGACCTGGCTCGAGGTTGCGAAGGCGGCTCGAGCCGCTGGCGTGCGCGCGCAGGTCACGATCTCTGCGGCGTTCGGTTGTCCCTTCGAAGGTGAAATTCCCGTCACCCGCGTGGTCGAGATCGCGCAACGGCTGGCGGAGGGCGAGCCCTGCGAGATTGCACTGGCCGATACGATCGGCGTCGGCGTACCGACGCAGGTCACCGATCTGGTGGACCGTGTGAACGTGGCCGTGCCCGGCGTTCCGTTGCGCGGGCACTTCCACAACACGCGCAATACCGGGCTCGCGAACGCCTATGCCGCCGTGCAGGCGGGTCTTCGGGCGCTCGATTCGAGCGTTGGTGGCATCGGCGGCTGCCCGTTTGCACCGGCCGCGACCGGCAATATCCCGACCGAGGATCTCGTCTACATGCTCCAGCGCTCCGGGTTCCAGACGACGATCTCCCTCGAGGCGCTGCTCGAGGCCGGGCGCTGGTTGCAGGAGCAGCTGGGACGCACCGTGCCGGGCATGTTGCTGAAGGCGGGCACGTTCCCGCGCGCCGCGGCCTCCTGACCGCGTGCTGGAAATTGCGCGCTCCACCCCCAGATAGGACCACCTTCGAAACCAGCCACGGAGCCGCTCAATGTCCGCCCAAGCCGATCGAGAAGCGCAGACCACAGCGAGCACACGGCACGTGGAGCGTGTCGTCCGCGGCCAGGCGGCGAGTGATGGTGCCGGTGTCAAGCTCACCCGCGTCATCGGCTCACGCGTGCTGCCCGATCTCGATCCGTTCCTGCTGCTCGACGAGTTCCGCTCGGACGATCCCAACGACTACATCGCGGGGTTCCCCGCGCACCCGCATCGGGGCTTCGAGACGGTGACCTACATGCTCGCCGGGCGCATGCGTCACGGCGACAACCAGGGCAACAAGGGGTTGCTCGGTCCCGGGAGCGTTCAGTGGATGACCGCCGGCCGCGGCATCGTCCATTCGGAGATGCCCGAGCAGGAGAACGGCCTCATGTGGGGCTTCCAGCTGTGGGTGAACCTGCCGGCGCGCGACAAGCTGACCACACCGCGCTACCAGGACATCGCGCCCGAGCGCATACCGGAGCTGAGTTTGTCCGGGGCCAGCGTGCGCGTCATCGCTGGTGAGCTGGGTGGTGCGCGCGGTCCGGTCGAGGCGCCGGCGACGGAACCGGTGTACCTCGACGTGCGGCTGGATGCCGCCGGCAAGTTCGAAACGCAACTGCCGCAGACCCACAGCGCATTTGCCTACGTGTACGAGGGCGCGATCGTCATCGGCGACGGCGATCGCGCGGAACGCGTGAACCGCGGCGAGCTGGCAGTTCTCAGCGACGGCGCCCTATTGCGCGCCGGGGCCGTGGAGGGCGCGGCGCGCTTCATTCTCGTGGCGGGTAAGCCGCTGCGCGAGCCGGTCGCCCGTTATGGTCCGTTCGTGATGAACACCGAGTCGGAGATCCGCCAGGCCCTTCTCGATCTGCAGGCGGGTCGTCTCTGAGCACGGAGCCATTGCCCGCCTTTATGATGGCGGGCAATGGCTCGTACACAGGCGCTCAGGGGAATCATCGCCATGCTGCTGGCGGTGGGGTTCTTCGCCGGCATGGATGCCTTTCTCAAGCTCCTGTCGCAACGCTATCCCGCGATTCAGGTGAGCACGATGCGCGGCGCCGCATCGATCCCGTTCGTGTTGTTGCCGGTGCTCCTGACGGGGCGTTGGCGCGAGCTCGAGCCCGTCAACTGGAAAGTGCACCTGGCGCGCGGCGTGCTGGCCATCGTGATGCTCACCACTTTCGTGTACTCGGTGCGCGTGTTGCCCCTCGCCGATGCTTACTCGGTGTTCCTCGCCGCGCCGCTCATCGTCACTGCCCTCGCGGTTCCCTTGCTGGGCGAACGCGTCGATGCCAGGCGCTGGCTCGCCATCGGCATCGGCCTGAGCGGGACGCTCGTGCTGCTCAACCCCAGGGCGGCGAACCTGGTCACCCTGGGCGCGGCGGCCGCGATCGTCTCGGCGCTGTGTTACTCGTTGAGCGTGCTGTCGGTGCGCGTGCTCACCCGAACCGATACCACGGTCAGCATGGTGTTCTGGTTCATGGCGATGTTGACCGTGTTCGGCGGGTTGCTCGCGGCACCGTCGTGGGTACCGGTCGCGCGCGAGCACTGGCCGGTGCTGGCCGCGGTCGGGATTCTCGGAGCGCTGGGCCAGCACTTCGTCACCGAGGCGTTTCGTCATGCACCAGCCTCCGTGGTGGCGCCGTTCGAGTACACGGCACTCTTGTGGGCCGTGGCGCTCGACTGGATCTTCTGGGCGCACGCGCCAAATGCGCGCATGTTTGCCGGTGGCACCGTCATCATTGCGAGCGGCCTGTACCTGATCCTTCGCGAACGCCGGGACCGCCTGCTGCCGGTACCGCCGGTGCAAAGCGCCTGACCGGGGAACTCTCGTGCCGTGCGGCGGATCGGAGTCGACGCGCTACGGAATTGCGGATGGACGTCCGACGGTTGAAACTGAAGGGTACCTGAGGAGGTAACTGATCATGACCATCAAAGTAGGGGACAAGATGCCAGCGGGAACCTTCAAGACGATGACCAAGGACGGCCCGCAGAACCTCACCACCGAGCAACTGTTCAAGGGCAAGCGCGTCGTGCTGTTTTCGGTGCCGGGCGCTTTCACGCCCACCTGCGACGCCAAGCACCTGCCGGGTTTCGTCGAGCAGGCGAGCAAGATCAGTTCGAAGGGCGTGGACACCATCGCCTGCATGGCGGTCAATGACGTCTTCGTGATGAATGCCTGGGGCAAGCAGGGCAACGTGGGCGACCGCGTGCTGATGCTCGCCGACGGCAACGGCGAATATGCGCGTGCGCTCGGCCTGGAGATGGACGCTTCGGGCTACGGCATGGGCACGCGCGGCAAGCGTTTCGCCGCGGTCGTGAAGGACGGCGTCGTGACCGGCCTCTTCGTGGAAGCGCCGGGCGAATTCAAGGTGTCGGGTGCCGAGCACGTCCTCGGCCAGCTCTGACGAGCGTCCGCAAACGGGAGGCAGTCCGCGGGAAATGGGCCCGAACGTGGCTCGTTTATCGCCCGCGGCAGCCTTCCGGTCCCGATCCTGCGGCTCCCTAGGCTTTTTCCGTCGCGCGAGTAGTGGAATCTCCTAAGACCTGACATAAGGAATCTATGCCTATCCTGTTGTTTTGCAGATAGGCGTGAGGCATAGTTGCGCCCGGGTGATAAGGGCAAACCCGTCGCGAGGCGGGGACGCAAAGCCACCGGTCCGAGGGAGATTCCTCAGTGATAGCGGGGTTGCCACAATTCGGTCGATCGGTCATCGAGCCATTCGAACTCGAGTCCGCCTCCGTCACGGCAAATTCCGCACTCTCGGCACCAGTGGACCAGGGCATGGGTTCGTGGGGGTGCACATATGGCGAATCGAGCGGGGGCCGGTATCCGAGTCGCTGATGATTCAGGCGCGGGGCATACCGAGGGGGGCGGCGCCGCCCTCTACATCATCAATCTGAGTTCTTCGACGACGCCCATGGCGCTCGAAGTGCCCGACGCAACCGAGCTGGAGGGCTTCGCCGTTTTCCGCTCGCGCCGCGTCGAAGACGGACGCGACCGTTTCCGCTTGCACGTGGGTTACTTCGAGTCGCGCGAGGACGCGCAGCGGGTGCTTCCCGTCGTTCGGGCGCATTATCCGGCGGCCTGGATCGCGCTGGCTCCGCCGGACAGCATGGGTTCCCTCGACGACACCAGCGTCGCGCAGTTCAAGTTCATCCGCCAGAGCAAGCCCCAGGCGCACGCGCGGCCACACATCCCGGCACCCGAGCCGGTCAAGGCCACGCCGGTCAGGGCTACGCTGGTGGCGCCGCGCTCGTCAAGCACCCCGAGCTCGCCGCGGCCGGTGATTTCGACCTCGACCGCAACAGTCAACCGCGTGCCGATGACCCCGGCGCAGGTGCTGCAGCTCCTCGAGTCCGCGCCGCGCGCGCGCACGCCGGTAGCGCCGGCCAAGCCGCCGAGCGAACCGGCCCAGGGGTCGTTCGCCCAGGGGCAGAAGTTTGCGGTGCAGCTGGTGTGGGCCACCACGCCCGTGCATACGAGCAACGTGCCGCAACTCGCGATCTTCGAGGCGTACACCCTTTATTCGGTCCAGGTCGAGCGCGCCGGGCGGCGCTGGTACGGATTGCGACTGGGATTCTTCAAGGATCCCCTGTCGGCGCGCCAGGTGGCGCTCTATGCCCGTTCCGACTTCTCGGCTGCCGCGGTGGTCCCGGTCAGTGACCGCGAATGCGATAAGGCGTCCGCCGTCGCAACCGCCGCCCAGGCGGCACCGGCGCCCAGCGCCAGTGCGTCTGCAGCGACCCGGCCGACCGACGAAATCGTCCTGACCCCCGACCACGCCCCCGCGCCCGAAAAGTCGAAGTCTGCGGCCACGCAGTCCGCACAGCCGCGGTCGACGGCCCCCTCGAGCAGTGCTGCTCAGCACTCCCCCGCAGGCAAACGGACGAGCACAAGACGAAAGCCCGAAAAAACTGCGGAGGAGTTGCTCGAAGAGCTCGGTGCCGACGAGCTGACGATTGCCACTGGCACGTCGGACGACGAGCTCTCAGAGAGCAGCGTGCGGCACCTGTCCGTGTCGGTCGTCAAGGGTCGCTCACCCCTCGCGCGACTGTTCGATCGCGTCGCGCGCAAGCGCGAGAACTAGTCGGGATTTCACGCGCGGCATCGCGCGAGCGGACGCGAAGACCTTCAGCGCGCGGCGATGAGCTTGTCGAGCTCCGGCACGATCGTGAACAAGTCTCCGACCAGCCCGTAATCCGCTACTTCGAAGATCGGTGCCTCGGCGTCCTTGTTGATCGCGACGATGGTGCGGGCATCCTTGATCCCGGTGAGGTGTTGGATCGCTCCGGAAATGCCCACCGCGATGTAGAGTTCCGGGGCGATGATCTTGCCGGTCTGGCCGACCTGCATGTCGTTGGGCGCGTAGCCGGCGTCCACTGCGGCGCGCGAGGCACCGACCGCCGCGCCCAGCTTCGCCGCCAGGTCATAGAGCAGCTTGAAATTCTCGGCACTGCCCAGCGCCCGCCCGCCCGAGATCACACGGCTCGCCGTTTGCAAATCCGGGCGGTCGGTCGAACCGGCCGAGACCGACACAAAGCGCGTGTGGCTCGGCAATTCGACGTTCAACCCAACCGTCTCGATCGGTGCCGTCCCGCCCTGGCCGGCCGCCTCGAACGAAGCCGTGCGCACGGTCGCAACGACCACGGATTCCGCGGGCGCCTCGACCGTCAGGATGGCGTTGCCCGCGTAGACGGGTCGGCGAAATTTGTGCGCGCCCTCGACCGCCATCACGTCGCTCACCTGCGGCACGCCGAGCAGCGCGGCCACGCGCGGCATCAGGTCCTTGCCGAACGTGGTCGACGGACCGAACACATGCGTATAACCCTGCGCGAGCGAGGTCACCTGGGGAGCCCAGGTCGCGGCGAGCGCGTGGGCGTTGACGGCATGATCGACTCGCAGGACGCGCGCGACACCCGCGAGTGCGGCCGCCTGTGCGCTCACGGCGCCGCCGTCCGCGGCCAGCACCGCAACGACGATTTCCGTCTGCGGCAACGCGCGCGCGCAGGTGACGCACTTGGCGGTGCTCGGGTTGAGTTTCGCGCCGTCGTGCTCGGCGACGATCAGGACGCGGTTGCTCACAGCAATCCCTTCTTCTTGAGAGCCGCCACGAGCTCGCCCACGTCTTTCACCATCACGCCCTTCTGGCGCTGCGCCGGCGGATCGGTGCGCAGCACGCGCAACTGCGGGGCCGCCGCGGTAGCCAGCTGCGTCAAGGGCAGGGTGTCGAGCGGCTTCTTCTTGGCCTTCATGATCTCCGGCAGCTTGACGTAGCGCGGCTCGTTGAGGCGCAGATCCGTGGTGATCACCGCGGGCAGATCGACTTCGATGGTCTCGAGCCCGGCATCGACCTCGCGGGTCACGAGCGCCTTGCCATCTTTCAGCTCGACGCGGGAGGCGAACGTGGCCTGCGGCCGGCCCCACAGCGCCGCCAGCATCTGGCCGGTCTGGTTGTTGTCGTCGTCGATCGCCTGCTTGCCGAGGATCACGAGTTGCGGCTGCTCACGATTTACCAGCGCGAGGATCGCGCGCGCCGCGCCGAGCGGCTGTACCGGCGTGTCCGACTGCACCAGGATCGCGCGATCCGCACCCATGGCGAGCGCCGTGCGCAGCTGCTGCTGACAATCCGTCGGACCGATGCAGGCGACGAGCACTTCCTGCGCCAGGCCGCGCTCCTTGATGCGCAGGGCCTCCTCGAGCGCGATCTCGTCGAACGGATTGATGCTCATCTTCACGCCTTCCGTGATCACGCCGCTGCCGTCGGGCCTGACCCGGACGCGGACGTTGAAGTCCACGACGCGCTTGATGCACACCAGGATTCTGCTCATCGATGGTCCCTTGCCACGAACCGTGCAACCTCGAGGCGCAATCGTATCGGATAATTGGCGGATTGAGGCAGCGCGGTTGCGCGGGCGGGCGGGGCAGGCCATAGTCGGCGCTGACAGTGAATCCTTTCTGGTCGGTGAACACTGCGCCATGCTGAGCTACACGCTGCGGAGGCTCCTCGGCGCAATTCCCACGCTCTTCGTCGTCGTCACCGCCACGTTCTTCCTCATGCGCCTGGCGCCAGGCGGCCCGTTCGACCAGGACCAGACACTCACGCCCGAGATCCAGGCCAACCTGGAAGCGGCCTATGGCCTCGACCAACCCGTCTGGGTGCAGTACGGGCGCTACTTGCAGGGACTGGTCAAAGGCGACTTTGGGCCGTCATTCAAGTATCGCGACTTCACGGTGACCGAGCTCATCCGGCAGGGACTGCCGATCAGCCTGACACTCGGCTTCTGCGCGTTGCTGGTCGCGATCGCGATCGGCGTGCCTCTCGGCATCCTCGCAGCGTTACACCAGAACGGTGCCGCCGACGCGCTCATCAGGACAATCGCGGTCATCGGCATCGCGTTACCCGGCTTCGTGGTCGCGCCACTGCTCGCCCTCATCTTCGGTATTCACCTGCGTTGGCTGCCCGTGGCGGGCTGGGAGGCGGGCTCGCTGCGCACGCTGGTCCTGCCGGTGGCGGCGCTCGCGTTGCCGCTGAGCGCTTACCTCGTGCGTCTCACGCGCGCGAGCCTCCTGGAAGTGCTGACCAGCGGCTTCATACGCGCGGCGCGCGCTCGCGGTCTGCCGGAGCGGAGGGTGATCGCACGCCACGCGCTCAGGGCCGCCCTGGTCCCCGTGGTGAGCTATCTCGGACCCGCAGCAGCCGCCGTGTTCACCGGGTCGCTCATCATCGAGACCATCTTCGGCATCCCCGGCATGGGACGCCACCTCGTCCAGGGAGCGCTCAATCGCGATTACACCCTGGTCATGGGCATGGTGATCGTCTACGCGACGCTGACGCTGCTGTTCAACCTGATCGTCGATCTCCTGTACGGCTGGCTCGATCCACGCGTGCGCCATGCATGAGCGCGGCCTGTGGCGGGACGCCTGGCGCCGTTTGCGCCGCAACCGCGCCGCGCTCGCGAGCCTGGCGACGTTGGCGGTGCTCGGCCTCCTGTCCCTGATCGGGCCGTTGCTGAGCCCGCATGCCTACGACGCCCTCGATTGGCGGTCGCTGGCCTCGCCACCGAGCCTCCAGGGAGCGCACTGGCTCGGCACCGATCGGCTGGGGCGCGATCTCCTGGTGCGAACACTGCATGGCACGCGCTTGTCGATCGAGATTGCGCTGCTCGCGACCGCGGTGAGCGTCGTAATCGGCGTCACCTGGGGCGCGGTGGCGGGTTACGTCGGCGGGCGGCTCGACGCGTTGATGATGCGCATCGTCGATGCCCTGTATTCGCTGCCTTATATCTTCTTCGTGATCGTGCTCACCGTGCTCTTTGGTCGCAGCGTGGTGTTGCTCTTCATCGCGATCGGCGCCGTCGGCTGGCTCACCATGGCGCGCATCGTGCGCGGGGTAACCCTGAGCCTGCGACACAAGGAGTTCATCGAGGCCGCGGTGGCGAGTGGCGCCACCACGTCTCGTGTGCTGGCGCGGCACATCGTGCCCAATATCATGGGCACCGTGATCGTCTACGCCTCGCTCATCATTCCACAGATGATCCTGTTCGAAAGTTTCCTGAGCTTCCTGGGACTGGGGGTGCAGGAACCGCTCGCAAGCCTGGGCAGCCTCGTGGCGCAGGGCGCCGCGGAGATGGAAGCGGCGAGCTGGATGCTGATGGTCCCCGCCGCGACGCTGGTGACGCTGCTCGCGTGCTGCAACTTCCTGGGCGACGGCCTGCGCGATGCGCTCGACCCGAGGAATGCCTGATGGGGACGCTGCTCGCGGTTCGCGATCTGGCGGTGAGTTTCGACACGCTCGACGGCGAAGTGCGCGCGGTCGATGGTGTCGCACTCGAGGTGCACTCGGGGGAGTGCCTGGGCGTGGTGGGAGAATCGGGCAGCGGCAAGACGCAGCTGTTCCTTGCGCTGCTGGGACTCCTGGCGCGCAACGGGCGCGCGCGCGGCAGAGCCGAGTTCGAGGGCGTCGACCTGCTCGCTTGCACGGCGCGCGAGCGCACCAGGATGCGCGGTGCCCGCCTGGCGATGGTGTTCCAGGACCCGATGAGCTCGCTCACGCCTCATCGCCGCATTGGCGATCAGATCGCCGAGGTGCTCACCACGCACCGCCAGGCCACGCGGGCAGCTGCCACGCGCCAGGCGCGCGAATTGCTGGAGCGCATGCAGGTAAGCGATGCGCCGCAGCGCCTGCGTCAGTACCCGAACGAGCTCTAGGGCGGCATGCGCCAGCGGGTCATGATCGCGCTCGCGCTCGCCTGCGCGCCGAGCCTGGTCATCCTGGATGAGCCCACGACCGCGCTCGATGTCACGATCCAGGCGCAATTGCTCGCGTTGTTCCGCGAACTGAAGCGCGATCTCAATACCGCCTTCGTGCTCATTACCCACGATCTTGGCGTGATCGCGAGTCTCGCCGATCGAGTGGTCGTCATGAACGCCGGACGTATCGTGGAGGAGGCTGATGTGATCCAGCTCTTTCGAGAGCCGCGACATCCCTATAGCGAGGGGTTGCTGCGCGCCACGCCCCGCCTCGACGATCCGGTGATCGACACGCCGGCGATGGGCCCGACGTGACCGCGACCAGAGACAAGCGGGACGACGGCGCTCTGCTCAGCGTCGACGGACTCAGTGTGCACTACGCTGTACGCCGAGGCGGGTGGCACCGAGCGGTGCACCTGGGCGCGCTCGAGACGGTGAGTCTTACGCTCAGAGCGGGAGAGACACTCGGTATCGTGGGCGAGTCGGGCAGCGGCAAGTCGTCCCTGGGCCGCGCCATCCTCAGATTGATTCCGCCGAGCGCGGGGCGCATCAGCTGGCTGGGGCGGGAAATGGGCCAGCTCTCGGCGCCCGAGTTGCGTGTCCTGCGCCGCGAGATGCAGATCGTGTTTCAGGATCCGCTGGCGAGCCTCGATCCCAGGATGACGATCCTCGACAGCGTCGCCGAGCCGCTCGCGAACTTCCGGCCGGAGCTCTTGGGTACGCAGCGCGCGCAGGCAGCGTTGCAAAAGCTCGAGCGCGTCGGTCTCGGCGCGTCGCTCGCGAACCGCTATCCCCACGAGCTGAGCGGCGGGCAGTGCCAGCGGGCGGCGATCGCGCGTGCCCTGATCCTGGAACCGAAGCTCCTGGTCTGCGACGAGCCGGTGAGCTCGCTCGATGTCTCGGTCCAGGGCCAGGTCCTCGATCTGCTCAAGCGCCTGCAGCAGGAATTGCAGCTCAGCATGCTCTTCATCAGCCACAATCTTGCCGTCATTCGCCGGGTCAGCCAGCGCGTGCTGGTGCTCTACCTCGGGCGCGTGATGGAAATGGCGCCACGTGCCGAGCTGTTCGAGCGACCGCTGCACCCGTACACTCGCGCGCTGCTCGATTCGGTTCCAATACTCGATCCGGCGCGCGAGCGGGCTCGGCCAGGGGCACCGCTCAGAGGCGAGATTCCTTCGCCGCTCGACCCACCCTCGGGTTGCGTGTTCCGCACGCGCTGCCCGTGGGCCGAGGCGCGCTGTGCCGCCGCGGTACCGGCGCTCGAGTCCCCCGATTCGCGACGCGAGGTCGCCTGCGTACGCTGGCGGGAGCTCGACCTGACGACAGGGAAGCAGTCCTGATGGATCTCGAGGCTTACTTTCGCCGCATCGACTACGCGGGTGCGCGCGACGCGACGCTCGATACGTTGCGGGCCCTGCACTGGCAGCACGCGCAATCGATCCCGTTCGAGAATCTCAATCCGTACCTGGGTCTGCCGGTGCCGCTCGACACCGCCTCGCTCGAGCGCAAGCTCGTGCAGCAGCAACGGGGCGGCTACTGCTTCGAGCAGAACCTGTTGCTGGGCGAAGTGCTGCGTTCCCTCGGCTTTCGCGTGCGGGGACTGGCGGCCCGGGTGACGTGGAACGCTCCCGAAGACGCGGTGTCGGCGCGCACGCACATGCTGCTGCACATCGACCTCGCGGAGGGAGTCCACCTGGCCGACGTCGGCTTCGGGGGCATGACACTCACGGGTCCTTTACGCCTGGAACCGGACATCGAGCAGCAAACGCCGCATGAGCCGTTCCGGCTGCTCGCCGCGGGCTCGGACTTCATCATGCAGGCCAAGGTGCGCGAAGGCTGGAGATCCCTCTATCGATTCGATCTGCAGGCGCAGGTCCTGCCCGACTACGAAGTGACCAACTGGTACCTGGCGAACCACCCGGAATCGCGCTTCGTCAGGAACCTGGTCGCAGCGCGTCCCACGCCGCAGCGACGCTATGCGTTGCTCAATGGCGCTCTCGCCGTACACCAACGCGGCGGCCCGAGCGAGCGGCGCGTGCTGGAGAGTGTCACGGAGTTGCGCAACGTCCTGGTGGACTGCTTCCGGATCCAGCTGCCCGACGTGCCACAGCTCGACGGCGCCCTGCAGCGGGCGCTCGACCGTCGGTAGCTCGTCGAGTTCGCCTTGCGCCCGTCACCGCTCGTCATATTCCTGATCGTCTCGCTCATCTGGGGCCTCACCTGGATCGCGATCAAGATCGGCGTCGCCGCGACGCCGCCCTTCTTCTTCGCGGCGATCCGGTTCATCGCCGCGGGCGGCCTGCTGCTCGCGATCATGGGCGCGCGGATCGACTGGCGCGGGCTGCGACGCGAGTGGCGCGCCGTGATCGGGATATCGATGCTGCTCACGACGTTCTCGTATGGCCCGACGTTCTGGGGCGTGCAGAACACGGCCTCGGGCGTCGCCGCGGTCGTGAACATGTCGATGACGCCGCTGATGCTGTTCGTCATCGGCGTGGTGCTGGGCGTGGAGCGGTTCGAGCGACGCAAGCTCATCGGCGTGCTGGTCGGCATCGTCGGCCTGGCGCTGCTCTTCTGGCCGGAATTGCGATCCGAGGCGCGAGCCGAAGCCTGGAGTCTCGCGGCGCTCCTCACGGGAACCACGGTCTACTGCCTGGGTTCGGTGCTGAGCGGCCGGATGCTGCGCGGGCTCGACACGGTGAGCGTCAGCGGCTCCGTGATGCTGATCGGAGGTATCGGCCTCGCGCTGCTGTCGGCGCTCTTCGAGAGCGTGACTGCCGGGACGCTGCACGCGCTGCTCGAGCCGGCGCCGCTGCTCAGCCTGGTGTTTCTCACGCTCGGGGGCTCGATCGTGGCGTTCACCTTGTTCCTGTACCTGATCCGCGTGTGGGGTCCGACGCGCGCCGGCCTGTTTGCATTCGTGTCACCCGTCGTGGCGCTGGTGACGGGCGCGCTGGTGCTGGGTGAGCGCATCGAGCCGCTGCAGGCCATCGGCGCGGCCGTGCTGCTCGGCGCCGCGGCCTTCACTGTGGGGCGCGACGCGGTCAGGGCAGAAGCCAAGGATGACCTGAAGGACGCGGCCTAGCCCGTTTAGCGGCCCGCGGCGCTTCTTGTACACTCGCGGCTCCCCGCATCCCGAGGCGATCACTGAATGGGCCCGCTTGCAGGCATCAAGATCCTGGACCTCAGTCGCGTACTGGCGGGGCCGTGGGCCACGCAGACGCTTGCCGATCTCGGAGCGGACGTCCTCAAGATCGAGCGGCTCGAGGGCGGCGACGAAACGCGCGCCTGGGGACCGCCGTATCTCAGGGACCGGGATGGGCGCGATACCAGCGAGTCCGCCTATTTCCTGAGCACGAACCGCGGCAAGCGCTCGATGGCGCTCGACCTGGCGAGCGGCGCCGGTCAAAAGCTGGTGCGCGAGCTGGCGTTGCAGTCGGACGTGCTGGTCGAGAACTTCAAGGTCGGCACGCTCAAGCGATTTGGCCTCGCGTGGGAGGATCTCGCGCCGCTCAATGCGCGGCTGGTCTACTGTTCGATTTCCGCTTTTGGCCAGACGGGACCCCTGGCGCGCGAACCCGGATACGACGCGTTGATCCAGGGGATGGGCGGGCTCATGAGCGTCACCGGCGTGCCGGATGGTGAACCCGGCGCCGGGCCGCAGAAAGTCGGCGTGGCGGTCGCGGACCTGATGACGGGTCTTTACGCCGTGATCGCGATCGTCGGTGCCCTGTACGAGCGCGAGAAATCGGGGGCCGGGCAGCACATCGATCTCGCGCTGCTCGACACGCAACTCGCCTGTCTCGCCAACCAGGCGCTCGGGTTCCTGGTATCGGGTGTGTCCCCGCGCCGGCGGGGGAGCGCGCACCCGAGCATCGTGCCCTACCAGGCGTTCGCCACCGCCGAGGGCCACGTGATGCTCGCGGTCGGCAACGACCGGCAATTCGCGGCGTTCTGCCAGGTGGCGGGCGAGCCCGCGCTCGCGACCGATGTCCGCTTCGCCACCAACGCGCAGCGCGTCGCCCATCGCGAGATCCTCATTCAGAGGATCAGCGCATTGCTCGAGGCGCGCAGCGCGCGGCGCTGGGTCGAGGCACTCAGCGCGGCGGGCGTGCCTTGTGGGCCGATCAACGACATCGGCCAGGCATTGGCGGAACCGCAGGCGCGCGCCCGCGACGTCCAGATTTCCCTGCCGCACGCGCTCGGTACCGCTGCCCCGGGGGTGCGCAACCCGATTCGCTATTCGCGCACGCCGCTCGATCACGAACTGCCGCCACCGTTGCTCGGCGAGCACACCAGTCGCATCCTGGCGGAGCGGCTCGGGCTCGCTGAAGCCGAGATCGCGCAGTTGCGCGAACGGCGAGTCGTCGCCTGACTCGAGGATTTGCCCAAGGAGAGTGATTCCCATGCCTCATCGACGCCTGGTGACACCCAGTGAAGCGCTGGCGAGCGTGCGCTACGAGATCCGCGGCCGCCTGGCGCGGCGCGCCCTCGAAATGGAGCGCCTGGGATACGAGATCGTTTCTCTCAACATCGGCAACCCGGGCGTGTTCGGTTTCCGCACCCCGGAGACCATGCGCCTCGCGATGATCGAGAACCTGAAGTCGAGCGAGGCCTATTGCCACCAGAAGGGCATCTTTCCGGCGCGCGAAGCCGTGGTCATGCAGCAGCAGGAGCGGGGCATTCGTGGCGTGACCGCCGAAGAGGTGTTCATCGGCAACGGCGTGAGCGAGCTGATCGATCTGGTGCTGCGCGGCCTGCTCAACGACGGTGACGAAGTGCTGGTGC
>DATFEQ010000061.1:0-37935 GCA_035250905.1 Steroidobacteraceae bacterium
CGAGGGCCGCCTGGGCGGCCAGGCGCGCGTGCCCGACGTCGCCGGCACCTGGAAGGATCTCACCGACTCCGTGAACGCGATGGCGACCAACCTGACCGGCCAGGTGCGCAACATCGCCGAGGTGACCACCGCGGTCGCGAGCGGCGATCTGTCGCGCAAGATCACGGTGGACGTGAAGGGCGAGATCCTCGAGCTCAAGAACACCATCAACACGATGGTGGACCAGCTGAATTCGTTCGCTTCCGAGGTGACGCGCGTGGCGCGCGAAGTCGGCACGGACGGCAAACTCGGCGGCCAGGCGCGCGTGCCGGGCGTGGCAGGCACGTGGAAAGGCCTCACCGACAACGTCAACTCGATGGCGAGCAACCTCACCGGCCAGGTGCGCAATATCGCCGAGGTGGCGACCGCGGTGGCGCGCGGCGATCTGTCGCGCAAGATCACGGTCGACGTGCGCGGCGAGATCCTGCAGCTCAAGGAAACGCTCAACACGATGGTGGACCAGCTGAACGCCTTCGCGTCCGAAGTGACGCGCGTGGCGCGCGAGGTCGGCACGGACGGCAAGCTCGGCGGCCAGGCGCAGGTGCCGGGCGTGGCGGGCACGTGGAAGGACCTCACCGAGAACGTGAACCTGCTCGCGGCCAATCTCACCACGCAGGTGCGCTCGATCGCGGAAGTGGCGACCGCGGTGACCAAGGGCGATCTCACGCGCTCGATCCAGGTGGACGCGCGCGGCGAGGTGGCGGACCTCAAGGACTACATCAACGCGATGATCGGGAACTTGCGTGCCACCACGGCGCGCAACACCGAGCAGGACTGGCTCAAGACCAACCTGGCGAAGTTCAGCGGCATGATGCAGGGACAGCGCGACCTGCTGACGCTCGCGCAAACACTCCTGTCCGAGCTCGCGCCGCTCGTGAATGCGCAGCAGGGCGTGATGTACCTGATGGACAGCGACGCCGGGAAGCTGTGCCTGCGCCAGCTCGTGGGCTATGCGGACCAGCGTGATTCCGCACCGCGCCAGTACGCCATGGGCGAGGGCCTGGTGGGCCAGTGCGCGGTCGAGCGTCAACGCATCCTGCTGACCGACGTGCCCGCGGATTCCATCCAGGTGCGCTCGGGACTGCTGAGCGCGCATCCGCGCAACGTCATCGTGCTGCCGGTGCTGTTCGAGGGCCAGGTGAAAGCGGTCATCGAGCTCGCATCGCTCACCGAGTTCACGGCCGCGCACGTCGCCTTCCTCGAGCAGCTCACGGGCAGCATCGGCATCGTGCTCAACACGATCGAGGCCTCGATGCGCACCGAGGGCCTGCTGACGCAGTCCCAGCAGCTCGCGGCGGAGCTGCAGGCGCAGCAGAAGGAGCTGCAGCAGACCAACGAAGAGCTCGCGCAGAAGGCGCGACTGCTGGTCGCGCAGAACGTCGAAGTCGAGCGCAAGAACCGCGAGATCGAGCAGGCGCGCGCGGCGCTGGAAGAGAAGGCGGCGGAGCTCGCGCTCACTTCACGCTACAAGTCGGAATTCCTGGCCAACATGTCGCACGAGCTGCGCACGCCCCTGAACAGCATCCTGATCCTGGGCCAGCAGTTGTCCGAGAACGCGGAGGGCAACCTCACGCCCAGACAGGTGGAGTTCGCCGGCACCATCCTCGGCGCGGGCACCGATCTGCTCAACCTCATCAGCGACATTCTCGATCTCTCCAAGATCGAGTCGGGCACGGTCACGGTGGAATCGGTCGAGTTGCCGATCGCGTCGCTGCGCGAGACGATCGAGCGCAGCTTCCGCCACGTGGCTGAGGCGCGCAAGCTCGCCTTCACGCACGAATATGACGCGGCGGTCGACGAGCCGATCAACACGGACCCCAAGCGCCTGCTGCAGGTGCTGACCAACCTGCTCTCGAATGCCTTCAAGTTCACGGATCACGGCAACGTCCGCCTCGAGGTCGGAATCGCGCAGGGCGGATGGGGCGCCGATCACCCGGTGCTGAGCAAGGTGGCGAAGGTCCTGCAGTTCAGCGTGCACGACACCGGCATCGGCATCCCGCTCGAAAAGCAGAGGATCATCTTCGAAGCCTTCCAGCAGGCGGACGCCGGCACGGCGCGCCGCTACGGCGGCACCGGCCTCGGCCTCGCGATCAGCCGCGAGCTCGCGCACCTGCTGGGCGGTGAAATTCGCCTGCAGAGCACCCCGGGCAGCGGCAGCGTATTCACCTTGTACCTGCCCCTGAACTACGTCGGTCCCGCGTACAGCAAGCTCACTGTCCAGGCACGTCCGGCCGAGCAGCTGCCGGACCGTCCCGCGCCGGCGGGCCTGCCGGCCAGTCCTCCCGTGGAGCTCAACGACGATCGCGACAACCTGCAGCCCGGCGAATCGGTGTTGCTCATCGTCGAGGACGATCCGCACTACGCGCGCGTGCTGCTCAACGCGGCGCGCGATCACGGGTTCAAGGGCGTCGTGGCCATGACGGGTGCCGAAGCGATGAGCCTTGCCCGCCAGCACCTGCCCACCGCGGTCTCGCTCGACATCTTCCTGCCCGACATGCTCGGCTGGACGGTGCTGACCCAGCTCAAGCAGGACTTCTCGACGCGTCACATCCCGGTGCAGATCCTGAGCATCGAGGATGAGCGCCAGCACGGCATGGAGCACGGCGCGTTCGCGCACCTGAGCAAGCCGTTGAGCACCGCGGGGCTCGACCAGGCCTTCGAAAGGATCAAGGGTATCGTGCAGCCGCGCACCAAGCGCCTGCTGGTGGTCGAGGACAGCCCCGCCGAACGGCTGTCGATCGAGCAGCTGATCGGCCACGACGACATCGACATCAAGGCCGTGGGTACAGGGGCCGAAGCGCTCGAGGAGATGCGCGCGGACGGCTACGACTGCGTCGTGCTCGACCTGCGCCTGCCCGACATGTCGGGGTTCGACGTGCTGGCGCAGGTGCAGCAGGAACCACGGCTGCGCGACGTGCCGATCGTCGTATTCACCGGCCGCGAGCTGTCCGCCGACGAGGAAGAGCGGCTGCGGCGCATGGCGAAAAGCATCGTGCTCAAGGGCGTGCAGTCGCCTGAGCGGCTGCTCGACGAGACGGCACTGTTCTTGCACAGGGTAGTGGCTGAGCTGCCGGAGGCGAAGCGGCGCATGCTGGAGCACCTGCACCAGACCTCGGAGGCGCTGGCCGGGCGCAAGGTCCTGGTGGTGGACGACGACGTGCGCAACATCTTCGCGCTGAGCAGCGTGCTGGAGCGCCACGGGATGCATGTCGTGATCGCGACCAACGGCCAGGAGGGTATCAACGTGCTCGAGCAGACACCCGACGTGTCGCTCGCGTTGATGGACATCATGATGCCGGGCATGGACGGCTACGAGACCATGCGGCGCATCCGCCAGATGCCGCGCTTCCGGCGGCTGCCGATCATTGCGCTCACCGCCAAGGCCATGAAGGGCGATCGCGAGAAGTGCCTCGAGGCGGGAGCTTCCGACTATGTGGCAAAGCCCGTCGACACGGGGCAGCTGGTGTCGCTGCTCCGGACGTGGCTGCATCGGTGAGGGCCATGAGCGAAACCGACAAGGTCAACATCCTGCTGGTCGACGATCAGCCCGCGCGGCTCTACACGTACGAGGCCATCCTCGGCGAGCTGGGCGAGAACCTGGTGTCCGCGCAATCGGGGCGCGAGGCGCTGCAGCTGCTCATGGAGAGGGAATTCGCCGCGATCCTGCTCGACGTCAGCATGCCGGGCATGGACGGGTTCGAGACGGCCGCGCTCATCCACCAGCACCCCCGCTTCGAGAAGACGCCGATCATCTTCGTCACGGCGGTGCACGTGACCGATCTCGACCGCCTGCAGGGCTACAAGCTGGGTGCGGTCGACTATGTGTACGTGCCGGTCGTGCCCGAGATCCTGCGCGGCAAGGTCCAGGTGCTGGTCGAGCTCTATCGCAAGCGGCGGGAGCTGCAGCGCCTCAACCGGGAGCTCGCGATTGCCAACAGCAACCTGCAGGCCGAGAAGACCCGCGAGCTCGAGCGCCTGAACGAGAGCCTGGCGCTGGCCAACCGCGAGCTCGCGACCGCGAACAGCACGCTGCAGGGCGAGATCGGCGAACGGCAGCGTGCGCAGAACGCCTTGCAGGACGCCGACCAGCGCAAGGACGAGTTCCTCGCGATGCTCTCGCACGAGCTGCGCAACCCGCTGGCCGCGATCGACGGCGCGGTCCGGCTCATGCAGCACAAGAACCTGTTCGATCCGCAGCTCGCCTGGGCGCGCGACGTCCTGGGGCGCCAGCTCGAGCAGCTCGGGCGCCTGATCGACGACCTGCTGGACATCTCGCGCATCAGCCGCGGCAAGATCACGCTGCGGCGCGAGCCGGTGGACCTGGTGACCGTGATCGCGCGCGCGGTGGAAACCGTGCGGCCGCTGATCGAGGCGCGCAGCCACGAGTTGCGCGTGCGGATGCCGGACCGGCCGGTGCACCTGCACGGCGACCTGGTGCGCCTGACACAGGTGGTATCGAACCTGCTCACCAACTCGGCCAAGTACAGCGATGACGGCGGTCAGATCGAGCTGGTGGTGAGCACTGCTTCCGGCGCGGATGGCGACCAGGTCGAGATTCGCGTCCGGGACTCGGGCATCGGCATCGCGCCCGATCAGCTGGGGCAGGTTTTCGAGCTCTTCCGCCAGCTCGAGAACCCGCTGGCGCGCAAGGAAGGCGGCCTCGGCGTGGGTCTCGCGCTGGCCCGCGGCCTGGTCGAAATGCACGGCGGTCAGATCGAGGCGCACAGCCCCGGCGTCGGCCGGGGGAGCGAATTCGTCGTGCGATTGCCGCAATTGGTGACAGCTCACGCGCGGGCACAATCGGCAGGTGCCGCGCAAGGAAGGTATATGGCTACGAAACTGAAACTGCTGCTGGTGGATGACAACGTGGATTCGGCGCGCACTCTGGCGATGCTGCTCGAGCTCTCGGGACACGACGTGGCCGTGGCGCATTCCGGGTCCGAGGCGCTCGAGAAGGCCGGCGACTACCAGCCGGCCTGCGTATTTCTCGACATCGGCATGCCCGACATGAACGGTTACGAGGTCGCGCGGCGGCTGCGCAGCGAGCCACGCTACAACGGCACGCATCTCGTGGCACTCACGGGTTACGGCCGCGAGTACGACAAGCAGCAAGCCGAGGCGGCGGGCTTCGATCAGTTCCTGATCAAGCCGGTCGCCTACGAGAAGTTGCAGGAGCTGCTGGAGGGATTCGCGACCCCGCGGCGCGCGCCGTCCGAGCGCTCAGAAGCCCGCGCGCACGCGTAAACGCCGACCTGCCGATGGTATTTTTTCCACGCAGTTCGGCAAATACGAGGACACGTGCGTGCCGTGCGCGCGCGCGCAGCAGCGCAAGTGGGCGGATGTGCTCGATTAGCGGGCGTGGCGCGCGTGGCACAGCGCTTGCACTTGCAGTTCCCGGGTCCAGGGCGTAACTGCCCCGACAACCGATCAGTCCCGCTCCGCTCTGTCGTATGCCCCGGAAGACGGCAGTGCAGGCGACCAGATTGAGATTCGAGCCTGAGTACACCGGCCCAGCTCGGATCATGTCGACATGGTGCGCCCTGGACTCACCACGCCGCGCGCGCTGAGCCCTCAGCGGCAGCGCTTCTCGATCACCTGCCAGTCGGTCTGCGTCAGCATCAGGTCGATGTAGTCACTGCGCTGCGACGGCTCGAAGTCGCCGATCCACGCGTGCTCCCACAGGTCGACCACCAGCACGGGATCGGTGTGCGCAGGCAGTCCCAGCTCGTGCAGATCGATCCAGACGTTGAAGATCCGCCGGTTGGAGCGATCGAGCGCGCACAGTGCCCACCCGGGCCGCGGCGTTGCGGCGAGGGCGCGCAGGTCGCGCTTCCACGCATCCACGCCGCCGAAGGAGCGCTCGGCGGCGCGCGCGAAGGCGCCATCGGGCGGCGGATAGGTGCCGAGCGCGGTGGTGAGCCCCTCGAAGAAGAGCTCGTGCAACACCATGCCGTTGTACTCGAAGGCGAAAATGTCGGAGTGAGCGCTGCCCGGAGGGTCGCCGTTGCGCCCGCTGCTGCGCGGCTCCGTGGCCTTCGCCGCCAGGAGGCGGTTGACCGTGTCGACGTGGCCACGATAGAGGTCGAGGTGCACCGCGACCGCGCGGCTCGAGAAGCCCTCGAGCTCGTAGAGCGAGTACTCGCGCGGTTGGTAGTACTTCAGCTCCTCCCTTTTTTCCGGCGGCGCCGCCGATGTGCGGAGCTGTGCCAAGGGCTATTCCTCGTGGCGCGGACGACTCGATCCCGGCATGTGTGGCTCCGGAGTTCTGCGGTGGAAGAGGGCGCGGGCGCGACGCTCGCAGACCGCCAGCCGCAGGCGGCGGTCATGGCGCGTGCGCGTGAGGCCGCAATCCGCCTGCTGCTGAAAGTGCCGCTGGCAAAAGGGGTCCTCGCGGATCGTGGGCATCTCGTTGCGCTCGCGTGGCGATCGCCGGCTGATTGCGCGACCAATCGCTACCGTGCCCGAGTGCCGGTGGGGACTCCGTCAGCTTGAACCAGTTGCGCCTGTAGGAATAACCCGACAGCCGCTCACTGCACCGTCGGTGGCGGACCGCCCTGGCGTTCCTCGCGGATCGTCTGCAGCAGCTGCGGAATGCGCTCGAAGTCCTGCGCCTTGTCCAGGAAGTGATCGGCGCCGAGCGCCATCGCCTGGCGGCGATATTCGGGCAGGTCGTAGCTCGTGAAGATGATGATCACGGGGCGCGGCCGCTCCAGGCGCGGCAACGCGCGCAGCACGCCAAACCCGGTGCCGCGGTTCAGGTGCAGGTCGAGGATCACGACGTCGATGCCGCCGCGCGCCAGCGTATCGACGGCTGCGGACTCGCGATCGAGCGTATCGACCACGCAAATGCCGGGAATCTCGCGGATCGACTCCTTCACCCGCTCGGCGACGATGGGCGAGTCCTCGACCAGCAATACCCGTACCGCTTCGGTGTCCTGCGCCTTCAATCTGCTCCGCCGCTGGCTCGGATCGGGGTACTCGTACATGTCGCTCAACCGTGCCCAGTCGTCTCCGTGCACTTACTACGCCGGCACCGAGCTCTGACGCGAGTACGTGTTGAGCTTGTTATACAACGTCTTCAGGCTGCAGCCCAGTGTCTCGGCCGTTTGCCGCTTGTTGCCCTCGAAATACTCCAGCGTCGCCTCGATGAGCGAACGTTCCGCCTGGTCGAGCCGCGAGCCGAGCGGAATGTGGATGCCGCGCTCGAGCGCCGCGTCCTCGTCGGTGCCGCCGTGGTGCGTGGCCATGATGGCGCCCGCGAGCTCGAGCACTTCGTCCGCCATGATGAAGGCACGCTCGATCGCGTTCTTGAGCTCGCGCACGTTGCCCGGCCAGCGGTGGTTCCACAACGCTGCGACCGATTCGGTCGACAGCCGCTTGCTGGTGCCCTCCTGCGTGTTGAGGCGCTGCAGGAACGCTTCCGCCAGCAGCATGCGGTCGTCCTGGCGGTCGCGCAGCGGCGGTATGCGCACCGGGAACACGGCCAGGCGGTACATGATGTCTTCGCGGAGCTTGCGCGCGCGCACCGCGTGCGCGATGTCGCGATTGGTCGCCGCGATGACGCGGATGTCGGTGGTGATCTCCAGCGTGCCGCCGACCCGGTAGAAGCGGCCGGTCTCGAGCACGCGCAACAGCCGCGTCTGCATCTCGAGCGGCATTTCCGTGATCTCATCGAGCAGCAGGGTGCCGCCGCTCGCGCGCTCGAATACTCCGGCGTGCGAGCGCGAAGCGCCCGTGAAGCTGCCCTTCTCGTAGCCGAAGAGCTCCGCTTCGATGAGGGTCTCGGGAATCGAGCCGCAGTTCACCGCGACCAGCGGGCCCTTGGAGCGCGCGCTGCGCTCATGAATACACTCGGCCACCAGCTCCTTGCCGACCCCGCTCTCACCGGTGATGAGGACCGTGGCTTCGGTGGGGGCCACGCGCGCGATCAGCCCGAAGAGGTGACGCATCGGCGCCGAGCGCCCCAGCACGGTGCCCATCCCGTTGGCGTCCTTGCCAGTGAATACTGCTTCCGTTACCTGTCCCATGTGTTGCATGCCTCCGGCGGAAGTAACGAACTTGCGTTTGCGTGCAATTTCTTCACGACTGCGTGCAGGTGGAGTTGTAACGGAACTGCAAGGGCGCCGATCAGCGGCGCGGACTGATATCGGACTAGGACAGCGCCCACGAATCTGTCGGCGTTTGTCCTACAGGCCTGCTCAAGCCGCAGAAGCGCGCGATTGGCGAGGGCGCGCGCGTGTAGCGGGCCGCGCCGCGACTGTGGCATGGCGATTGCACCGTCCCGCGTCAAGGACGACAGGAGACTCAAGTGACGCGCACGGTTCACCTGGTGGTCATTTCCGCGCTCGCGCTGATGAGCACCGCGATCGCAGCCGTCGCAGCCACGACACGCGATGCCGCCCGCGAGCAGGGCCTGCGCACGGAGGACACTCTGCTCACGGCGCGCGTCAAGGGCGCCCTGGTCACGGACAAGGTGACCCGGGCTCACCACATCAACATCGAAACGTTCCAGGGCATCATCCAGCTGAGCGGCTTCGTCAGCACCGAGGCTGAGAAGACGCGAGCCGGGGAGGTTGTGGCTGCCGTACCCGGAGTCGTCGAAGTGCGCAATGCCATCCAGGTGCGCCAGACGCTCGCCCGCCGCGACAGCGGCCACGTGACCGACCACGTCGCGGTCACCCCGCGCGCGACGTCGCTGCACTGAGCGGGCGCCTGCCGCTCACGCGCATGTCACTCACGCAGCGCGAGGCCACACAGAGCGCTGACAGCCAGCGGCGCGAGATCCGCGCCGCCAGGATTTCGCTGTTGACGCTTGCGAGCCTGGCGGTATTCGCGGTCCTGTTTTTCGCGCATGCGTTGCTGATGCCGGTGGTGCTGGCACTCTTCTTCGCGATGGTGCTGTCGCCGGCGGTCGAGGCGCTGCGACGTCGAGGAGTGCCCGGCATCCTCGCCTCGGCGCTGGTCATGCTGCTGGTCGCTGGCACGATCGCCTCCCTGGTCAACGCGACCATGGAGCCCGCGCGTGAATGGGTCGAGCGGGCCCCGCGCATGCTCTCCGACGTCGATCGCAAAGTGCGGCCACTGCGGCGCTTCGTCGTCAAGATCGACGAAGTGGCGGCGCAGGCGGGGCGCGTCACGGGCGCGCCGGCCGCGCCAACGGAAACACCGCAGCCTGCGCCATCGCGTGGCCTCCTGTGGAAGACGCCGGCCGCGCTCGTGCCGGTCGTCGGTGTCTTCTTCCTGACGTTCTTCCTGCTGTCCTCCGGGCCGGTGCTGCTGGTCAGGCTCGCCGAGGGCCGGCGGCGCACGTCCTCGGCGCGGCAACTTCTCACCGTCGCCGAACAGGTGCGGCGCCAGATCGCGCGCTACCTCGGCACGATCGCCACCATCAACGTGGGTCTCGGAGTCGCCACCGCGGCACTCGCCTGGGTGTTCGAGCTGCCCACGCCGCTCCTGTGGGGCGTCATGGCGGGCGTATTCAACTTCGTTCCCTACGCGGGATCGGCGACCACGCTGGTCGTGCTCACGCTGGTCGCCATCCTCACGCACGACAACCTCGGTCCCGCGGTCGGCGTGGCGGCATCGTTCCTGGCGCTCGCTACGCTCGAGGGCCAGGTCGTGCAGCCGCTCGCGCTCGGCCGCCGGCTCGCCCTCAGCCCGCTGATCGTGTTCCTTGGCCTGTGGCTGTGGGGCTGGCTATGGGGTGTAGCCGGCATGTTCCTGGCGACGCCGATCCTGATCACGATCAAAGCGATCAGTTGCGAACTGAGGAGCTGGGCGCCGGTCGCCGAGTTTCTCGGTCCTGCGCATGCTCCGCCCATTACCGCACGCGCGCGCGAGTGGCGCCGCTTCCGCAGACGCATGCGCGCGCCCGTGGGTATCGAGCGCGTGCCCGATCGCAAGACCGCGGGTTGAAGCGCAGGCGTGTTACTGGCTCGCCGCGTCGACCATGTAATCGACCGCCGCGCGCACCGAATCGTCGGAAAGATCGGGCCGCCCGCCTTTCGGCGGCATGATGCCCTGCTGTCCCTGGTAGCCCTCGATCGAATGCCGGTAAAGCACCGCCTTGCCTTGGGCGACGCGCGGCTTCCATGCCGCCGCATCGCCGAGGCGCGGTGCGCCCGCGATGCCGGCGCCGTGACACGTCGTGCACACGGTTTCAAACGCCTGCTCGCCACTCAGCGTGGTGATGACTGGTGCGGTCGCAGGCGTCTGCGCCGGCGCTCCGGTCGGCGCCGGTTCTGCAGGCGGCGTCTCGCCCGCGACCGCGACGCGCGCCGGCGGACGTATGCGCTGGTCCACGGCCGCCTGCACCGAGGGATCGACGGCCTTGGCCTCGTCCTGCATGGCGCCGACCGAGCGCGCCAACACGAAGAAGCCCACGATGACGAGGTGCAGCGCAATGGTCACCAGCATGAACTGGTTCCAGAACCGCGTGTCCTCCCGTGAGCGTGCGCTAACCTTGCGTTGCATCGGCGCTAGCGCGCGGATTGCGAATGATCGCCACCCGGCGTCGAAATGCCGCGCAACGTTTCGCTCGTGGAACAGTTCGAGCGCACCGCGAGGTCGCCGAGCGACAGGATGCCGACCAGGCGCTTGTCGCGATTCACGACCGGGAGCCGCCGCACCTGGATGTCTGCCATGTTGCGCGCGACTTCCTCGACCGACTGATCGTCGAAACAATACTTGACGTCCCCGCTCATGACTTCGCGCACGGGAGTGTCGGGGCCCAGGCCCTTCGCCACCGCGCGCACCGCGATGTCGCGGTCCGTCAGCATCCCGACCAGCTTGTTGTCCTTGCCGACTGGCACGGTGCCGGTATCGATCCTCGCCATCAGTTGCGCGGCATCGCGAATGCTCTGCTCGGGCGTCGCCACCTGCACCTCTCGTGTCATCACGTCGCTGACGTTCATGTGCGTCTCCTCTGCGTATCTGCAACGTGCCGAACTGCAGCAAGATCCATGCCTCGCTGGCACGAAATGTGGACGCACGCTGCACGCTACGGATCGATTGGAGGACCTGATCATGGCGAGATACGGCAAGACGGCGCAGCGCAAGGTGAAGAGAGCCATGCGTGAACGCAAGCGCGGCACGCTGCGCAGCGGACGCTCGGGCAAGCGCGTCACGAGCCGCAAGCAGGCGATTGCGATTGGTCTCTCAGAGGCGCGCCGCGCCGGCGGCAAGGTGCCGCGGCGGCGCAGAAAGAAGTAATTCGCTCGGAATATTTTGCCGCCCGACAGCAATTCTTCCCCACGGCGGTCGGTAATTCCGTCGCCGCAGCAAGGCTTGCAGCGCGCGAGACTCGTGCGCTGCGTGGCATGGATGTTGCTCCGAGTCCGCACAGCGACGGCGGGCGCCGCCGCTCGACACAACTCTCATGGAGACACGCATGGCACAGCGACGCAAAGGCCAATCGGACAATCCTTCGGGCAAACCGCGCACGACACCCGAGAAGCGACCGACCGATCCCGCGAATCCGCGCGGCGGCGAGCGCGACGCGGGGCGCTCCTGGGTGCACGACGAGCCGCAACTCGAACAGGACGACGATCCGCAGCGCTCGGGATACAGCGATCGCGAGACGCCCGAGGCCGACCGTCCGGCATCGCAACCCGGCAAACCCGGCGAACGCCCGCGGCCGACACGCTAGGCGCTGCTGCTGAAGGAGCGCGCCTACGTTCGGTGTCCGGCAGGTCCGACGGACACGCGGGCTGGGCCCCGCGACACTGCACGTGAGATCAGCGAGGTGCACAGCATGCAACACAAGGTACGCAAGGCCGAGGAATACTCACGTTCGGACCTACAGTACGAGGCGCGTGAGTTCGACCTGTCGAAGGTGAAGGGTATATCGCGCGAGGCGCTCGACGATCACCTGCATCTCTATCGCGGCTACGTCGAGAACACCAACAAGCTCCTCAAGCAGGCGCTCGCCGCCAGGGCGAGCCACGGCAGGCAGCCAGACCCCGAGGGCTGGGTGCACAGGCTCGGGTTTGAGTTCAACGGCATGGTGTTGCACGAGCTCTTCTTCGACCAGCTGCACGGCCCGAGCGGCGATCTGCCCACCGATGGCGTGCTGGCCGAGGCGGCCGACATTTCCTTCGGCAGCGTCAAGGGCTGGCGCGATCACGTCATAGCGGTGGCACGCACCCGTGGACCCGGCTGGGTGATGAGCGCGCGCGACTGGACCAGCAACCGCCTGCTCACGTTCTGGGTCGAGCAGCACCACGTCGGCATACCCGCGGGTCTCGAGCCAGTGTTCGTGCTCGACCTGTGGGAGCATGCGTACATGCGCGACTTCGGCGTGAGCGGCCGGGATCAATGGGTCGAGACCGTGCTCGGCAACACCGACTGGAAAGTCATCGAGGAGCGTTGCGGCTAGAGCTGAGTTGACCCGCGCTCAGAACGGCACGCCGAGCACCAGGCGCCACACCTCGAGATCGTCGCCGAATCGATAGCCGATGCCGACGCGCGGCACCGGGACGTGCCACACCGTCACCCGCTCGCGAGTGCCGAGCGTCAGGCCCACCTCGAACTGGTATGGGTCGGCACTCTCCGGTGCGCGATCGAGCGGTTCCTCCGCGCGGTCGACGAACGCCTGCACGAGCGCGTACGCGCCCCAGTCGAGCGCGTGACCCGCCACGCTCAGCGCGAGCGCGTCGCGGCCTTCGAGACCGATCTCGACCAGCAACAGGTCGTCCTTGTGCAAGGGCGCATCCGGCTCGACCGCGGTGTAAGTGAAGCCGGCGTCGATGCGCAGCAGGTCGACCCAGTCCTTGTCCCACTCGGCCGTCGCATGCGCACCGAACGAGTAGACATCGGCGTTGGCGTCGCTGCCGAGGTCCCACGAGCGACCGAACTCGCCGAACGGCAGGAAGTGCCACCGCGGGCCGAGCTTGAAATCGAGCTCGATGCCCGGCACGAAACTCAGCGTGTCGAACGACTCGGGCAGCCCCGTGTCCAGCACGTCGCGAGGCTCGAAGTCCAGGAGTCCGAGGGTGACGGGCAGCGTGAGCCTTACACCCGGCCGGTCGGTCGCAGGTTCCATGAAGGAATAACCGAACGGCAGCCGATAGAGCTGCAGCGTGCGGCCGGCAACGTCATACACGCCGGAGCCGAGCTGCGTGGCGAAGGCGTAGTTCACCAGCTGCTCCTCGCTCGCGCGCAAAGCGCTCTGCGCGAGAGCACCGGGCGCCGCCAGGATCGCGAGCAGGGACGCCAGGTGAAGACGGGTTAGCATCTAGAATATAAGAGTGCCTCAATCCAGCGGATGCGTCATGATCGGCCTGCCTCTTTAGTACGCGCCATGCCCACCAAGCCCAGATCGCGCCCCCTGGCCACGGACGACGAGGTGCGTGTCCGCCGTGCCTATTTCGAGTGCCGCTTCGGGCAGCTGCACGTGCGCACCGCGTTTCCGACCAGCGGCGGCTTCGACGAGCACACGACACTCGTGTGCTTTCACCACAGCCCGCGCTCCGGCCGTGTGTTCGAGAAATTCCTGCCGGTGATCGCGCGCGATCGCTCCGTGTACGCGCCCGATATCCCGGGCCACGGCGAGTCCGATGCGCCGCCCAGCAGGCCCACCATCGCCGACTACGCTGCCGCCATGGCGGACTTCTTCGATGCGATGCGCTTTCGACAGATCGACCTGCTCGGGCACCAGAGCGGCGCATTGGTCGCGGCCGAGCTCGGCATCCTCCGCCCTGAGCAGGTGCGGCGTGTGGTCCTCGTGTCGGTCCCGGTATTCAGTGCCGAGGAGCGCGAGGTCTCCAACGGCAAGGCCGGACAAGCGCCGGCCGAGGATGGCGCGCACCTGTTGCGCGAGTGGCAACGCCAATTGCAGGCGCGCAGCGGCGGAGTCACGCTGGAAGAGTGCACGGTAGCGCTCGCCGAGCGTTTCCAGAGTGGCGCGGCAGGCAGCTGGGGCCTGCATGCCGCACACCACTATGCCGCGAATGAGCGCCTGCCGTTGCTGCGCCAGCCGACGCTGATCGTGCGTCCCAAGGACGAGTTGTGGGACGCCGGGCAGCGCGCGCGGCACCTGGTACGCGGCTCGAGACTCGTCGATCTGCCGGAGCAGGGCGCCGGCGTGTTTGTGGCCGCGCCCGACCTGCTCGCGCGCCACGCGCGCGAATTCCTCAACGCGACCTAGCGCGCGCGACTTGCGCCTGCGAACTCGCCTGCCCGCGCAGTGCAAGCAGGCTGATCGCCATCGCGACCAGCAGCGGGATGCCTGCCAGGTTGAGCGCTTTCCAGCCCAGATGCTGAATGGCGGGACCGGCGAGGAGTGAAGCCAGTGCCTGCGAGCCGAACACCGCGAACTCGTTGACCCCCTGCGCCCTGAAACGCTCCGACGGGCGATACGTGGTCGTGAGCAGCGTGGTGCCCGCGACGAACAACAGGTTCCAGCCTGCGCCGAGCAGCACCAGGCCCCACCAGTAGTGCATCAGCTGGTGCGAGCCCAGCGCGGAAATGCCTATGCACAGGCCCATGAGCGCGACGCCCAGGCTCATCATCGGCTTCACGCCGAGGCGCGCGATCAGCCAGCCGCTCGCGAGCGACGGCACGAACATCGCGAGCAGGTGACTCTGGATCACCCACTTGGTGTCGACGACGCTCAGGCCGTCGACGACGTGCATGCTGAGCGGCGTCGCCGTCATGATGAAACTCATGACCGCGTAACCGGAAATTCCCGCGAGCACGGCGACCAGGAACTGCGGCTGTCGCGCGATCGCCCCGAGCGCGCGGGCCGGCTCGTCCGTGCGCGCGGCATGCAACTGCGGCATGTCGATGCGCGCCAGCACCGCGATCGCGATGACGCACAGAAGCGCCACCGCGACGAACGAGCCCGCGTATTCCGTGCCGGGGATCCAGTCGCGCGCGGCGAGGGCGAGCTGCGGGCCGGCAAAGGCCGCGAACAGCATGCCGCACATCACCACCGAGACGGCCACGCTCGCGCGCTCCGGCGCCACGAACTCGACCGCGGCGAAACGATACTGCTGCACGCACGCCATGTTGGCGCCCATGACGAAGATCGTGACGCAGAAGAGCACGAAGTTGTGCTGCCCCACTGCCCATGCGATGCCGAGAGCGGACAGTCCGGCGAGCGCCGCTCCGAGGATGAACGTGCGCTTGCGGCCGATGGCCTGCATGAGCATCGCGGCCGGAATGGTGGTGGCGGCCACGCCGAGGACGCCCATCGACACCGGCAGCGTTGCCCACTCGGGACGGGGCGCGAGCTCGGCGCCCAGGATTCCGCCCAGCAGTACCACCACGAACATGCCCGAGGCGGCGAGCGCCTGCGCGACGGCGAGCAGGTAAACGTTGCGCATCGACTCCTCTTTATATGAAACCTGCTTGAAACCCGACTACGAGGGGCCAAAGGCGGCGAGGATAGCACCCGCTTGTAGGAGTCCTACACGCGATCTTTTGCGCCGCGCCATGCCGATTTGCGCGATGCCGATTCTTATGTTTACTCTCCCCTTGCCTTTCACGGCCGCTTGCGACCCACTGTGCAAGGGAGCCACGAACTACTAGAAGACGGCTCCTCCAATGGATCGGCCGCACTTTGACGGGGACCACATTTCCATGAGCACGAGAGCCGACCGGCACACCGGTCATGAAAGCGATCCGGATCGAACCGACGAACTGCCGGTGCTCGACCCGGCAGCCTATGAAGCCACGCACGGCATCACCGTCGCGCACAGCATCACCGCCGCGCGCGCCAGCACCGACAGCACGAGCCTGCCCGCGCCAGCAGCGGCCGCCAGCACCGATCTCGCCGGAGTCTTCGACACCATCCGTACGCTCGAAGCCAACCTGCGTGCCAAGTCCGAGCACACCGCCAGCCTCGAACAGCAGATCGCGCGGCTCGAGCGGCAGTGGCGCGGCCAGGAGAAGGACCGGGCCGAGCTGCACGCGCAGATCTCGGACCTGAACGAATCCCGCGACGGGTTGAAGGCCGACCTGGACGCGCGCGGCGCGACCATCGCGCGCCTCAAGGCCGACGTCGCGGCCCGCGCCGAGCAGATCCGCCTGCTCGAGCAGCAGCGCGATACGGCCGAGATCGACAAGGTGGCGCTCCAGGACGTCATCCGCGCCCGTGAGGGGCGCATCGCAGCTCTCGAGGGCGAGGCGGCTGCGCACGTCGAGCGGCTGAGCGAGCTCGAGGGCCTGGCGATGAGCCACGACCAGGCCGGGCAGCACCTGAAGAGCTCGATCGGGCACCTCGAGGCGCAGGTGCAATCGCGCCTCTCCGACATCGCGGCCCGCGATCAGCGCATAGCCGAGCTCGCGACGCAGCTCGAGCAGAAGGAAGTGGCGCGCGGCGACATGGCGCGCGCGCTCGAGAGGCAATCGCGCCGGCTCGCGGAGCTCGATGGAGAGCTCACCAGGGCGCAACGACAGGCAGCACGCAGCCTCGAGACGCTGCAGAGCCTGGAGACGCGTCGACGCTTCCACGACGATGCGCTGTTCGGGTTCGAGCAGGAAATCGACATGCACCTGCACCAGGTGGCGCAGCTCGAAGGCGAGCTCGCGGAGCGCGACACGCGCCTCATGACGATGCAGGAGGACGGGCGCCAGCGCGACGCGGCCGTCCTCGAGCTCAAGGCCGAGCTGCAGAACCGCGACCTCGCGCTCAATGAACGCGCCGCCGAGCTGGGGCGGCTGCGCGCGATCACGCAGGACTCGGGCGGAGTGATCGCCGATCTCGAGCGCCGCCTGAAGTCGCAGGCCACTGACTGCACGCGACTGCAGATCGAGCTCGCGGAGCGCGACGCACGCCTCGTGGCCATGCAGGAGGACGTGCGCGCCGCGGCGTTCAAGCTGCAGGAGCGCGACCAGGAGGGCAGCACGGTGCGCGCATCGCACGAGGCGCTCAGGCAACAGCTCAACCGGCGGGTCGAAGAGATCACCGGTCTCATCACCGCCGTGCAGAACGAGAAGAACCGCGCGGCCAGCCTCGAGGCGGAGCTCAACGGGCGCATTCGCGCCGCCGCCGAGCTCGATTCACGGCAGCGAGTGCACGAGGAGATCGCGGAATCGCAGGCGCGCGAGCTCGACAACTGGAAGGAAAAGTGGTCCGAGGTCGCGGCGGCCGTTGGCGAGAAGGAAGCGCGGCTCGCGCATCTCGAGAGCGACGTGCGGGTGTCCGCGGCGGAGCTCGCGGTGCGCGCGGAGCGCATCAACACGCTGCAGAAGACCATCGAGGACCAGGCCGACACGCTCACCGCGCTGGAGCGCGAGCTGCGCGACAAGGCCGAGAGCCTGGCACGCTTCGAAGGCGACCTGCGCGTGGCCGAGGACTCGATGCTGCGGCTCGAGTCGCAGCTGCGGCAGAAGAACGACCAGCAGTCGGGCGTGCAGCGCACGCTCGACGAGCAGCGCGGCCAGATCCGCCACCTCCAGGACACGCTTGCGACGCGCGATGCGGCCATCGCACGGCTCGAAGGCGAGCTCAAGGCGAGCAACGAGATCATCGGCAACATCCAGCGCGACATTCGCCGCTTGAGCGGCGAGGACTCGGCGCCGCGCGCGCTCGCGAGGCCCGAGCCGCCAGCCGCTCCGGCACCGGCTCCCGCGCCGGAACCGGAGCTCGCCACGCGACTGTTCGTGCGGATCGACTCCGAGACCGAGGTGGTGCACGTGATCAACCGCAAGGTCACGAGCATCGGGCGCACCGATGACAACGACATCGCGATCGATACGCGTTACATCAGCCGCCATCACGCCAAGCTGCTCGCGGGCCCGAACGCCACGGTCATCGAGGACCTGGGCAGCACCAACGGCGTGTTCGTGAACGATCATCGCGTCAAGGGCCGGCAGGCGCTGAGCGACGGCGACATCGTGATGGTGGGCAAGACGCGCTTCCGTTTCGCCCTCAAGAGCACCGACCGCGGCGGATAACGTCCCCTTCCAATCCTGTCCACGGGGTGTCGTGTCCTCCCGGATACGGCACCCCAAAGCTCCTTCGCACACGGCTCGGCTTTCTTGCTAAGTTAGCCGCGGTCTTGTCAGCCGGGCGCGCAGTGCCGTGCAGAACAACTACGTCGAGAGCATCCTCAAGGCGCGCGTCTATGACGTCGCGATCGAGTCCCCGCTCGAAGCCGCGCCACGGCTGTCGCGGCGCTTGCGCAATAACGTGCTGTTCAAGCGCGAGGACCTGCAGCCGGTCTTCTCGTTCAAGCTACGCGGTGCCTACAACAAGATCGCCCACCTGTCGCAGACCGCCTCGCAGCGCGGAGTGATCTGCGCCTCCGCCGGCAACCACGCGCAGGGGGTGGCGCTCGCCGCCAGGCAGCGCGGCATTCCTGCGGTCATCGTGATGCCGCAGACGACGCCGCACATCAAGGTGCAGGCCGTGATGGATCTCGGCGCGGAGGTTCTGCTGCACGGCGACGACTTCGACCAGGCGCATGAAAAGGCGCTCGCGCTCGAGCGTCAGCGCAATCTCATCTTCATTCACCCGTTCGACGATCCCGACGTCATCGCGGGGCAGGGCACGATCGGCATGGAGATCCTGCGCCAGCGCCCGGGCGACATCGACGCAATCTTCGTGCCGGTGGGCGGAGGCGGCTTGATCGCCGGGATCGGGGCGTACGTGAAGTCGCTCTATCCGCGCATCAAGATCATCGGTGTCGAGCCCGAGGATGCTGCGGCGATGCACGAGTCGCTCAAGTGCAAGGAGCGCGTGACGCTCGAGCGCGTCGGCATCTTTGCCGATGGCGTCGCGGTCAGGCGCGTCGGCGAGGAAACCTTCCGGCTGGCGCGCCAGTACGTCGACGAGGTGGTTCTGGTCGGCACGGATCAGATCTGCGCGGCGATTCAGGACATCTTCGAGGACACGCGCGCGATCGCCGAGCCCGCGGGCGCGCTCGCGGTGGCGGGCATCAAGAGTTACGTGGCGCGCGAGGGCCTGCGCGACGCGACGCTGATCGCGGTGCAGAGCGGCGCCAACATGAACTTCGACCGGCTGCGGCACGTGGCCGAGCGGGGCGACCTCGGCGCTCAGCGCGAGGCGCTGATGGCGGTCGAGATCCCGGAACAGCCCGGCAGCTTTCTCAAGTTCTGCGAGGTGCTCGGCTCACGCAACGTCACGGAGTTCAACTACCGCTACGAGAGCGCCGAGCGCGCGCAGATCTTTGTGGGTCTGGCGCTGTCGCAGGGCAAGGACGAGAGGGAAGCGGTGCTGCGCAACATCGCGGACGCAGGCTACCCGGTGCTCGACATGACCGACAACGAGATGGCGAAGCTGCACGTGCGCTACATGGTCGGCGGTCACGCGCGCGCCATCGCCAACGAGCTGCTGTTTCGTTTCGAGTTCCCGGAGCGACCCGGCGCGTTGCTCAAGTTCCTGAGCGCCGTCGGCTCGCGCTGGAACATCAGCCTGTTTCACTATCGCAACCACGGCTCCGACTACGGGCGCGTGCTCGCGGGCATCCAGGTGCCTGCGAAGGAGCGCGCCGAGCTCGCCACGCATCTGGAGGAGCTGCGCTACGCGTACGTCGAGGAGACCAATAACCCCGCGTACAAGATGTTCCTGGGGGCGTGAGAGAAGACCGGAACCGTGTGCCAGGGACGTCCCCGTGAATCATGCCGGCCGGTACATCCGTGTATCGGCGTTCGCGCGGATTGACGACACGTCAAGTGTCGTCAATGAAGGCACCGCGCTCACCCTTTGACGCACACCACCTGTTTCAGCGTGTGGACGACCTCGACCAGGTCGCCCTGGTTCGCCATGACCGCGTCGATGTCCTTGTAGGCCGCCGGGATTTCGTCGAGCACGGCCGAGTCCTTGCGGCACTCGACGCCCGCGGTCTGTTGCTCGAGATCCGCGCGCCGGAAACGCTTGCGCGCCTGCGCGCGGCTCATGCGCCGCCCGGCGCCGTGCGCGCAGGAGTGCAGCGATTGCGCGTTGCCCTTGCCGCGGACGATGTAGGACTTGGCGCCCATGCTGCCCGGGATGATGCCGAGCTCGCCGGCGCGCGCGCTGATGGCGCCCTTGCGCGTGACAAAAACCTGTGCGTCGAAGTGCTCCTCGATCGCAACGTAGTTGTGATGACAGTTGATCGCCTCATCCGTGACCTCGAACGGCGGTAGCTCCCGGCGCAGCGCCTCCAGCACCAGGCGCATGAGCTCCTGGCGGTTGCGCGAGGCGTACTCCTGGGCCCAGTGCACGGCGCTCACGTACTCGTCGAAGTGCTGCGCGCCCTCCTCGAAGTAGGCGAGGTCGCGATGCGGGAGTTGCGCGAGGTGGCGTTGCATGTCGCGGCGCGCGAGCTCGATGAAGTAAGTGCCGAGCGCGTTGCCGATGCCGCGGCTGCCGGAGTGCAGCATGACCCAGACGCGTTGCTCCTGGTCGAGATTGAGCTCGATGAAATGATTGCCGCCGCCCAGGGAGCCGAGCTGCCGCGCCCAGGTCTCGTGCGGCTTCTTGAGGCGCTTCTCGAGCGCGGGGTGCGCATCGTAGATCCGGCGCAGTCCCGGCTCGAGCTGGCGCAACGTGCGCTTGTCGGCGACCGCGGCCTCGTGCATCTCGAATCCGAGCGGCACGCGCGATTCGATCGCGGCGCGCACGCTGCGCAGGCTGTCTGGCAGCTCGTCGGCGCGCAGCGTGAGGCGCAGGGCGCCCATGCCGCAGCCGATGTCGACGCCGACCGCCGCCGGGATGATCGCACCACGCGTCGGGATCACCGTGCCCACCGATGCCCCGATGCCGTAATGAACGTCCGGCATCGCGGCCACGTGCCCGTGAATGAACGGCAGCTGTGCGAGCTGCTCGAGCTGCTGCAGCGCTTCCGGCTCGACTTCCTCGGTGAATATCCGGACCGGCACCCTGCCGCCGGCGAGCTCGCGACGCACGGGCATGGTCAGGCGATGGGCAGCCGATACCGGGCCGCGGTCTCGGGCCGTCCCCAGTCTTCGTAGAGGATGACGAGCCAGCCGCGCACGCGGCGCGCGTCAGCACTGTCCGGGCCGCGTTGCTGCTGCAGCGTCGCCAGGCTGTCGAGCAGCACGCGCTCGGCCTCGGGGTACTTGCGCCCCCTGACGAAGCACAAGCCGAGCGCGGCCTGCGAATTCGCGATCCGCCAGTGACCGGCGGGCAGTTCCTTGCGCCAGATGCCGACGGCGCGATCGATCAGCGCGCGCACGCGCGACTCATCGCCCTGTTCGGCGTACACGCGCGCCAGGCCCGTGAGCGACGAAGCGACATTCGGGTGGGTCGGCGGCAAGGTCTCGTCGAAAATGCCGAGGGCGTCGCGATAGAGGGACTCGGCTTCGCCGAGCTTGCCGCGCTCGTACAGCACATCCGCGAGGTTGGACATGGAATACGCCGCGCCCGCGTCGCGCTCGCCGAAGTTCTGGCGGCGCAGCGCCGCCACTTCGCGCAGCACACGCTCGGCTTCGGCGAGCTCACCCTTGACCTGCAGCAGCCAGCCATAGTTGCCCAGGGCATCGACCGTGTCAGGGTGGGTGGGTCCGTTGACCCGGCGCATGATCTCGATCGATTCGACGTAGAGCGGCTCGGCGGCAACGAGCTTGTCCTGCATCTGCAACGCGAGGGCGAGGTTCATCATCTCCATGGCGACGTACGGATGAGTCTTGCCGAGCAGCACCGTGTCAATGTCGAGGGCGCGCTGGAACAGGGCCTCCGAGGCCGCATGCTCACCCTTGTAGATGAGGACAGCCGCGAGACCGTTCATCACACGCGCCGCACCCGAGCCCCGCTCCAGGCCGCGTTGCATGTAGATGTCGAGGCTCTGGCGGTAGATCTTTTCCGCCGCATCCCACTCACCCCCTTCCCGCAGCAGCTGCGCGAGCTCCTTGAGCGTCACCGCCACGCTCTCATCGTCAGGGCCGAGGCTGCGTTGCTGAATGCTCAGCGCCTCGCGGAACAGGTCTTCGGCCCGATCGAACTCGCCCTTGTCGCGTCGCGCCGCCGCCAGGCTCAGCATGCTGCTCGCAGTCATCAGGTGCTCGGCACCCAGCAGGTCGCGCCGCAGGTCGAGAGAGCGCTCGAGCAGCGGCAGAGCCTTGTCCGGCTGGCCGAGCGACGTATAGACGCGTCCGATCGCTTCCATCATGTTCGCCTGGGTTTCGGGGTCCTGCTTGAGCTCGACGTCGATGCGGCGCGCGCCACGCTCCAGGATCTCCTCGGCGGTGACACGCTCGCCGCGATGCTCCGCCGGGTCCGAGCGACGGAATGCATCGATGAGGAAGTTGTACGCCTGCTCGGCGCGATTCTGCTGGGCCTCGGCACGCTCCCGCTCGGCCTGTGCAACGTCGCGCTCCTGCCGGATGCGCTCCGATTGCACGTACATCGCGACCGCGAAGGCCGCCAGCAACCCCACGAACGCGGCGGCGAGGGACACACCGAGCGCGTGCCGGCTCACGAACTTGCGCGTGCGATAGCCCCACGTGTCCTTGCGGGCGATCACCGGCATGCCGCGTGCGTGGTTGGCGATGTCGCTCGAGAGCAGCTCCACCGAGCCGTAACGGCGCTCGGGCTCCTTGCGCATGGCCATCATCACGATGTTGTCGAGATCGCCGGACAGCTGGCGACGCAGGCGCGCCCCGGTGGTGCGCCGCCTGGCGGCAGTGGCCTCGAGCTCGGCACTGCTCAGTTGCGCGGTGCTCAGGGCGTGGCTTGGTGGCACGGGCTGCTGCTCGCAGATCAGCCGTTCGATGTCGATCAGCCGCAGACCCTCGACTCGAAATGGCCGGCGCCCCACGAGCAACTCGTACAGCAGCACTCCGAGCACGTAGACGTCGCTCGCCGTGGTGATGTGCTGCCCGCGGATCTGCTCGGGGCTCGCGTGGTCGGGCGTCATGATGCGGATGTCGGCCTGCGTCATGGCGACCGTGTGCGCGGTCTGGCGCACGTCGAGCAGTTTCGCGATGCCGAAATCGAGCAGCTTGGGCGTGCCGTCCGCGGTCACCAGGATGTTGCTGGGCTTGAGATCGCGGTGGACGATCAGGTTGCGGTGCGCCGCCTGTACCGCGGAGCACACGACCTGGAAGAGCTGCAGGCGCTCCGCGAGCGTGAGCTCGCGGCGGTCGCAGAACTCGTCGATCGGCTCGCCGTCGACGTACTCCATCACGAGGTACGGCACGCCGTCCTCGGTGGTGCCGCCATCGAGCAGGCGCGCGATGTTGGGATGATCGAGCGTCGCCAGGATCTGCCGCTCGGTGCGCAGCCGCGTCTGCACCTGCCGGGAGATCAGGCCGCGGCTCACCAGCTTGATGGCGACCTGCTTGCGATACAGGTCGTCGGCGCGCTCGCAGAGGTACACCTCGCCCATGCCGCCCTGGCCGAGGACGCGCAGGATGCGATAGGGCCCGATCAGCTCGCCGGAATGCCGGCTCTCGCCGAGCGCGAGCGCAGCGTACTCGTGCGCCCGGGTCTGCCCGTCGAGATCGATCATCCAGGAGGCTGACACGCGCTCGATGACCGCCTCGTAGAGCTCGGTATCACCGCCGCAGGCGTTGCGCACGAAGGCGAGCCGCTCGTGGGGACCGACCGCTGCGGCCCGACGAACGATGTCCTCGAGGTTACGGAGCGGTTCGGCGGGCATGTCGACAGCGCGCGTGCGGTCCTTGCGGAGGAGCGCACCCATACTATGGCAACTCCGCACACGTGTCAGCGGCGGGGACGAACGGCGCGTCAGCCGGTGCGTGCGGCCTCAGGTAATATGCCGGGCGTCACGCGAGCGGGCTGTTCGCGTGGTCAAGCACAGCAATCATGGGAGGCTGTCATGAGCAATGGAACATCGGGCGACGACGGCGATTCGGACTCCGGCGAGACACCGCCCGCCGATGGAACGCAGGGTGATGCGGCCAAGCCGCCACACCTACTCTGGGCCGCGGCAGCGGGGGGCCTGATTGGCGGCCTGATCGGCGCGCTCGTCGGTACGGGCCTCGGTTAACGGGAGGAAGGCCACCATGGCAAGAGCAAAAACGAAACGCAGGAAGGCGAAGAAGACTCCGGCACGCCGCAAGCCGTCCCCACGGCGGCGAGTGACGCGTTCCGACCCGGCCAAGCCTCCGCACTAGGTGTCGCGGCGGCCCGCGTCGTTGGCTGCCTGGACAGTTGCGCACCCGATGAGGAGAGCCGCCCGCGTGCGGCTCGCCCTCGTCGCGGCGCGCCGCGGGAAGGGTTCTCCATGAGCGCGCCGACTTATCGACCGCGTCGCAGCGCGCGGCATGAGTCGCGCGTGATTCGTGGGCTGGAATGTCACCTCACCTGCTGGGGCTCTCCCGACGGCTCGCCGATCGTGCTGCTGCACGGCTGGATGGATACCGGGGCGACGTTCCAGTTCCTGGTCGATGAGATGTCCGATCGCTGGTCGTTCGTCGCGCCGGACTGGCGCGGCTTCGGGCGCAGCGCCTGGGCGCCGGAAGGCTACTGGTTCCCCAACTACCTCGCCGACCTCGACGCGTTGCTCGAGATCTATTCGCGGCAGACGCCGGCGACGCTCGTGGGACACAGCATGGGTGGCAACGTCGCGTCGTTGTATGCCGGGGTGCGCCCGGAGCGCGTGCGCCGCCTCGTCAACATCGAGGGGCTCGGCCTGCCGCGGACCGCGGCCGACCAGGCGCCCGCGCGCTATCGGCGCTGGCTCGAGGAATTAGGCGGCACACCCACGTTCTCGACCTATGCGTCGTTCGAGCAGTTCGCACAGTTCCTGGCCGGGCGCAACCCGCGACTCGACCTGGCGCGTGCACGCTTCATAGCCGAAGCCTGGTCGGAGCGCGCGGCGGACGGCACGATCACGATTCGCTCCGATCCACAGCACAAGCTCGTCAACCCGGTGCTGTACCGGCGCGAGGAAGCGGAGGCCTGCTGGCGCAACATCACGGCGCGCGTGTTGCTGCTGCTGGGCGGACTGTCAGAGTTCCGTGGCCGACTGGGCGAGGACTCGACCGACCAGCGGCTGCACGCGGCGTTCAGGGACGTGCGCATGGCAACCGTCGCCGACGCCGGTCACATGATGCATCACGAGCGACCCCGGGAGGTCGCGCAACTCATCGAATCGTTTCTCGCCGACGAAGGAACCCCGGCATGAACGCTGCGCTGCCGTCGACGTACTTCAGGTGGCCGCTCGTGCTCGCGGCGCTCGTGGCGATCGCGCTCGCCATGTCCGCGATCGGCCCGACCGATCGGCTGACGTGGTGGCTCGAGGTCGCACCGGTGCTGCTCGCGGCGCCGCTGTTGTTCGCGACCGCGCGCCGCTTCCCGTTCACGCACCTCGTGTACGTGCTGATCGCGGTGCATGCGCTGATCCTGATCCTGGGCGGGCACTACACCTATGCGCACGTGCCGCCCGGCTTCTGGTTGCAGGATGTCTTCGACATGGCCCGCAATCCCTACGATCGCATCGGGCACTTTGCGCAGGGTTTCGTGCCGGCCATGATCGCGCGCGAGATCCTGCTGCGCATGACGCCGCTAAAACGGGGCAGCTGGCTCTTCTTCATTGTGTGTGCGATCTGTCTCGCGATCAGCGCCTGTTACGAGTTCATCGAGTGGTGGGCCGCGATCATTGGCGGCGGGTCCGCCGAGGCGTTCCTCGGCATGCAGGGCGACGTGTGGGATACGCAGTGGGATATGTTCATGGCGCTCTGCGGCGCGATCACAGCGCAGCTCACGCTCTCCGGCCGTCACGATCGCCAGCTGGCGCCCCTGAATTCCCAGTAAACTGTGCCGATGTTCGAAGACCTGCATGCATCGCCATGGCTGAGGCGGCTCATCGTCGTGGTGCTGCTCGGCGGTCTGGTGCTGCTGAGCTACGGGGTGCTGCGGCCGTTCCTGGTGCCGGTCATCTGGGCGCTCATCCTGACCTACGTCACCTGGCCATTGTTCGTGCGGTTGCGCGCGCTGCTGCGCAACCAGGTCACGCTGGCCTCGATCGTGATGACGCTGCTGCTCGCCACCGCCTTCATCGTGCCGCTCGTGTGGCTCGCGAGCCTGCTGCGCGGGGAGCTGACGAACGCCTACGATGTACTCGCGGCCTTCCTGGCGCGCCGCCCGCAGTTGCCCCCCTCGATCGCCAACATTCCCTGGCTCGGGGAATGGCTGCAGGAGCTGATCGACCGCGTGGGCCGCGATCCTGCCAACCTGCCAGCGGAGCTCGGCGCACTCGCCGACCGATCGCTCGGTGAGATCCGCACGGTGATCGGCGGTGTGGGCCGCAACCTGGCAAAAACCTTCTTCGCGCTGCTCACGGCTTTCTTCATGTATCGCAACGGCGAGCAGTTCGCCCGCCAGGTGCGTGAGGTCATGCACCAGCTCCTCGGCGAGCGCGTCGACGGCTACATCATCGCGATCGGGGACACCACGCGCGCTGTCGTGTACGGCATCGTGCTCGCCGCGCTCGGCCAGGGCATCCTCGCGGGCCTCGGCTACTGGATCTTCGGGCTCGAGGCGCCGGCGCTCCTCGGTGCCATCACGGCGCTGATCGCGCTGGTCCCGTTCGGCGCGCCGCTGATCTGGATCAGTGCGGGCGTGTGGCTCATCATCACGGATCGGACGGGCGCGGGCGTCGGGCTGTTGCTCTGGGGCGGGCTGCTCGTGAGCTGGGTCGACAACCTGATCCGCCCGATCGTGATCGCCAACGCCACGCGCATCCCGTTCCTGCTGGTGCTGTTCGGCGTGCTGGGCGGCATCGCCGCGTTTGGCCTGGTGGGATTGTTCCTCGGCCCGGTGATCCTCGCGGTGCTGATGGCCGTGTGGCGCGAGTACCTGGGCATTCCGCACCCGCAGCCGCATATCCCCCGACCAGCTGCGCCGCCGTCAGCCTGAGGCGGCGAGCCGCGCGGCGGCCTCGACCTCGTGCTAGCTCGTCCAGGTCTGGATGAAGGCGCGCCACTTGTCGCGCCAGGTCACGCGCTCGTCGGAGAGCGCATCGAGGAAATCAGCGAGGCGCTTGGATTTCACGATCGTGATGAGGGTCACCGCGGCGGTGCCGACCAGGATCACCACAAAGGCGAAGACGCGCCAGGCGAGCGGGCGCTCGGCTTCGGCGATCAGGTTCATGCCGAGGAAGCCGGTCGCCACGGTACCGATGAGGCCGAAGATGGTGACCACGGTGAGGCGCAGCAGCGTATTGGCCTGGCGGCGCACGCTGTCGGTGTCGAGATATTCGTTCATGTCCTCGACTTCCGCGCGCACCTCGTCGTACAGCGCCTCGGTTCCGAGTTGCTCCGTGAGGCGCCGATAGATGCTGCGCGCGATCGCCTGGTTCGAGAGTTCGTGGAACCAGTAGCGATGCGTGAAGCGCAGGAAGATTTCCATCGCCGCGCGGATCGAGCGCTTGAATTGCCGAACCGATTCCGTGTCGCCGACCTCGAGCCGGTTCATCGCCACGGCCAGCTCGTCCGACATCGAGAGCAGCGCCGCCTTGTGGAAGTGCGCGATCAGGAACAGCAGGAAGTACTGATGGCGGAACTGCCCCAGCATCCCCGTCTCGCGCCCGGCGAAGAAGTAGTCGCTCTGACGACCGACCACCACCAGCACTTGCCCGGTGCACAGCAGGCGCGTGTCGCCCGAGAAGGACTCGCCCGAGCGGTCCCAGAAGCGGTCGTCGCAGTACTCGGCCTCGAAGCCCTGCAACGAGCGGGCGGAATAGGGCAGGACGTCGCGTTCCGCCGGACGCGTAACCAGAGCGAGGCGCACGAAATCCGCGCGCGAGAACTGCAGCGGATCGTCGACCGCCAGGTACGCCATGAAAGGCATCCGGTAGTACTCGAGCTGGCGATAGCGCAGCGGGCCGGTCTGCCCCGGATACTCGAGCACCAGCGGCTTCAGCAGGTACTCCCAGTGCGCGGCGATGCAGGGCGTGCGATAGCGCGCGACGTGCATGAGGTACTTCTGCTTGAGATCGTAGTCCGAGACCGCCAGCACGCGCTCGTCACGCGCCAGCCATTCCACGCGGCGCGCGCAGTTGCCGCCCTGTCCGTTGCGGTCCCAGTACGCCGGATAGGCGCGCCCGAAGCGGAACAGCGTGTCCTGGACGCGATCGAGCGGCAGGTCGTTCGCGTGCAGCTCGACCGCGAGGATGGCGATGTCGGCATCGAGGAAGAAGTAGAGGTCGACGTGCGCCACCTCGAAAGTGACGCTGACGCCATCGTCATAGGTCAGGCGCACGCGCGCGACGTCGCTGCGCCGGAAAACGCGCAGGCTCGGCTCGCCATGCCGCTGTGAAGCTTCCTGGCCGACGTTGGAGCCGTACAGGAAGCGCTGCACGTACGGCAGGAAGGTGATGAACTCCTTGTAGTGACGCTCCTGGAAATCGGCTGGATCGCAGAAGAACTCGTCGATCACCTCGGCCCACGGGCTGTCCGGCCCGAGCGTCTCGAGCGCCTCCCAGTGCCGCTGCACCTGCACGCCGGGCTTGAGCGGCATGAGCTGCAGCGGCCAGAGCACCGTCTGGCGGAAGTGGCGCACCGTCACGGGCGCGATCGGCGTCGTGCCGGTTGCGGCGCTCAGGTCGGTTTCGCGATCCATGCGGCTAAAGTAGTGCATGCGGCAATCTGCGACAATTGGCCGCGATGCATTTCGTCGAACGCATTCCATGACCGCGGCGCCCGCGCGGACGCCGAGTGCGCTGCGCTATCCGGCCTTCACGCGTTTCCTGGTGGCGCGCTTCCTGTCCACTTTCGCGGTGCAGATGCAGAGCGTCGCGATCGGCTGGCAGGTCTACGAGCTCACCCGCGACCCCCTCGATCTCGGCCTGATCGGGCTCGCGCAGTTCCTGCCGTTCCTGGCGGCCGTGCTCCCGGCCGGACAGATTGCCGACCGTCACGACCGGCGGGCGATCCTCACCGCCTGTTATGCGACCGAGCTCCTGTGCGCGCTGCTGCTGCTCGCGTTCACGCTCTCAGGGCTCCCGGTGGCGTGGCCGGTGTTCGCCGTCCTCGTGCTCTTCGGTACGGCGCGCGCCTTCAGCATGCCGACCTCGCAGGCCATCACGCCGAACCTCGTCCCGCTCGAGAGCTTCGGCAACGCCGTGGCGCTCAACTCCTCGAGCTTCCAGATCGCGACGATCGCCGGGCCCACGCTCGGCGGCGTGCTGTACCTGGCCGGGCCCGAGACGGTGTACTCGACCGTTGCTGTGCTGCTCGGGATCTCGGTCGCGCTCATGTTTGCGGTTCGTGTGCCGCGCATGCTCGCGAGCGACGAGCCGGTGAGCTGGCATTCGCTGCTCGAGGGACTGCGATTCGTGTGGCGGCGGCGGGTCGTGTTCGGAGCCATCTCGCTCGATCTCTTCGCCGTGCTGCTCGGCGGCGCCACCGCGCTCCTGCCGATCTACGCGAGCGACGTGCTGCAGGTGGGACCCACCGGCCTCGGACTGCTGCGCACTGCGCCGGGTGTGGGTGCCGCGCTCACGGCGTTGCTGCTGGTGTACGTCTCACTGACGCGCCACGTCGGGCGCTGGATGTTCGCAGGCGTTGCGTTGTTCGGGCTCGCCACCGTGGTCTTCGGACTGTCCACGAGCTTCTACCTGTCGCTCGCGGCATTGTTCCTGCTGGGGGCGGGGGACATGGTGAGCGTATACATCCGCCACATGCTGATTCAGCTCGAAACGCCCGACGCGATTCGCGGGCGCGTGAGCGCGGTGAGCGCCGTATTCATCGGCGCGTCGAACGAGCTGGGCGAGTTTCGAGCGGGCGTGGCGGCGGCGTGGGCCGGCGCGAAATCCGCCGTGGTCGTGGGCGGCGTCGCGACGCTGGCGATCGCTGCGCTCTGGGCCAGGATCTTCCCGGAGTTGCGCACCATCGATCGTTTCCCCGGGCACCCGGCGCGGCGGGAAGAGGAGAGCTACCGGGCGGCAGCGCCGCAGTGACCTTGCCGTCGTGCGCGTCGCGCGTATACTGCCTGTATATCCGTACAGGTCACCTCGATGTCCCCGACGCCTCCATTCCGGCCCGGTCGCGGCGCGCTTTCCAATCCGGAGGGGCGTTTTGAATCGCGGCGTGTGACCGCCGTCGATGACGGCTGGCCCGCGGATCCCGAGGGCGCGGAGCTACCGCCCCTCGAGACCACAGTCACTGCGGAGCACGCCAAGAGAGTCATCACGCGCAACGACTCGCCGGACATCTCGTTCGAGCAGTCGATCAATCCTTACCGGGGATGCGAGCATGGGTGTGTGTACTGTTACGCGCGGCCGTCGCATTCCTATATCAACCTCTCGCCCGGCCTCGACTTCGAAACCAAGCTCTTCTACAAGGCGCACGCGGCGCAGTTGCTCGAGACCGAGTTGAGCCGGCCAGGTTACGTTTGCAAACCCATCAACCTCGGCGCGAATACCGATCCCTACCAGCCGATCGAGCGCAAGCTCCGCGTGACGCGCTCGATTCTCGAGGTGCTGCAGCGGCACCGTCATCCGGTGACGATCGTGACCAAGTCGGCCCTCGTCGAGCGCGACCTCGATATCCTCGCGGACCTGGCGCGCGATCAGCTGGTGAGCGCGTTCGTCAGCATCACCACGCTCGATGCCGCGCTCAAGCGCAAGCTCGAGCCACGCGCTCCCTCGCCAGCCGCGCGCCTGCACGCGGTGCGCGCCTTGCGGGACGCGGGTGTGCCGGTTGGCGTGTTCGTTGCACCGGTGATTCCCGCCGTGACCGATCACGAGATCGAGCGCATTCTCGAGGCCGCCGCGCAGGCCGGCGCGCAAACGGCGGGTTATGTCCTGATCCGCCTGCCGTACGAGGTGAAGGACCTGTTCCGCGAGTGGCTCGACGCGCACCTACCTGAACGCGCCGAGCACGTTATGTCGCTGATTCGCGCCACTCGCAATGGCCGGGAGAACGATGCGCGCTTCGGCTCGCGTATGCGGGGCGAAGGCGCCTATGCCGAGCTGATCGGGCGTCGCTTCGAGACGGCCTGCCGGCGCCTGGGGCTCGTGCGCCAGCGCGAAAGTCGCCTCTCGACCCAGCACTTTCGTCCCTTTCTTTCCGCAGGGAATCAGCTCACCCTGCTGTAGGACCGGAACCGCCCACGGCGGGCAGGGTCTCACCGACGAAGGGTCTCAACGACCACGAAGGTTCACGTATATACTGGGACAAAACCGGCCCGCTTTTCAGGCGAATCTTCGAGTGAAGCACCAGCGATCCGAGGGCCACATGACCCGCCATGCCCCGACGAGCAGCTCACTGCTTGTCAACCCGCGTATAGGTATTCCCGTTCTATTGCTGTTGAGCCTCTGCTCCAGTGGCTGCATGCGTGCCCAGGTCGTCGAAAGCCGCGAGTTCGCCACCGCCATTCGCAGCGGCGAGGCGATCGTGCTGCTCGCGAAACCGCACGTCGAAGGCACCGGAACCGAAGATGGCTTCACCGACTGCGTGGGCGATGACCTGGCGGGCGGCAGGGCGCCGATGAAAGTTCAGGACAATGAGGAGTTCGTCGACAGCCTGTTTCCCTGGTTCGAGCCGTCGACCGCGCCGACACGCCCCGAGGGGCTCGCCGCGTTGATCGCGAGGCCGCGCGTTGCCGAGCAGATCGCGCGCACCGGTGTACGTTATGTAGTCTGGTTCGACGGCGTTACCCGCAAGACCGACGGTGGTGGCAGCATTGCCTGTGGAGCGGGCCCCGGCGGAGCGGGGTGCATCGGCTTCGGCTGGTGGGAGAAGGAATCGGACTACGTTGCGACGATCTGGGACCTGCAGGAAACTCGCTCGGCGGGCACGGTGAGCACGAACGTCACCGGAACGTCAGCTCTGGTGGGCGCGGTGGTGCCGCTGCCGTTTATTGCGCGCGTGCAGGGTACCGCCTGCAACCGCATGGCAGCCCAGCTACGTTCTTTCCTGCGGGGCGACGATATGGCCGTTGCCGCACAATGAGGACGAGGAACAGCCGATGAAACTGCAAGCAATCATTCCGGTGGTGGCACTCGCCGCGCTCCTGGCCACGGGCTGCGCAACACAGAGCGCTGGCGGCAGCAGCGGGAGCTCAGGCGGCCAGAGCGGGGGCAGCAGCGGCAGCACCGGCAGCTCGGGCGGCGACAGCGGTTCGAGCGGCGGCTCACCGTCGGGCTCGAGCGGCGGAACCCCGGGCGGAATGCCCTCCGGCTCGAGCGATGGCACTTCGGGCGGACTCCCGTCAGATTCCAGTGGCACGCCCTCGGGTGGCTGGCCGTCCCCGTCCGCGGACCCCACCGCGTCCGGCGGTGACGGCTCGGAGGATTCGAGTTCCGGGACCCCGTCCTCGACATCGAGCGGAAGCGAGAGCGGCGGCGCGCAGCCCGGCACGTCCTCCTCGGATACGACCGGTGAGGCCGGCTCGACCGGTGCGACCGGTACGCGCACGGCGTCGACCGCAGGATCGGCGGGCGCCGCAGGTGCAGCGGGTGCGGGCACGGCTCGCAGTGGCGCCGGCGGTGGGCCCAATCTGCCCGCGGCCGCACAGACCGATGCAGAGCGGCGCGCCACGGTGAACCGGCGCATGGATGAGTCGCTGGGCACGTTCGATGAACAGATCCGCAAGGAACGCGAGCGCCTCGCGCGCGAGCGCGATGCGAACGCGAGCGGAGACGGTGGCGCGGCGGAAGGCGGCGGCGGCACCGAGGAAGGCACCGAGGGCGGAGGTGGAGGCCCCGAAGCCGGAACCACTTCGGAATCCACTGAAGCGAGCGAGGGCGAGGGCAAGGGCGAGGGCGAGTCCGAGGGCGGCATGAAGTCCGAGGGCGCGGCCCGCGACGGGCAGGGCGGTGGCGGCGCCGGCGGTGCCGGCAGCAAGGGCCAGGGCCCGAGCACGACGCCCAAGAACATTCCTGATGGCCGCGACGATGACGTGATCGCGCGCCAGATCCGCGAGGCAGCGGAGAAGGAAACGGATCCGGAGCTCAGGGACAAGCTCTGGAAGGAATACATCGAATACAAGAAGAACACCCAAGGCAGGTAGGCGAGCTGAGGCCGGTTCCATGTACAACGTGACTGCAAGTCTGAGCCGCCGCTATGCGCACTTCGCATTGCTCGGCGTGCTGTGCTCGATGACGCTCGGTGGCTGCGTGGTTTCAGAGACGCGGCCGCAACCCAAGGTTCACGCAGTCCAGGCGACCACCGAAATCCCGGAAGGCGAGCTGCTCGACGTCGGCGTGCGCATCTTCGATCCAGGCATTCCGCCCGAGGTGGAGAACGACGCGGAGCTGCAGGCGAAGAAGGGCATATACCCGGACGTGCGGCGCGCGGAAGCGCGCTACATGGCGATGCTGCTGCGGGACACACTCGAAACCTCGGCGCAGTGGGGCGCGGTGCGAGTCATCCCGGCGACCGCCGAGTTCGTGGACGTGATGGTCACCGGCCGCATCGTCAAGTCCTCGGGCAAGGAGATGGAGCTCGAGGTCAGCGTGAGCGACTCCACGGGACGCACCTGGTTCGCGAACAAGAAGTATGAGGCCGAGGCCGACATCGGCTCCTACCTGAGCGACGCCGCGCTCAAGGCGCGCGATCCATTCCAGAACGTCTATTCGACCATCGCCAACGACATGCTCGAGTTCCGCAAGACGCTCAGCGCCGATGACCTGCGCCAGGCACGCGTGGTGACGGAGCTGCGTTTTGCCCAGGATATCGCGCCGACGGCGTATTCGGGCTATGTCGCCAAGGATGAGCAGGGCCGATACGTCGTCGAGCGCCTCCCGGCCGAGGGCGACCCGCTGTTCGAGCGCGTCACGCGCATCCGCGAGCGCGATGGCGACCTGATCGACACGGTGAGCGACTACTACGGGAGCTTCTCGGACGCTGTGAAGGAGCCGTACGGCGACTGGCGCCGTTACAGCTTCGACGAGATCGTGAAGGAAGAGAAACTCAAGAACCAGGCGCGCACGCGCATGCTGATGGGCGCCGCGGCGGTGCTCGGCAGCATCCTGGTATCCTCGCAATGCTCCGGCGGCAACTACGATTGCCAGCGCATCGAGGACGCGGTGCGCACTGCGGCCACGATTGGCGGTATCGCCGGCATCGTGAGCGGCCTGAAGAAGGGCGCGGATGCGAAGATCCATACGGCCGCGATCCGCGAGCTTGCCACGTCGTTCAACGCGGACGTCGCCACGCAGGTGGTCGAGGTCGAAGGACGGACGCTCAAGCTGACCGGCAGTGCCGAAGACCAGTACCGCGAGTGGCGCGAACTCCTCAAGCAGATGTATCTCGAGGAGACCGGTGGCTCTGGCAATACGTCCATCGCCGCGGAGTCGACGACCGAATCGGTGACGCCACGCTAAGAGCCGTCGCGTGCGCGATTCATCCTGACCGAGGCTCTAACATTGCATGCTGAGCCCTAGCAGCGGACAGCAGCTGTCCGCGCGATATACCTTGCGCGAGCGCCTGAGCAGCGGCGCGTCAGGCGAAACCTGGCGTGCGCGCGACGCTGCGCGCGATCGCGACGTGGTCGTCAAGTTCCTGCCCCAGGCGCTGGCGTCCGAGGATGCGGTGCTGCACAGCCTGCGGCTCGAGCTCGAGGCCGCGCGCTCGCTCGATCCGCGCATGGTGGCCGCGGCGGAAGCGCTCGAGCGCGAGGGCGGCCACGCCTACCTGTTGCGCGAGTACGTGCCGGGACGCGACCTGGCGGCGCTGCGTGGCGAGTCCTGGCGCAGGATCGTGCCCGCCGTGGCCCAGGTGGCGGATGCGCTGGCGACTCTGCACGAGCGCGCCATCGTGCATCGCGACGTCAAGCCGAGCAACGTCGTGCTGCGGCCCGATGGGAGCGCCACGCTCATCGACCTCGGCGCCGCGGCGTTGGCCGGGTCCGATGCCGCGAGCCTGCCGTTGTCGCGATACGGCGCGAGTCCGCAACAACTCTCGGGCGAACCGCCCACGCCTGCGGACGATGTGTACGGCCTGGGCGCGCTCCTGTACGAGCTGTTGAGCGGCTACCCGCCCTTCTACCCGAACTTCAGCCGCGAGCGCGTGCTGCGCGAGCCGGTCGCGACCCTCAAGCCGGCGCAACCCGCGCCGCCCGCGCTGCTCGAGCTGGTGATGAAGCTGCTCGCCAAGTCTCCGGCCGAGCGCCCGGCCGATGCCGTGCAGGTCGCCAGCAGCCTGCGCGATCTCGAGCGCGCCGCGGACGAGTCAATGCCGGAGGGCGCCACGCAACCGGCAGCCGCGCCGGTGGCGACCATCGTGCGCCCGATCGTGCGCGCAGCGACTCCCGCCGGGCAGGCTGCGCCCTCAGCCGATCGACGCCGTCTATGGTTCATCGGTGGTGCGTTTGGCGCGCTCATTCTGGTGGCCGTCGGCGTGCTGTTGTTCCTGCCGCGGTTCGCCCACAAGTCCGCGCCGGTCGCGACCACGCGCGCGCCGGCTCCGGGCACGACCCAGCGATCGCCGCAAGCGGAGGCCGAAGTCGACCTCAAGCTCCTGGCCGAGCAGATGCAGGAAGCCGAACGCATCCGCGATGCATACGACGCACTCTATCCGTCGCTCGAAAAGCGCTCCGCCTCCAAGTGGGCTGCGCAGGCCTTCGCCGCGGCGCGCGAGCACGGTGAGCAGGCACGCCGCCACTTCGCGGCACGCGAGTTCCTGAACGCCCGCGACGCCTATACCGCGGGCGTCGATCAGCTGCAAAAGATCGCCGACCTCGTGCAGCCGACCCTGGCCGAGCAGCTGCGCCGGGGCAATGAGGCGCTCAATGCGGGCCAGGCGACCGTCGCGGACGCAGCGTTCGCGCTCGCGCTCGAGATCGATCCCGGGAACGAGGCCGCGACCAGGGGGCGCAAGCGCGCGCAGACGCTCGATTCGGTGAATGCGCTGGTGGCCGAGGCGAGCAATGCGGAGCGCGCCGGCGACCTGGCACTCGCGGCGCAGCGTTATGAGGAGGCCGTCAAGCTCGATGCGGATACGACGGCCGCGCACGAGGGCCTGACGCGGGTGCGCGGACGGATCGCCAGCGATGAATTCGCGGCGGCCATGTCGCTCGGCCTGCGCGAGCTCGAGGCCGGCAAGCTGGCCGAGGCGCGCAACGCTTTCGAGCGTGCCGGCCGGCTGCGTCCCGGCGCGCGCGAAGTCAACGACGCGCTCGCGCGCGTGAGCGAAAGCGGCCGGCAACGGAGCATCGCGGCGCATCGCGCCGAGGCAGAGCGCCTCGAGCGCGAGGACCGCTGGGTCGAAGCACTCGCCGAATACGAGGCCGCCCTCAAGCTCGATCCCAAGCTGGAATTCGCCAACGCCGGCCGCGACCGGCTGGCGCCACGCGTCGAGTTGCTGCGCCAGATCGACGCCCTGCGCGCGAGCCAGGACCGGCTGATGTCGGCCGCGGTGCGCGACCAGGCCCGTGCGCTGGTGGCGGAGGCGCAGAAGTTCTCCGCGTCGAGCCGGACGCTGCAACAGAAAGCGCAGGGCCTCGAGGCCCTGCTGACGCAATACGAATCGCCCGTGCGGGTTGCACTGGTCTCCAACAGCCAGACCGAGGTGGTGGTGTACAAGGTCGGCAGCATGGGCGCGTTCGACCGCCGCGAAATTGAGTTACTGCCGGGCACCTACACGGTGGTGGGCACGCGCGTCGGCTTTCGCGATGTTCGACGTGAGCTGACGGTGCAGCCGGGGCAAAATTCGCCCACCCTCGATATCCGTTGCGAGGATCCCATTTGAGCCTCGTGCTGCGCGTCCGCGAACCGTTGGGCGAGCGCGCCGCCCGCCCGAACGAGCTGCCGCTCGGAGTGGGCGGCGAGGGCGCCGCCGTCGCCGTGCCCGGAATCATGGAGGGCGTGGTCGCGGCCCGGATCGGCGTGGACGAGCACGGTCTCTATGTCGAAGCGCCCGAGGAAGCCGCGGGGCTCGCGGCCATCGACGGTCGCATCGTGCGGGAGCGCGGGCGCCTGGTCCATGGTGACGTGCTCACCGTCGGCGGTGCGCGCATTCAGTGTCGGCTGAATGGATCGGAAGCGTTGCTCGATGTCGTGCACCTCGAAGGCAACCCGACCCAGCCACCGATCTTCGATTCCAGCGAACGCGAGGAGGAGTCGCAGCAGAGCGCGGATGCGCAGGCCATCGAGCGCGTGCCCTTCAAGCCCGCGACGGTGAGCCGGCGCGAGCCGCGCGCGCGGCCGCGACCGCAGCGGTGGGCGCTCGCCGGCATCCTCATTGTCCTCGGCAGCGCCCTCGGCTACCTGATCGCCGCCACGCCGGTGCGCGTGATCGTCGACCCGGCGGGTGCCGAGGTCGATTTCAAGGGCGGCTGGCCCGAGATCGGCTTCGGTGGGACTTACCTGCTGCGACCTGGCAAGTACACGGTGGTCGCGACCCATCACGGCTATGCAAACTCGACCACGACCGTGCAGGTCGGCACGACGCGCAACCAGCAGATCCGCATTGCGCTCACCAAGCTTCCGGGACGCGTGACCATCGACACGCAAGGCGTGGCCGCAACCCTCACGATCGACGGCAAGCCGGTCGGGCCTGTCCCGCGCGAATACCCGGTCCCCGCCGGCACCCGTGCCTTCGAAATCAAGGCGCCCCGTTACCTGGACTTCAACGAAACCGTCGAGGTCAAGGGAGCGGGCGAGAGCCAGACCTTCACCGCCAAGCTGGTACCGTCGTTCAGCCCGGTCACGATCGAGTCGAAACCCGCCGGCGCACGCGTGACGGTGAACGGCAAGGACGTGGGGGCGACGCCTCTCACCACCGATATCGATGCCGGCAGTCATACCGTGAGCCTGACCGCCACCGGGTTCCGGGCGTGGGAGACCACGATCCAGGTCCAGGCGAACACGCCGCAGAAGATCGGTCCCGTCGAGCTTGGCCTGCCCGACGGCACGCTCACGGTTCGCTCGGCGCCGGCCGGCGCGGATGTCGCGATCGCCGGGCGGTATCGCGGGCGCACGCCGCTCACCGTCGCGCTGGCGCCCGGCGTGCAGCATCAGCTCATGGTGACGCGCGCGGGCTACTAGCCGGCGCAGCGCACGGTGCCGGTGA
>DATFEQ010000079.1:0-7376 GCA_035250905.1 Steroidobacteraceae bacterium
CGGGCTCGGCGATGATCCTGCCCGAATGCCGCAAGCTCTGGGACGGCATCGAAGGCGCCGATTCCATCGTCGTCAATCCGCACAAGTGGCTGGGCGCCGCGTTCGATTGCACGGCCTACTACGTGCACGACCCCGCCCAGCTCGTGCGCGTGATGTCCACCAACCCGAGCTACCTGCGGACCGCGATCGACGGCGACGCGAGAAACTACCGCGACTGGGGCATTCCGCTGGGGCGACGCTTCCGCGCGCTCAAGCTCTGGTTTCTGATCCGCGAGCAAGGCGTCGAGGGTTTGCAGCAGCGCCTGCGGCGCGATCTCGCCAACGCGCAGTGGCTCAAGCAGCAGGTGGACGCCGCACCGGGCTGGCGTCGACTCGCCCCGGTGCCCCTGCAAACCGTCTGTGTGCGCCACGAGCCCGCCGGAGTCGAAGGCGAGGCGCTCGACGCTCATACTCTCGCCTGGTGCGGCCGCATCAACGCCTCGGGACGCGCCTGGCTCACGCCCGCGCAGCTCGACGGGCGCTGGATGGTGCGGGTGTCGATCGGCGCCGAGGCGACCGAGCTCAGGCACGTGCAGGAGCTCTGGCAGATCATGCAGGATGAAGTGGCGAAGAAATCCTAGGGCAAAGGAGCAGTCATGAAAGTGCGTATGTGGATGGGCGTGGCGGCGCTGTTCGTCATGCCCGCGGCGATGGCTCAGCAGGACATGAGCAAGGTGGTGATCGAATCGCAGCAGCTCGCCGAGGGGCTCTACATGCTCACCGGCGCCGGCGGCAACATCGGTGCCTCGGTCGGCGAGGACGGGATCGTCATCATCGACGACCAGTTCCAGGAGCTCACGCCGCGCATCCAGGAAGCGCTCGCGAAGTTGAGCCCCAAGCCGGTGCGCTTCGTCATCAACACGCACTGGCACTTCGACCACGTGGGCGGGAACGAGAACTTCGCCAAGGCGGGCGCGGTGATCCTCGCGCACGGCAACGTGCGCCGGCGCATGAGCACGACGCAGTTCATCAAGATGTTCAACCGCGAGATGCAGCCGTCGCCGTCCGCGGCGCTGCCGGTCGTCACCTTCGACCAGGATGTGACGCTGCATCTGAACGGGGAAGAGCTGTACGTGTTCCACGTCGACAACGCGCACACCGACGGCGACAGCCTGATCCTGTTCCGCAAGGCCAACGTGCTGCACACCGGCGATACGCTCTTCAACGGCTTCTATCCGTTCATCGATTCGGACAGCGGCGGATCCATCGACGGCATGATCGCCTCGGCGGACAAGGTGCTCGGCATCGTGAACGAGCAGACCAAGATCATTCCCGGTCATGGCCCGCTCGCGGCGCCGAAGGACCTCAAGGCGTTTCGCGACATGCTCGCGTCCCTGCGCGACAAGGTGGCGGCGCTGATCCGCGAGGGCAAGACGCTCGAGCAGGCGGTCGCGGCCAACCCGACCAAGGACCTCGATCCCGTATGGGGCAAGGGCTTCCTCAAGCCCGAGCAGGTCGTGCAGATGGTGTACACGGACCTGAAGCGCACGGTGAAGTAACGTAGACGCGCCCCTCACCCCGACCCTCTCTCCAAAGGGGCGAGGGGGCAGGAACTCTTCTCCCTCTCCCACTTGTGGGAGAGGGTTGGGGTGAGGACAGCGATGAGCAAGGCAGCTCTTCTCCCTCTCCCACTTGTGGGAGAGGGTTGGGGTGAGGGCAGCGATGAGCAACGCAAGCTGGCTCCTCTACGGCGCGACCGGCTATACGGGCGAGTTGATTGCCCGCGAGGCCGCAGCGCGCGCGCCACGCCCGATTCTCGCGGGACGTAACGCGCCCGCCATCGAGCGACTCGCGCGCGAGCTCGGTTGCGAGGCGCGCGCATTTGCGCTCGACGACCCGGACGCGATCGCGCGCCATCTCGACGGCGTGGCGCTCGTCCTCAATTGCGCCGGCCCCTTCTCGGCCACCGCGCGGCCGATGATGCAGGCCTGCCTCGCGCAGCGCGCGCACTACCTCGACATCACGGGCGAGATCGAAGTCTTCGAGCTGGGCCACAGTCTCGACGCGGCCGCGCGCAGCGCGAACGTCGTGGTGTGTCCCGGCGTCGGGTTCGACGTCGTCCCGTCGGACTGCCTCGCCGCCCGGCTCAAGCTGGCGCTTCCCGACGCGACGCACCTCGCGCTCGGGTTCGACAGCCGCACTGCACCGAGCCGCGGCACGGCAAAAACCATGGTCGAGGGCCTGGGCATGGGCAGTCGCGTCCGCGCGGACGGACGGATCGTGGCGATTCCATTGGCGAGCCGCGTGCGCGAAATCGATTTCGGCGAGGGTCAGAAGCTCGCGATCGCCATTCCCTGGGGCGATGTCAGCACGGCCTATTACACCACCGGTATTGCCAACATCGAGGTGTACATTCCGGCCTCGCCGGGAACCGTGCGCCGCATGCAGCGTCTCAACCGATGGCGTTGGCTCGCGGGGTCGGCGCCCATCCAGTGGTGGCTCAAGCGACGGATCGCGCGCTCGCCCGCGGGACCGGATGCGCAGCAACGCGAGCGCACGCCGATGTCATTGTGGGGCGAGGTGCGCAACGCAGCGGGACGCACCGTCGTGGGGCGGATGCGCGTGGCCAACGGGTACACGGTGACGGTGCATGCTTCGCTCGGCCTCGTGGACAGGGTGCTCAGGGACCAACCGCCCGGGGGATATCGCACACCGTCGCAGATCGTCGGAGCGGACTTCGCAGCGCAGTTGCCGGGCTCGACACCGGTGGCGCTGCGCCAGAACTGACTCCCTCTTGTCGGTTTCGAGGTGCCCCGCTCGTCTTATGCACAGGGGGCGGTCGCGCGGGAATTCGCCGCGCCGGTCCGGTAGGATAACGAGCGCTCCACCCGCCCGTGAATTGCCACGGAAAGGCTCTCTGGTAAAGAACATGCAGATCGTTCGACGGCATCTTTTTCTCGGCGTCGCCGTGCTGGCGGCGTCGGTGACCGCCTGCGGCAAGGGCGACCAGGGTTTCACCATGCCGACGCCGGAAGTCGGCGTGGTCGTCGCACATGCCGGGCCCGTGCAGATCACGCGCGACGTGGTCGGGCGGCTGTCGCCCACGCGCGCCTCGGACGTGCGCGCGCGCGTCCCGGGCGTCCTGCTCAAGCGCCTCTACCAGGAGGGCACGGACGTTCGCGAAGGACAGGTGCTGTTCCAGATCGACCCGGCGCCGCTCAGGGCTGCGCTGCAGGCCGCAGAGGCATCGCTGGTGCAGGCCGAGGCGAATGCGGCCAACGCCCATGTGCTCGCGGAGCGCTATCGCGGGCTGGTCGGTAGTGGCGCCATCGCGAAGTCCGACCTCGACACCGCCGAGGCGAACGAGCGCTCCACCGCCGCGCAGGTACTGCAGGCGAAGGCAAACCTCGCAACGGCGCGCATCAACTTCGGCTACGCCACGGTGCGTGCGCCGATCGCAGGGCGAGCGGGCCAGCAGCAAGTCACCGAGGGCGCATTGGTCGGCCAGACCGAGCCGACGCTGCTCACCACGATCGAGCAGGTCGACCCGATGTACGTCAACTTCGATCAACCGGCCGCGGAGGTGCAGCGGCTGCGACGCGCGCAGGACGAGGGCAATGTCACGCTGGTGAGCCGCGACCGCGCCCAGGTGCAACTGATCACGGCCGAGGGCGCGCCCTATGGAGAGGTCGGGACGCTCGACTTCTCGGACGTGAGCGTCGACCCGGACACCGGTGCGCTCGCATTTCGCGGCGTGATCCCCAATGCCGACCGCCGGCTCCTGCCGGGAATGTTCGTCAACGTGCGCGTGACCATCGGTCAGCTCAACAAAGGCTTTCTCGTGCCGCAAGTCGCGGTGATGACCGATGCGAACGGCACGTTCGTGCAGGTGGTCAACGCCGAGGAAAAAGTCGAGCAACGCCGCGTCGAAACTGCCGGGACGCGCGCCGACAAGTGGGTGGTGACCTCGGGGCTCAACGACGGCGACCGCATCGTCGTGAGCGGCATTCAACGGGCACCGGTCGGCTCGCAGGTGAAGATCGTGCCGCTGGAGGCGCCGGCCGAGAAGGCCGCCAGCGCCGACGGCGGCAGCGCGCCCGGCCAGCCGTAGTCCATGCCGCAGTTCTTCATCGATCGGCCCGTCTTCGCGTGGGTGCTCGCGATCCTCATCACGCTGGGCGGCGTGATCGCGATCTACGAACTGCCCGCGGAGTCCTATCCCGCGATCGCACCGCCGCAGGTTGTGGTGTCGACCACCTATCCGGGTGCGGATGCGAGCACGGTCGAGCGCACGGTCACGCAGGTGATCGAGCAGCAGCTCACCGGTATCGACCGGCTGCTCTATTTCACGTCCTCGTCGAGCTCGGATGGCAGCGTCAGCATTTCGCTGACCTTCGAAACCGGGACCGATCCCGAAATCGCGGCGGTGCAGACCCAGAATCGGGTGGCGCTCGCCGAGCCGCGCCTGCCGGTGGAGGTCATCCAGCAGGGCATCACGGTGGCCAAGTCGAGCGCTGGATTCCTGCTCGCCGTCACGCTGCGCTCGGTGGACGGCTCGCTCGATTCCGGCCAGCTCAACAACATCCTGGCCTCGCGCGTGCTCGACCAGCTGCAGCGCATTCCGGGCGTGGGCTCGGCCAACCAGTTCGGCTCCGAGTACGCGATGCGCATCTGGCTGAGCCCCGACAAGCTGCACGCGTACAGCTTGTCGCCATCGCACGTGCTCGAGGTCGTGCGCGACCAGAACGTGCAGTTTCCCGCGGGCGCGATCGGCGCGGACCCGGCCGTTCCCGGCCAGCAGTTCTCTGCGCCCGTGACTGCCGAGGGTCGTTTCACCTCGGTCGAGCAGTTCGAGAACATCATCCTGCGCGCCGACGAGGGCGGGTCCACGGTGCGGCTGCGCGACGTGGCGCGGGTCGTGCTCGGCCCGGCCGCGTATGGGTTCGACGTGCGCTACGACGACGAGCCGGTCGCGGGCGTAGGCGTGCAGCTGCTGCCCGGCGCCAACGCGCTCGAGGTCGCGGAGCGCGTCAAGGCCAAGATGGCGGAGCTCGAGAGCGCCTTCCCCCCGAGCGTCGAGTGGTTCATTCCGTACGACAGCACCGCGTTCATCCTGGTCTCGATCAAGGAAGTGCTGATCACGCTGGTGGCGGCGGTGGTGCTGGTCTTCATCGTGATGCTGGTCTTCCTGCAGAGCATCCGCGCGACCCTGATCCCCACGCTCGTGGTGCCCGCGGCGCTCATGGGCGCCTTCATCGGCATGTACGTGGCCGGATTCTCCATCAACCAGCTGACGCTCTTCGGCATGGTGCTCGCGATCGGCATCGTGGTGGACGATGCGATCGTCGTGATCGAGGCGGTGGAGCGCATCATGCGCGAGGAGAATCTCTCGCCGCGCGAAGCGACCCGCAAGGCGATGGGCCAGATCACGGGTGCCATCGTGACGATTACCGTGGTGCTGACGGCGGTGTTCGTGCCGAGCGCACTGCTGGGCGGTGCAACCGGCGCGATCTATCGCCAGTTCGCCCTCACCATCGCGGTGTCGATGGCGTTCTCGGCTTTTCTCGCGCTCAGCTTCACCCCTGCGCTGTGCGCGCACATGCTGAAGCCCACGCACCTCAAGCCGAACCCCGTCTTTCGCTGGTTCAACCGCGCCTACGACCGCTCCCAGGCGGCGTATCTCAGGGTCGTGGCCGAATCGGTGCGCCACACGCCGCGCTGGATGATCGCCTTCGCCGTGCTGGTGGTGATCGGCGGGTTCCTGTTCACGCGCCTGCCCGGCAGCTTCCTGCCGGAAGAGGATCAGGGCTACGTGATCGGCATCGTGCAGCTGCCGCCCGGGGCGTCGCTCAGTCGCACCATGAGCGTCATGTCGCAGATGTCGGACGTGATCAAGAACAACGAAGCGGTGGAGGGCATCTTCCAGGTCGGCGGCTTCGGCTTCTTCGGACAGGGCGAGAACACCGGCATCATGTTCGTGCGCCTGAAGCCGTGGGAAGAGCGCGACCTCAGCTCGGATGAATTCAACCAGTGGGCGAACGGCGCGCTGTTCGGCGCCATCAAGGACGCCACTGTGTTTGTCGTGAACCTGCCGACGATCAGCGGTCTGGGCCAGTTCGGCGGCTTCGATTTCTTCCTCGAGGACCACGCCGGCCAGGGGCACGAGGCGCTCATGGCCGCGCAGCAGACCCTGCTCGGCCGCGCCGCGCAGAACCCGAACGTCACCAACGTCACTTCGAGCACGCTCGGCGATGCGCCACGGCTCGGCATGAGGGTCGATCGCGTCCAGGCGCAGGCCATGGGACTGCGTATGACCGACGTCTATTCAGCCGTGCAGATGATGCTGGCGCCGGTGTATGCCAACGATTTCTATTACCAGGGGCGCGTTTTGCGCGTGCTGTTGCAGGCCGATGCGCCCTACCGCATGGGCCCGGATGCCCTCGATCGCATCTACGTTCCGTCCAACGTTCCCGCGAACGGAGCGTCCAGCGTGGATGCCAGCACTGCCAGCACCATGCGCATGATCCCGCTCGCGAGCGTGGTGCGCTCGGACTGGGGCGCCGGGCCGACCAGCGTCACGCGCTACAACGGCCTGCCAGCCGTCGAGATCACCGGGTCGCCCGCTCCGGGGCGCAGCTCCGGCGAGGCGATGCGCGAGATGGAGCGCATCGTGAAGGAGGAGTTGCCTGAAGGGTACGGGTTCGACTGGGCCGGCCAGTCGTTGCAGGAGATCCTCGCCGGCGCGCAGGCGCCGCTCCTGTTCCTCCTGTCGATCATGGTCGTTTACCTGTGCCTGGCCGCGCTCTACGAGAGCTGGGCGACGCCGGTGGCGGTCATGCTGGTGGTACCGCTCGGCGTGCTGGGCGCGATCCTCGCGATGTGGTTGCGCGGTATGCCGAATGACGTGTTCTTCACGATCGGCCTCATCACCATCATCGGCCTCTCGGCCAAGAACGCCATCCTGATCGTCGAGTTCGCGGTGAGCGAGCACGAGAGCGGGAAGAGCCTGCGCGAGAGCGTGCTCGAGGCTGCGCGACTGCGATTGCGCCCGATCCTCATGACCTCGTTTGCGTTCATCCTCGGCGTGCTGCCGCTGGTCGTGTCGACCGGCGCGGGCGCCAACGCGCGCCGCGCGATCGGCACCGGCGTGGTGGGCGGCATGCTGAGCGCGGCGATTCTCGGCGTGCTGCTGGTGCCGGTGTTCTACGTCGCAGTACGACGGCTGTTGCGCGACCCGCTCGATGCACCCATCGCCGGCGGCGCGCTGCCGCTACCCGCCAAGTCCGAACCGCACTAGCCAGCTCTTGCCCCCTCTCCCGCTCGCGGGAGAGGGCTGGGGTGAGGGCCTGGGTGTCGGCCGGACAGTCCGGCCGACTCCTGCTGGCCTAATCCCAGCT
>DATFEQ010000085.1:0-28774 GCA_035250905.1 Steroidobacteraceae bacterium
CGCTCAGCGCAACGAAAGGTCCATGCGAACCAGGCCGCCCTCGTTCGGTGCAGCCTCGCCGGTGATCACGAATACCCGCGCGGGCTCGATCTCGCCGCTCGCAAGCAGCAGGTCCTGAACGACCTGGGCCCGCTGCCGGCCGAGGTCCGCGAGATCGGTGTCGGGAACTTCGACCTGCGGTAGCACCACGTCCTCGAGCGCCGTGATCTCGAATTCGATCTCTTCCGGCTTGGGTCGCTTCTTGCGATTCGCCTTGGCCTCGTCTTCCGTGATGAGCTGCTGCTGCAACGCGAGCTCGTTGAGCAGGCGGTAGTACTCGTTGCGGTCCGCGAGCACCGTGGCATCGAGCGTGTCCACGGGTTTTCTTTTCGCGACCAGCTCGCGCCGCTTGACGCTCACGAGCTGCTCCTCGAGCGCACCGTGTTGCAGCTTGGGCCGGTCGAGCTCCGGATTGGTCGCCATCGGGATCTCGAGCTCGAGCCCCGGCCGTTCCTTGAGCGCCTTGGAAACAGAATCGATGCGAGTGCTGCTCTCGCCCTGCAATTCGCTGCCGCCAGGCGGGAACGTGAGCTGGTTCACCGTCTCGCCACCGCCGAAGAGCTTCCCGATCAGGGCGAAGGGTGCGGTCACGATCTTGGTGACCACGTTGACCACGACTTTCCAGATCAACGGGCCGAGGCGGAATTGCGGATCGTCGAGGCTGCCCGTCACCGGGAGATCGAGGTCGATCACGCCTTTGCGGTCCTTGAGGAGCGCGATCGCCAGCTTGACCGGGAGTTTCGTCGCGTCCGCGCTCTCGACGCGCTCGCCGAGCTGCAGCTGGTTGAGCACGACCTTGTGCTGCGCGTCGAGCTGGCGGTTCTCGACGTGGTAGTCGAACAGCACCGAGAGCTTGCCTTTCTCGATGCGATAGCCCGCGAACTTGCCCGAATAAGGTGTAAAGGTCGTGAGCTCCATGTTGTCGAAGGCGAGCTTCAGGTCGGTGAACGTGTCGGCGCTGAGATAGTTGACCTCACCCTCGATCGTGACCGGCGCGTAGGCATCGACCTTGCCGTCGAGCTTGACCTTGGCGCGCGAGTCGGGCTGCGAGGACAGGCCGGTCACCGTTCCGGAAAGCTCCTGGATGCCGGTGGCAAAGCTCGGAAAGGGCGCGAGTGAATAGTCGGCAAAATTCGCGGAGGCCTTGTCGATGCGAACGAGGCCAATGCGAACGTCGAGCGGTTTCTCTGCCTGCTCTGTGGCGGCGGGCGTCGCCGGCGCGTCAGATGGCTCACCGGCACGCTGCGGACTCAACACCTGCGTCACGTTGATGGTGCCGTCCGAGGCGATGATCACGCGCGCATACGGGCGCCGCGCCGCGACCTCCTTGATCACCAGTCTGGAACGCGCCTGGTCGTAGTCGATGCCGGTGACGCGGAGCGCGTCCCAGCGCAGGAAATCCTCTTCCAGCGCGTTGTCGATGGTGTGCAGCCTGGCGGAATCGAAGCTGCCCGTGAACTTGGCCTGTAGCGCGTTGTCCGGGGGCTTCGGGTTGAGCTCGACCTTGCCCTTCAGGCCCACGGTGCCCGAGGTGAGGGTCATGTCGGTGAGCCGGCCGATGTACGGCTGGAACCCGCGCAGGTCGAGATCCTTGAGCTCGACCTCGAGGAGCGACGCATCGGTGTTGAGATCGACTGTGCCGCTCACGCGCAGATCGCCCTTCTCGTCGATGCCCACATGCAGGTTCATGCCGACCGGCTTCGCGAGCGTCGACTCGTAGCCCGTGATCTTGAGTTCGACCGGCGCGAACTTGATCGGTACCACGGGCTCGATGCTGCGATCCTCGAAATCGATCGCGAGTCCCGAGGTTTCGATGAGCGGCAGGGCGACCACCCAGTCCTCCTGCGTCGCCGCGCCGCTCGCCGGTTCCGGTGACGGCGATGCCGCAGGTGCTGCGCTGCCTTCGGTAATTGCCGCCGCATCAGCCGCGGTGGACTCTTCGGTCGGGGCGAGGAGACGCGGGAGGCTCATGTTGCCGTCCTGGTCGAGCCACGCCTGGATACGTCCGCCCTTGACGCTGATCGAGGCGACGGAGCTGCGCTGGTCGGCGACGTTCGCGCGCGCGTCGCGGATGATGAGCTCATCGAGCTTGACGTCATCGACCTCCGAGCCCTTCGGTCGCACGATGAGGTCACGCACCGTGAGCTGATCACCCACCACCTCGAGATCGACCGGCTCTCGCGCCAGCGAGAACGTGTAGCCGCCGGTGAGCTCGAGTATCCCGGCGGTCACTTCGAACGCAACTGCGTCGCGCATGTAGTCCCAGAGCGTCTGGGCCTGCACGTTGCTGAGCGTGAACGAGCCCGTGGAGCTCACGGGGTTGGCATTGAGCGTGCCGCGCCACGCCAGGCGCTCACCGCGGGTCGACTCGGCATCGAGCCTGTAGGCATTGGCGCCCGTGCCGGTGGTGCTGAAGTCGCGCAACGCAAAGGTGATCGGCTGCAGCGCACTCCGGAACTGGGTCGGGCGGCTGTGATCCTCGAAGTCGACGCGACCGGTGTTGACCGTGAAGGTCTCGATGAAGAGCCGCGGCACCTCGGCGGACTCAGGCTCCGGTTCCGGCGGCGGCTGTGTCTCCTTGGCCAGGTCCGCGAGATTCAGGGAGCCATCGGCGCGCACGACGGCGAGCGCCGCAGGCTGGTCGATCGCGATGGACTTGAAAGAATAGGCGCGCCGCAGGATCGACATCAGCTCGAAGTCGATGTGCAGGCGCTTGAAACCGAGCAACGCCCGCCCGTCCGTGTCGGGCATCGCGAAGTCTTCGATCTCGAGCACGAAGGTGTAGGGGTTGAAACGGACTTTGCCGACCTGGGCCTGGCGGTCGTAGGTCTCGGCGACGGTGCCGATGAGCTGGCTGCGCACGAGGCGCGGCACGAGCAGGAAGCCGGCGGCCGTGTAGGCGACGAGGACCCCAGCCACGATCGCCCAGAAGGTCCAGCGGGTGAAGATGCGCGGTAGAAACTTCATTTCTTGTGGACACGACGCTATCGACGGTCACTCTGTCGCCGCAGCGTGCCGGCGGCAATATCACCTTAGTGCAAGTGTTGCTTCAGGCGTCGGCGCGCGCCGCTTCCCACTCGGTCCGTGAGATCGCGAGGAGGTGACAATCGCGCCACTCGCCGCGCACTTTGCGTAACCGACGCAGCGTCGCTTCCCACCGCAGGCCGGTTTTCTCCAGCACCCGGATCGAGGCGAGGTTGCGCACGTCGACCGTCGAGCTGACGCGCGTCAGGCTCAGGCGTTCGAAGCCCGCATCCACCAGCACCGCGGCAATTTCCGATGCGAGTCCCTGGCGCCACACGCGTCGGGCGAGCAGGTAGCCGAGATCGGCCTCACCGGGTGCCAGAAAGGTGAGCGTGCAGGCCCCGATCAGGGTGCCCTCATGCCGATCGGTCACGGCGAGCTCCCAGGCGCTGCGTGGTTGCTCGCGCTGGAAGCCAAGAACCTGCTCCAGGTAGCCCTCGACTTCGCTGCGTTTGCGCGGCGAATGCAGCATGTAGCGCGTGACGCGCGGGTCGGCCAGCACATCGCAGAGGGCCTCGAGGTCCTCCTCCACGAACTCGCGGATCTCGAGTCTCGGGCTCACGAGCGGCAGCGCCAACCGTCGCGTCCGCGGAAAGCGCCTGCCGGGTTCTGCCTTGACCGCGCCGCTCATCGGATTACCCGCTCAGGTCAGGGTCTCGCCCCCGGGTTCGCGCCCAACAACTCCTGCACCGTCTGGTCGAGCAGCGCATTGAAGCGCGGCGCTTCCTCGATCATCAGGAAATGGCCGGTGCCCGGCATGAGCTTCACGCTGAAAGTCGGTGCGTGCAGGCGGATGCGGTCGACGTCGGTCGGCAAGCGGTCGGAATTGATGGCGATGATCGGTACGTTGATGTCGCCGAGCGCCGCGGCGTAGTTCATGTTGTTCATGCCAATCATCGCACCGACGCCGATCACCGGTGGCTCGGACGCCATGTCGTCGGCGATACGCCGCACCAGGTTGGGATCGGAGTTGGGCTTGAAGAATCTCTGGGTCACGTTTGCGCGCGTCGTCGCAGCGAAGTCGCTCCGATAGGGCTCGAGCCGCAATTCGAGCTCGCGGGGACTCAGCGGTTGCAGCCCGATGTTGGTGAACGTGTCGACCCCGATGATGCCGATCACGCGGCCCGACAGCCGGCGCGCGGCTTCGAGCGCCACCGGGCCGCCCATCGAATGACCCACCAGCACGATCTGGTCGTTGAGGATGCGGCTCGCGACCGCCGCGACATCGGCGCCGAACGCGGCGATCGACCAGTCGCCGCGCGTGGTGCCGGACTCGCCGTGGCCGGCGAGATCGAGCGTCACGAGCGTGTAGCGCGCCTTCAAGGCATCGAGTTGCTGATCCCAGTAGCTGCTGTCGCAGGCCCAGCAATGGATGAGGATGAGCGCGGGTTCGCCCGTGCCGTATACCCGGTACCGGATGGGAACGCCGTCCTCGGAGGAAACGCTCAACGGCACGCCATCCTGCACGGCCGCCGTAACCTGTTCCGCGGCCGTCTCCTTGTCCTTGTCGCGCGAGCAGGCGCCGCTGAGGATGGCGGTCAGCAGGATGAGGAGGGCGCCGATCCAGGGACGGGAACGGCCGCGCGCAGGTGAGGTCATGCCGGGATTCGCAAAGTCAGCGGTGGATGGGCGATCCCCATGCGAATTGTTGTGTGGTCTGTCGAGCGTCGGGCAGCTTGGGGCTGCGAGGATTCTTGCACAAATTTCAACAGCCGACACCGCAGGGCGAGAATGACATCGCCTGCACAAGACTTTCACGGAAGGGCGCGAGAAGGCACGCCCGCGCCGGCGGCGCGGGCGCGCTCGATGATGACTCGGCGGGAAGCGATCAGCCGCGCGTGTTACCAGCGCGGTTGAGCGCGAACTCGATCGGTATCAGGACGTACACCCGCTGGGCGAGGCCGTTCGCGATGTAGGGCTTGAACGCGGCGCGCGCGACCGCGTCGAGCGCGGCGTTGTCGAGTCGCTTGTAGCCGCTCGACTCGTGAACGCTCAGGTGCTGTGCCTTACCGCGCTCGTCCACGAGCACGCGCAAGATCACCAGGCCCTGTTCATGGAGGCGCCGCGAGACCGTGGGATATCCCGGTTGCGGTGCGACCGCGTATTCGACCTCTGAAACGAGCTGCGGCACACCCACGGCAGCGGGACCGGCCGGTGGCGTGCGCTCCATGATGAGCGTGATGGCGGTGCTCGCCGGCGGCGGCTCCTCGAGCTCGATCGTGATGATCGGGGGCTCGGCATCCACGCGCGGCGGTTCGAGCCTGACGGTCGGCGGGGGCAGTTCCACCGCGGCGACGGCGGTGGGAATCAAGGTCACCTGCAGCGGTGGGGGACTGAAGCCGCTCAGGAACTCGGTATTCGCATGGGAGAGCGCGTAGATCGCGACGACGTGCAGGCCGAGCACCGCGCAGGCGGCGACCACGCGGCGAACCGGCCCGCCACTTGCGGAAGCAGCGCAATCCCGTGTCGGTATCATGCTTGCGAATGCGAATGAATCTCATTTATATTATGCGCCTGGATTCAATCTCGAGCAAGCCCGCCAGCATTCCGCTAGCCAGCCAGCTCCATCCCGGAAACCTGAGGTCAACCTACAGGCGAGGAGTGGCAGTTATGTCGAGTCAATGGAACCGGCGCAGTGCGCCCGTCACAGCAGCCGTTCTGCTGGCGTTGTACGGCACGGTGGATGCGCAGGAGTCGGGCGACGACTCCGGTGCCGCCCGGACGCTACCCAAGGTGCGCGTCGAGGCCGCGGCCGAAGGCTACACCACGCAATCGATCAGCACGGCCACCAAGACCGACACGCCGCTGCTGGAAGTCCCCCAGTCCGTCAGCGTGATCACGCAGGACCTGATCCAGGACCAGGCCATGCAGAGCCTCACCGATGTCATCCGCTACGCGCCGGGCGTCGGCGCGGCGCAGGGCGAGGGTAATCGCGACAACCCGATCTTCCGCGGCAACGCGAGCACGGCCGACTTGTTCGTCGACGGTATCCGCGACGATGTCGAGTACTTCCGCGACCTCTACAACGTCGAGCGCGTCGAGGTACTCAAGGGCCCGAACGGCATGATGTTTGGCCGCGGCGCCGTCGGCGGACTGATCAATCGCGTCACTCGCTGGGCGAATCGCGAAGAGGTGCGCGAGGCGACGCTGCAGGCCTACTCCGAGGGCGGCGGGCGCACCACGGCCGATTTCGGCACGGCGATCGGTGATTCGCTGGGTCTGCGTGTCACGGGGCTCTACGAGGACTCCGACAGCTACCGTGACGAGGTCACTTTCGAGCGCATGGGCGTCAATCCGACCATGTCCTTCGCGCTCGGCGAAAACGCGACGCTGCGCCTGGGGTACGAGTACTACGACTACGATCGCACTGCCGATCGCGGCATTCCCTCATTCAACGGCCGGCCGAGCGACTCGCAGCCGGAGACCTTCTTCGGCGATCCCGACCAGAGCACGACCGGGGCAACCGTGAATGCGGCCACCGCGGTGTTCGAGTACCGCTTCGCGAACGGCGCGTCCCTGACCAACCGCACCCGTTGGGCCGACTACGACAAGGAGTACTGGAACGTCTATGCCGTGACGCCGGTGACGGATGGCTTGGTCGGTATCGAGGCGTACGGCCAGGAAAACCAGCGCGAGAACCTCTTCAACCAGACCGACCTGGTGCTCGATTTCCGCACCGGTGGCCTCGGCCACACGCTCCTCGTGGGAATGGAGCTGGGCACGCAGGATTCCGACAATCGCCGCGACAACGGCCTGTTCGATTTCGGCGGCGGTGTGCCACCGGTGACCGTGCCGGCTTCCAATGACCAGCGGGTCTACGTTCCGTTCGACAATCCGCGCACCACGTTCCCGGTGGACTTCGCGCACGTGCCGACCGCCGCGAGCGCCAATCCGGCGTTCAACCATATCGAGACGACGCAGGCCTCGCTCTACGTACAGGACCAGATCAAGTTCTCGCCGCACTGGCAGGCGATCGTGGGCGTGCGCTACGACAATCTCGAGATCGAGTTCAACAACCTCAATCCGCCCACGGCCACCACGCCCGCGCAGATCGTGACCAAGGATGAGCTGATCTCGCCGCGCGCCGGGCTGATCTACCAGCCGACGGAGACGCTGTCGCTGTACGCAAGCTACACGATGGCCTCGCTCCCGCGCGCGGGCGCGCAGATGACGAGTCTCGCGCCCACCAACGAGGCGTTCGATCCGGAGGAATGGGAGAACGCCGAAGTCGGCCTCAAGTGGGACGTGCGCCCGGATCTCTCGGCGACGCTCGCGATCTATCAGCTCGATCGCACCAACGTGATCGCGCCCGATCCCAACAATCCCACGCAATCGATCCTGGTCGATGGCCAGCGAACCCGGGGTGTCGAGCTGGGCCTGACGGGCCGGATCACCGAGGCCTGGAGCATCGCTGGCGGATACGCCTACCAGGAAGCGGAGGTCACCGAGACACAGTCCGCGACGGTGGTGGACGGGGCGCGCGTCGGCCAGGTCCCCGAAAACACCTTCTCACTGTGGAACCGCTACGACTTTACGCCGAACTGGGGCGTGGGGCTGGGCGTCATCAGTTCTTCCGACCAGTTCGTGGCGGTCGAGAACGTACTCACTCCGGCGAGCAACGTGGAGCTTCCCGGCTATACGCGGGTGGACGCGGCGCTTTACTGGACGGTCAATCCGCACCTGCGCGTGCAGGCGAACGTGGAGAACCTCACCGACGAGGAGTACTTCCCGAACGCTCACAACAACAACAATATCACACCGGGATCGCCGCTCGCGGCGCGCATCGCTGTGGTGACGAACTTCTGAAGCTAACCCGGCTCGGTGCCCAGCACCTTGCCGGGATTCAGGATGCCGTGCGGATCGAGCGCCTGCTTGATCTGGCGCATCAGCTCGAGCGCCGTCGCGTCCTTGTAGCGCTGCAATTCCGCGATCTTGAGTTGGCCGATGCCGTGCTCGGCGCTGAAGCTCCCGCCGTAGCCCGCGGCGAGATCGTGGATCGCGCGATGCGCAGGCTCGGCATGGGCCAGGAAGGCCTGCGCGTCCGTGCCGGGCCGTTGCTGGATGTTGAAGTGGAGATTCCCATCGCCCAGGTGACCGTAGGCGATCAGTTGGCCTTCGGGCACGTGTGTCGCGATCCACCGGGCGCCGCGCTCGATGAACTCCGCGATCGAGGAAATCGGCACCGAGACGTCGTGCTTGATGCTGGCGCCCGCGTGACGCTGCGCCTCGGGGATCGTCTCGCGCATGCGCCACAGCGCTTCGCGCTGGCGCAGGCTCGCAGCAACGGCGGCGTCGAGTACCGAACCGCGCGCAGCGGCGTCGGCGAGCCGCTCCTCGAGTGTCGCCGCGAGACCGCTTCCCGCGCGTGAAGAGGTGAGCTCGATCAACACGTACCAGTCGTAGCCTTGTGTGAAGGGATCGGTCACGCCGGCGACATGCTGGCTGGTGAGCTCCACCCCGAGTCGCGGAATCAGCTCGAACGTGGACACGGCATCGCCGCTCGCGGCGCGCAGTTCCGATAACAGCTCCACCGCTGCGCCAGGGCTCGTGACCGCCGCAATTGCCGTGGCGTGTTCGAGCGGCCTGGGAAAGAGCTTGAGACAGGCGGCCGTGATGACACCGAGCGTGCCTTCGCTGCCAATGAAGAGATGCCGCAGATCGTAGCCGGTGTTGTCCTTGCGCAAGCACTTGAGGCCGTCGAGGACGCGGCCGTCCGCCAACACCACCTCGAGGCCGAGCACCAGGTCGCGCACCATGCCGTAACGAAGCACGGCGGTGCCCCCCGCATTGGTCGCGAGGTTGCCGCCGATCTGGCAGGAACCCTCGGAACCGAGGCTCAAGGGGAACAGTCGGTCGGCCGCTTCGGCCGCTTCCTGCACCTGCGCCAGCACACAGCCCGCCTCGACCGTGATGGCATGGTCGAGCGGCTGGACGCGCCGGATGCGGTTCATGCGCCTCATCGCCAGCACGATCTGCGTGGCGCTTGCATCGGGCGTCGCCGCGCCGCAGTAGCTGGTGTTGCCGCCCTGCGGGACCACGCCGATGCGCTGCTCGTGGCAGATCGAGAGCACGGTCGAGACTTCCTGCGTGCTCGCGGGAATCACTACGAGTGCCGCCCGACCGCGGAACAGGCCGCGAAAGTCCTTGAGATAGGGCTCGAGGTCCTCGGGCCGTTGGAGGCAGGCGCCGGGGCCGACCGCGGAGCGAATTTTCTCGAGGATGGCGTCAGGCATTCCCGCTAGATGCCTGTGACATCGCCGCCTGTCAAATGAAGGATGTAAGCGACGCTCAGCGCGGGGGGTCGCGGTCCTTGTGCGCCGAGAGCTCGGCGCGTAGCGCCCGGATCTCCTCGTGCAACGACGCGAGCTCGCCCGTCAGGCGGGGAGCCTCGGCGACCTCGGTCGCGGCGTGCGCGTTCTGCATGGCATTGACGATCAGCGCGATGAAGAGATTGAGCACGGTGAAGGTCGCGAGCAGGATGAAGACGAGGAAGAAGAGCCACGCGTGCGGATACTGCGTCATGACTTCGCGCGCGATATCGGGCCAGTTCTCGAGCGTCATGATCTGGAACAGCGAGAACAGCGACGTGGCGAGTGATCCGAAGTAGTGCGGGAAAGCCTCGCCGAACAGGCGCGTCGCCATGACGGCGAAGACGTAGAAGAAGAGCAGCAGCAGCAGCGCGATGGAGCCGAGCCCGGGGATCGCTTGCACGAGCGACTCGATCACGATGCGCATGCGGGGCACGGCCGACAGCAACCTGAACAATCGCAGCACACGCAGCGCACGCAGCACGGTGAACGGACCACTGCTCGGCAGCAGCGAGATGCCGACGATCACGAGGTCGAAGACATTCCAGGCGCTGCGGAAGAAGCGCGGTCCGTACGCAAACAGCTTGACTGCCAGCTCGACCACGAAGATCCCGAGGATCAGGTGATCGATCGCCTCGAGCCCTGGACCGAACGCCGCGACCACCCGGGGCGCGGTTTCGAGCCCCAGCGTGACCGCGTTGATGAGAATAACCGCGACGATCGCGTTCTGGATGCGCGGCTGCTCGACGAAGAGGGCGAGCCGGGTGCGGAGGTCCCCGGGTCTCGCGCGCACTTCGGTTTCCATAGGCGGGGCGATCCTCAGGAGGGCGGTGCGGATCTGAGCGCGGCGATGCGCTCCTCGAGCGGCGGATGGCTCATGAACAAGCGCATGAAGCCCTTCGGCACGCCGGTACTGATGCCGAAAGCGCGCATCTGCTCGGGCAACCCGTGCGGCTGGCGCCGCTGCATCTCGGCTCGCAAAGCCTCCAACGCACCGATCATGTTCGACGTGCCCGCCAGGTGCGCCCCGCCCGCATCCGCGCGGAATTCGCGCCGCCTCGAAAACCACATCACGACCATGCTGGCCAGCAGACCGAGCGCGATCTCGGCGACGATCACGGTCGCGAAGTAGGCGATGCCGCGTCCTTCCTCGTTCTTGAACACCGCGCGATCGACGAAGTTGCCGATGAGGCGCGCCAGGAAGATGACGAAGGTATTCACCACGCCCTGCAGCAGCGCGAGCGTCACCATGTCGCCGTTGGCGACGTGCGAGACCTCGTGGCCGATGACGGCTTCAGCCTCGGTCTGCGACATGCCATTGAGCAGGCCGGTGCTGACCGCGACCAGGGCGTGATCACGACGTGCACCGGTCGCGAAGGCGTTCATCTCGGGCGTGTCGAACACGCCCACTTCGGGCATCCCGATGCCGGCCCGGTCGGCGTGTTGCTTGACGGTGTTGACCAGCCAGCTTTCGGCAGCCGTGCGCGGCTGAGCGATGACCTGCACGTTCATCAGGCGCTTGGCCGTCCATTTCGACATCGCGAGCGAGAGCAGCGCACCGCCGAAACCGAACACGGCGGCGAAGGCGAGCAGGCCGCCCAGGTTCACACCGCTGCCCTGCAGGTAGCGGTCGAGGCCGAATACCTGGACGACAACGGTCAGCAGCACGAGGACTGCGAGGTTGGTGACGAGGAACAGGAATACGCGTTTCATGGGCAAATCTTAGCAAGCATGGGTGGAAGGCGCACGGTTGTGGCGGCACGCGAATTTTCAAGCCTTGCGGTGACCGGGTCCGAAATGCGATTTTGGCGACCGGAGCGCACGTGGAATACAAGGATTATTACAAGGTGCTGGGCGTCGGCCGCGAGGCGAGCGCGGAGGAGATCAAGCGCAGCTATCGCAAGCTCGCGCGCAAGTTCCACCCGGACGTGAGCAAGGAGAAGAACGCCGAGGAGAAATTCAAGGAAGTGCAGGAGGCCTACGAGGTCCTGCACGATCCGAAGAAGCGCGCGGCCTACGATCAACTGGGCAAGGACTGGCGCGCGGGCGAGCAGTTCCGGCCTCCGCCGGACTGGGGTCAGCGCTTCCAGTTCTCCTTCGGCGGCGGGGGCGAGCAGCCGGATGACTTCAGCGACTTTTTCTCGAGCCTGTTCGGCGGCGGCGCGCGCACCCAGTTCGGCAGGCGCGCCCCGCGTGCGCGCCACGGCGAGGATCGCCACGCGCGCATCGAGATCGAGCTCGAAGAGGCGTATCACGGTGGCACGCGCAATCTTCGCCTGCAGCAGCCGGAAGTCACCTCGACCGGCGAGATCGCGGTGCAGGAGCGTGAAATCCGCGTGACGATTCCGCCGGGCGTGACCGATGGCCAGCAAATCCGCCTGCGTGGCCAGGGCGAGCCGGGTGAGCGCGGCGGTGCCGCAGGCGATCTCTATCTCGAAATCCAGATCCGGCCGCATCCGGTTTATCGCCTGGAGGGCCGCAACGTCGTGCTGACCTTGCCCGTGACGCCGTGGGAGGCCGCTCTCGGCGCACCAGTCGAGGTCCCGACACTCGGTGGTCCGGTGCAGATGACGATCCCCGCGGGCGCCGGCACCGGTCAACGCCTGCGGCTCAAGGGCCGCGGACTGCCGGGCAAGCCGTCGGGCGACGAACTGGTCGAACTCGAAATAGTCATAAGCCCGGCCGACACGCCCAATGCGCGTGCCCTCTACGAACAGATGCGCCGTGAGCTAAACTTCGACCCGCGCGTAGAACTCCGGCGCCGCCTCGAACAGCATCAGGGCGCAGCCGGGCGCCGCACCACGAACTGACGAGCCCATAAGCCACTGTTTACATGGCCGGAACGTCCGCCGTCGTCCGACTATTCAAGCGTCTGCATCGCGAGTTGCAGCGCGAGGCCGAGCACGTCGCGCGCCATCCTTCCCCGTCCGCGGTACATCGCGCGCGCGTCGCTTCGCGGCGACTACGCTCCCTCACCTCTGTCCTGACCGGATTGCGCGGCCGGCGCGCCGTGCAACGCTATGACCGCGACCTGCGTGCGCTCGCGCACGAGCTGGCGCCGGTGCGCGAGGCGGACGTCATGCGCAAGGAGCTGCTCGAGGCCGCCGAAGACCTCAAGGGCGAGATGCCGAGCGCGCACCGTCAGCTCGCGCTCATGCTGGAGCAGGAACGGGCGGCGGCGCGCAAGCAGTTGCTTCGCCATACCCGTTCGCTCGCGTGGCAGGAGCGGATCGAGCGCCTCGAAGAATCCTCGCGCGACCTGCGGCACGAGTTGGCACGAACGCGTGACGGGCGGATTCTCGCGCGTGCGATGTTGCTTGAGTCCGCACAGGCGCTCGCCCACAGTCGGCGGCAGGTCAACGGCAAGGCGCGGACGTTGCACCGCCTGCGCATCCAGGCCAAGGCGAGCCGCTACGTGACCGAAGTGCTCGGCAGGCAGCTGGGACTCGATGCGGAGCGCCTGTCGGCACCGGCACGCGCCACGCAGAACGCCGTCGGGCGTTATCTCGACGGCCGTGACGCGCGCAAGTGGGTGACCCGCCATCGGGATGCACTGGATGCGCCGTTGCGCGTCGAGCTGCGCAAGCGGCTGGCGCGGGGCGAGAAGCACGCGCTCAAGGATTCGCACCGCGAACTGCGCAAGCTGGCGAGCTAACGCTCAGGCGATCGCGATACCGAGCAACCGCCCGATCAGCCAGGTCGCGATGCCCGCACCCGCCCCGATGGCGAGCATGCGCAGGCCGCTACGCCACGCGCTCCGTCCCGTGAACAGGCTGATCGCGAGACCGACGGCGAACAAGCCGCATCCGCTCACCACCGCCACGGCGGGCAACACCTGTCCGGGAGTCACGCGTGCCAGCAGCGGAATCAGCGGCAGCGCCGCGCCCAGCGCGAACGACACGAACGAAGCGAGCGCCGCACCCCAGGGCGAGCCGAGGTCGTCGGGATTGAGGCCCAGCTCTTCGCGCGCGAGCGCCTCCAGGGCGTTGGCGGGATTTGCAATGAGCTGCGCGCTCAATTCGCGCGCGCGTTCGAGCGGCAGCCCGCGCGCGTTGTAGATCAACGCCAGCTCCTCGGCTTCTTCCTCGGGGTACTCGTCGAGCTCCGCGCGCTCGAGCGCGATCTGGTATTCGTACATCTCGCGTTGTGAACGCACCGACACGTACTCGCCCGCCGCCATCGACAAGGCGCCGGCAAGCAGGCCGGCCACCCCGCCCGTGAGCATGAAATCGACCCCCGCGCCCGCACCGGCGACGCCCACGATCAGGCTGGTGTTCGAGACCAGGCCATCGTTTACGCCGAACACCGCGGCGCGCAGGTTTCCTCCGGAGACGCTCTTGTGCCTGAGGCCGACCTGTTCCACCGAGGTGGGCATTTCATGACCGGGCAACGCGCCTGGGTCGTACACCGACAGGCCGCGCAACTTCATCGCGGCGAGCGCCGGCTTGAGCGAGCGAGGGCCTACGCGTCGGAGCAACCAGGCGACGATGTGCGCGCGCACAGTGGGTGAGAAGGTGGGCACGCGCCCGGCGCTGCGTTCCCAGCGCTCGGCCTGTCGCTCCGCGGCGGCGGCGAGCGATTCGAACAATGCCTTGCGGCGGGGATCGGGTTCGCACGCGACGACTTGCCGGTAGAGCCAGGCCGACTCGCGTTCGTGAAACCAGCTGTCGAGAGGACCCGCCGCGCTCATATGCTCGCGCAACTTCGACGGCTCATCGGGTTGGCGCTCGCGCCGTCGACCTGAGGCCGGTGATCAATCAATAGTTTTCGCGTTCTTCGTCGTCGTCGTCGAGGTCATCGTCATCGTCGTCTTCATCATCGTCGTCCCAGTCGTCGTCGTCCTCGTCTTCCTCTTCTTCTTCCACCGCTTCTTCTTCGTCGTCATCGCCCTCGGAGCCCGACCAGCCCTCCGGCTCGTCGCGCTTCTCGAGGTCCATTTCCGCCCACGACTCGAGGTCGATCTCCTCGACATCGCCGTCGAGATACTGAATCTCGATGAGCTCCGAATCCTCGTCCACCTTGAGGACCTGGAATGTCTCTTCTTCCTCCAGGTTCTCGTACCACTGGCCGGGAACCGGATCGTAATCTCTGACCACTGGACACCTCGGAAACGGGCGGGATTCGAGTCGGCAAAGAAGTGTAGGGTGTCGCGCGGAGGCAGGCAATCGGCCGAAGTTGACGCGCGTCTGCGGTGTTCGCTGCCTTGACCCGCTCCGCACGCAACGGCATGGTGCAGCGGCAATCTACGCTGCAGAGCAAGCCGCATGGACGGACTCGAAGCGACCTTCATCGGGCTCGGTGTCGCGCTGGGCATCGGGTTTCTCATCGGCGTCGACCGGGAACGGCGCAAGGGTAGTGGGCCAAGCCGGGGCGCCGCCGGCGTGCGCACGTTCGTCCTGGTAGCCCTGCTCGGCGCTGCCGGACAATTGGCAGGCGAGCTCACCGGTCTGCTGGCGGCGGTCGCAGTCACGACGGTGCTGGCCGCGATCTCCTACTGGCGCAGCTCCGAGCAGGATCCCGGCCTGACCACTGAGGCAGCGATGGTCCTGACCGCCTTCCTCGGCGGCCTCGCGCTGCGCATGCCGGTGTTGGCCGCAGGGCTTGGAACGCTCGTGGCCCTGTTGCTCGCATCGCGCTCGTGGCTGCACGCGTTCGTCAGCGAGCGCCTGTCGGACCGCGAAATCATGGATGGCCTGCTGCTCGCGGGCGCGGGGCTCGTGGTGTTACCCGTTCTCCCCGATCGCGCCATCGACCCCTACGAGGTCATCAACCCGCGCCTCATCTGGACACTCGCCTTGCTCGTCATGCTCGTCAATGCAGCAGGATACGTCGCGCTGCGCACGCTCGGTCCGACAGCCGGACTCGCCCTGTCGGGCTTGGCCGGCGGCTTCATCTCGAGCTCGGCGACCATTGCGAGCATGGGTAGTCGCAGCCGCGAGCACCGGGAACTGCTGCGCCCCGCTGTGGCGGGTGCGGCCCTCTCGTCGGTCGCGACCGTGGTGGAGCTCGCCATCATCATCGCGGTAACCAACCGGGCGCTGCTGCGGCCCTTGTGGCCGGCACTGGTGGCGGCCGGGCTGGTCGCGGTCGCGTATGGAGCGGCGTTTGCCTATCGGGCGGTGCAGGGCAAGAAGCCGAGCGCGGCGGCACCCCGGGGCCGGGCGTTCGAGCTCAAGATCCCACTGATCCTGGCGGCCACGATTACCGCCGTGTCATTCGTCGCGGCGTTCCTGACGAGCCGGTACGGGAGCGGCGGCGGTCTGCTCGGCATTGCCGTCGCCGGCTTCGCCGATGCGCATTCCGCTGCGGCCTCCGCCGCCAACCTGGCGAAGTCCGGGAGCCTCACGGTGAACGCGGGCGCGCTCGCCGTGCTGCTTGCTCTTGCCACCAACACGGTGACCAAGGCCGTGTTGGCATGGATCGGCGGGGGCGCGGCATTTGCATTGCGCGTCATTCCCGGCGTGCTGCTGATGCTCGTGGCCGCAGGTGCCGCCGCACTCATGACCGGACAGATCACTACGGACTGACGTCGGCGGGCGACAAGTCACTGCCGAGGGCCTCACGTATAGTGCTCACATGACGGTTGCCGAGCGAAAAGAGATGGCACGGACGCTCGCGCACGCGCGGCGGGTGATCGTGAAGGTGGGTTCTGCGCTCCTGGTCGACCAGGCGAGCGGGCGCGTCAATCGCAGCTGGCTCGACACCCTCATCGATGACGTCGCACGCGTGCGTCGCCGCAAGCAGGAAATCCTGCTGGTCTCGTCCGGGGCGATTGCGCTCGGTCGGCGCCATCTCAAGTTGCCGGCGGGCAGGCTCAGGCTCGAGGAGAGCCAGGCAGCCGCGGCGGTCGGGCAGATTCGGCTCGCGCACGCGTGGAAGGAAGCGCTCGAGGATCGCGGCCTGACCGTTGCCCAAGTGCTCCTGACGCTCGATGACACCGAGACCCGACGGCGCTATCTCAATGCGCGCAGCACGCTCAATACGCTCCTCAGGCTCGAGGCGATTCCCGTCATCAACGAGAACGATACGGTGGCGACCGCCGAAATCCGCTACGGCGACAACGATCGGCTCGCGGCGCGCGTCGCGCAGACCATCAGCGCCGATTGTCTGGTGCTGCTCTCCGACACCGACGGGTTGTACACCACCGATCCTGCCAAGGACCGCAACGCCCAGTTCGTCAGCAAGGTATTCCAGATCACTCCCGAGATCGAAGCGATGGCGGGCGGGTCGCTGACCGACGTCGGCACCGGCGGCATGGCGACCAAGCTCGCCGCGGCGCGCATCGCGCTCAACGCCGGGTGCGCCCTGTGCATCGCGAGCGGTCGCGTCGCGCATCCCCTGCGCCGCATCGAGGAGGGCGCGCGCTGCACCTGGTTCCTGCCGTCGAGCTCGCCCGTGAGCGTGCGCAAGCAGTGGATCGCGAGTACGCTGCGACCGGCGGGTGCGCTCGCGATCGATGCCGGAGCGGTGTCGGCCCTAGCAAGCGGCAAGAGTCTGTTGCCGGCGGGCGTGGTCAAGGCAATCGGCCGCTTCGAGCGGGGCGACACCGTGAGCGTGCTCGGGCCGGATGGCACGGAGATCGCACGCGGCATCAGCGCGTATTCCGATCACGACGCCGCGCGCATCATGGGGCGCAGGAGCGCGGAGATCGAATCGCTGCTGGGATATCGCGGCCGCGACGAGATGATTCACCGGGACGATCTCGTGTGGCTCGGCAAGCGCAGCGAGCCGCACACCGTGGAGCAGGAAGCGGCCAGGACGGAGCCATGACCACCGAAGTGCTGGATGCCGATGGCGCAGCGCCGGCGCAATCGCTCGGCGAGCTGATGGATTCGATGGGCCGCGCGGCCCTCGCCGCGGCGCAGGTGCTCGCGCATGCGACCACCGAGCAGAAGAACGCGGGGTTGCAGAAGGGGGCCGATGAGCTGCTGCGACGGCGCAACGAGTTGCTGGCCGCCAACGCGCGCGACGTGCAGGCGGCCACGCGCGCCGGCATGACGAGCGCGATGCTCGACCGGCTGCGGCTCGATCTGCCGCGCATCGAATCGATGGCCGCGGGCATCGATGCGATCGTGCAACTACCCGATCCGGTCGGGACGGTGCTGCAGACCTGGAAACGGCCCAACGGCCTCGTCATTCAGCGTGTGCGGGTGCCGCTCGGCGTGATCGGGATCATCTACGAGAGCCGTCCGAACGTGACGGCCGACGCCGGCGCGCTGTGCCTCAAGTCGGGCAATGCCGTGATCCTGCGAGGCGGCTCGGAGAGCCAGCATTCGAGTCATGCTATCCACGAATGTCTCCAGCACGGCCTCGAGGCGGCGCAGCTGCCGCGCGCCGCGATCCAGCTCGTGCCCACGACCGATCGGGCCGCCGTCGGTTACCTGCTGGCGGGCATGGCCGACTACATCGACGTGCTCGTGCCGCGCGGCGGCAAGAGCCTCATCGAACGCGTACAGAAAGAAGCGCGCGTGCCCGTCATCGGCCATCTCGAGGGCAATTGTCACGTCTACGTCGATCGCGAGGCCGACGTCAACATGGCCCGCAGCATCGTCCTCAACGCCAAGATGCGGCGTACCGGCATCTGTGGAGCCGCCGAGACACTGCTGATCGATCGCGCCTGTGCGCCGACGCATCTCGCGCCGATCGTCAAGGCGTTGCTCGAGGCCGGCTGCGAAGTGCGCGGCGACGCGCAGGTGCAGAAGGTCGACCCGCGCGTGCGGCCAGCAACCGAGGACGATTGGTACACGGAATATCTCGACGCCATCATCTCCGCGCGCGTCGTGGACGGCGTCGAAGGCGCGATCGAGCACATCCACAAGTACGGTTCGGCGCACACGGAGTCGATCGTCACGGAGCACAAGCCGACCGCGGAGAAATTCCTGGCACGTGTCGACAGTGCGATCGTGCTGCACAACGCCTCGACGCAGTTCGCGGACGGCGGCGAGTTCGGGATGGGCGCCGAGATCGGCATCTCGACCGACAAGTTCCACGCGCGCGGACCGGTCGGCGTGGAGCAGCTCACGAGCTACAAGTACGTCGTGCGCGGCAGCGGCCAGGTGCGCGCCTGAAAACGGGGTCAGATTTATTTTCCCTGGGATTCGGAAAACAAATCTGACCCCGTTTTTCCCATCTCCTGCGTGAACGAGAACAGGCCCGAGGCCGCGGGGTCGATCCGCACGCGCACCCAGTGCACATCCGGATGGCCGAAGCTCTCGAGCCGGATGAAGTTGTCGATCACGCGGCCGTCCGTGCGCAGCAAGGGCCGGTCGATCCGTGCGATATGCGTGTCACCGTGGATGAGCAGCACCGGCTGCGCGTACGTTGCGAGCTCGCGCTCGAGCGCGGCCCGAAACTCATCGTAGCCCGTTGCGATGCGCCGCTCGGGGACGGTCACGGTCAGGCCGGGCAGGTAGCGTTCGACCTGCGTGGTGGACCACGTCGTGGCGAACTGCGGATCGGCCTGTATCACGATGACGAGCGCGCGGGCTCTCTCGTCCCGGGCGCGCTGAAACGCCTGTGCCAGCCAGGCCAGGTTGGCGGCCGTGCGCTGCGCGTGCTCGCGATCCATCTCCGGGGTGCGGCCCAGGTTGTCGTTGCTGCCGACGATGTGCAGCGTCACGAACCGTACGCCGCGATGGAGCCACTGCCGGTTCTCGACGTACTGCGCGTGCGCGCTGTCAGAGGCCTGGGCGAGGAGGGTCATGCGCTGCTGGCCGAGCGACTGGTCGCTGGCAAAGAAAAGCGCGCGCAGCCTCTCGAGGCGTTCGAGCGGATCCACGCTGCGGTCTTTCACGAAGTGACAGTCTGTCCACTCGTTGTCGCCCGGCGTGAGAATGAACGGATGACGCGAGGTGGAGAACATCTCGAGCCGGCTCTGCAAGGACTCATCGGTGCAGGTCGGGGCACCGCCGGAGTAGGGCAGCCGCGCATCCGCCTGGATATCTCCGACGTGCAGGACGAAGGCGAGCTCAGCGCGATTCATGTCCGCGATCAGGCCCGCGAACAGCGATTCGGTCGCCTGCACGTATGGCCCGTCGCCGATGACACCGAATTCGAAGGCGGTCGTCGAGGTCTGAGTGGGCGCCGTGCTGCAACCGCCGGCGCACGACACGAGCGCGATGAGCGGCAGAACGGCCCGAACCACTGTTGGCAGAGTTGTCGTCATGGTCTTTACCCTCCGACCTGTCGCGTTCGCATTCTCGCCGCAGCGCAAGGAATCGGCCATTGCGCTCGCGGTGGCACCGAGTTGCGTGGTGTTCGTCCCGAAAGTATTGCGCTTCGTTGTTCCTGCAGGTCTGATGGCGCGCAACCTGCGCTCGGCCGGGCGCGAACGATCCAGAAGAACGAGGAGCGCCAGTATGAAACCCAGTCTGCTACTCGGCCTGTCATTGGCCATTATCAGTTCGCCGGTCCACGCCGACACAGCGGCCGAGCTGGCGCAGCAGGTCCGAACCGCCGAGACGGCCTTCGCGCGCTCGATGGCGGATCGCAGCCTCGACGCGTTCGCGGCATGGGTGGCCGAGGATGCAGTGTTCTTCGATCGCGACCAAGCGATCCACGGCAAGGCGGCGGTGGTGGCGAGCTGGAAGCCGCTCTTCGAGGGCAAGGATGCGCCGTTCTCCTGGGAGTCGGCGCAGGTCGAGGTGCTCGAATCCGGCACGCTGGCGCACAGCAGCGGCCCCGTCTACACGCCCGACGGCAAACGCGTGGGCACGTTCAATTCCATCTGGCGGCGCGGAGCTGACGGGAACTGGAAGGTGGTCTTCGACAAGGGCTGCAACGTCTGCGACTGCGCCAAGACCCCCTCACCCTAACCCTCTCCCCGCAAGGCGGGGCGAGGGGACATCGCGGTGCATTGCGCCCTCTCCCGCTTGGCGGGAGAGGGCTGGCGTGAGGGCTCAGAGTCCTGCGATACCACCGCGCAGTGAGAACACTCGCGGCAAGCCGTGATGACGCAGCTCCAGCGCCGTGGCGCGGCTGCGCGAGCCGCGTGCGCACACGAGCAGGTAGCGCTGCTGCGGATCGAGCGAGCGCGGATCCTCGAGCAACGCTGACATCGGGATGTGTGCGTGCTCGACGCCGGTCACGGGGGCGCTCGCCGCTTCCTTGTCATCGCGGATGTCGATGATGGCGTAGCCGTCACGCGCCGCCCTGGCGAGCGAACCGAAGGCCACCTCGAGATCGGCCGGTGCATCCGTGGGTCGCGCGATCGAGGTGATGCGCGCACAAGCGCCGCTCCGGCACGGTGTCGCGCGCGGAGCGCGAATGCGCCGCGTGGCATGCGACAGCAAATCGAGGATCAGCAACTCGCCGCGCAGTTGTCCTGGCAGATCGAGGAGCAGCTTCAGGGCCTCGATCGCCTGCAGGCTGCCGAGCACGCCCGGAACCGGGCCGAGCACGCCCGCCTCGGCGCAGTTGCCGACGAGACCATCGCGCGTCGCTTCCGGCCAGAGACAACGCAGGCACGCGGTGTCTTCCTGCGGCCGGTACACCTGCAGTTGCCCCTCGTACTGGTACACGCTCGCGAACACCGCGGGCTTGCTCGCCAGCACGCAGGCATCGTTGAGGAGAAACTTGGTCGCGAAGTTGTCGCTGCAGTCGATCGCCAGCTCGTACGACTCGAGCAGCTGCCCGACGTTACCTGCGTCGAGACGGATGGCATGCGCGCGCACGTCGATCTCAGGGTTCAACGCGCGCAGGCGCGCCGCGGCGAGCTCGGCCTTCGGGCGACCGACGTCGGCGAGCGTGTAAAGCGGTTGGCGATGGAGGTTACTGGCCTCGAGCCGATCGCCGTCCACGATGCCAAGCGTGCCGACGCCGGCACCGGCGAGATAAGAAAGCACCGGCACGCCGAGACCGCCCGCGCCAACCACCAGCACCCGCGCTGCGCGCAAGCGTGCCTGGCCGGCAGTGCCCACATCCTTGAGCGCGATCTGGCGCGAGTAGTCTGGAGTAAGACCCCTCACCCCATCCCTCTCCCCGAGGGGGAGAGGGTGAAGATCTTCACGCCCTCTCCCGCTTGCGGGAGAGGGTCGGGGTGAGGGTCCGTGCGCAGGCTCGGCGCAGCGCTCGCAGTTCACCCAGCCCGAGTCGCCGTTGACGTAGTGCTCCTTCTTCCAGATCGGGACGCGGTGCTTGACCTCGTCGATGATGTAGCGGCACGCCGCGAACGCCTCGTCGCGATGGTGCGCGCTCACACCGACCCAGACCGCCAGGTCACCGACCGCGAGCGATCCGACGCGATGCACGCAGGCCGCATCGAGGATCGGAAATCGACCGCGGGCCTCCGCGATGATGCGCTCGCCTTCCTTGACCGCGAGCGCCTCGAAGGCCTCGTATTCGAGGCGCGTCACCGCGAGTCCTTCGTTGTGGTTGCGCACCCAGCCCTCGAACGACGCATAGCCGCCGGCCTCGGGATCGGCGAGCGACGCGCGCGCCGCGGCGGGCTCGAAGGGCTCGGCGCTGAAACGAAAGGCGCTCATCCACCCGCCACCGGCGGAATGAATACCACCGCGTCGTTGTCCTTGAGCGGGCTCGACCAGTCGGAGAACTCGGAATTGACGGCGACCTTGAGTTGCTCGCGCGCCAGGCCGAAGGAATGGCGCTGCCGCAGCTCGGCGTAGAGTTCGGCGGGCGTCCTGGCCGCAGTCTGCAGCACTTCCTCGCCGCGGCCCGCCTGTTCACGCAACACCGCGTAGTACTGCACGTGGATCGTGCGCGTCATCTACGCTCCGAGAATGCGCGTCGCCGCGCGGTGTTCCTCGACCGTGTTGACGTTGTCGAGCGAGCGCGGATCGGGCTGATCGAGGAGCCTGACATCGGCCTCGCCCAGGAATTTGCGAGGACACTGCCTGCCGGACGTCAGGTACTCATCGATGGCGACCCGGCTGACCGGCTCATAGATCGCACACAGCGGTTCGGGCAACCCGTCGTGCGCGCTGCGGTAGGCCGTCGCGTAACGCGAGCGGTCGCGCTGCTCCAGGAGATGATCGAGCGTGGCGCGGTCGAGGAACGGCAGGTCGCAGGCGACCACGAGCCACGCGGCCTCGGGTGCCTCGGCCTGGGCCGCGGCAATGCCGGCAATCGGTCCCTTGTCCTGCAGGCGATCGATGATCTGGGGAAAGCGACTGCGGACCTCGTCGGCGACCTGGTCCTGCCGCACGGAGACGAACACGCGCTCGCAGACTTCGCTCAGGAGGTCGAACGTCCACTCGAGTTGTGGCCGGTCGTGATAGAGGAGGGCCGCCTTGTCGCGCTGCATGCGCGAGCTGGCGCCGCCCGCGAGTACCAGGCCGTAGAGCGGCGCGCTCATCGCTTCGCTCCCTCTCCCGCAGGCGGGAGAGGGCCGGGGTGAGGGTGCGAGCTCTTGCCGCCGCGCTTCTCGAGCAGGCGGATCTCGCTGATGACGATGTCGTGCGAAAGCGCCTTGCACATGTCGTAGATCGTAAGCGCCGCCACGGAGGCGCCGGTGAGTGCCTCCATCTCGACACCGGTCTTGTGATGCACGCTCACCGTGCAACGGATCGCGATCTCGGTGGCGCTCTGCATGCGGATCTCGACCTTGCAGTTCTCGACACCGAGCGGATGACAGAACGGAATCAGTTCATGCGTGCGTTTTGCTGCCATCACGCCCGCGATGATCGCCGTATCGAACACCGGTCCCTTGGCTGTCCTGAAGCCGGCGCCTGACAAAGCCTCGGCAACCGGCGGCGGCAGGACCACGAGCGACTGCGCCACCGCGGTGCGATGCGTCGCGACTTTCTCGCTGACGTCGACCATGCTCGGACGGCCACTCGAATCGATGTGCGACAGGGTGCTCATGCTCAACCGCCGATGTAGTACATCTCCACTTTCTTTTCCGCGGAATCGTGCAGCGTCGCGCGCAGCTCGCTGTAGCGGTCGGTGCGCGCCTTCCAGGTGCCGCGGATCCGCTCGAGCAGCTCCTCGTCGGGCGCTCCCTGGCGGAGCGGGCCTCGCAGATCGTGGCCGCGCGTGGCAAAGAGACAGGTATACAGCACGCCGTCGGATGACAACCGCGCGCGCGAGCATGCGCCGCAGAAGGGCTCGGTGACGGACGAGATGAATCCGATCTCGCCGGCGCCGTCTTCGAACACGTAGCGTTCCGCCACCTCACCGCGGTAATTCTCCGCGACCGGGCGCACCGGCCAGCGCGCGTGGATCCGTTGCATCAACTCGCGCGACGGCACCACGCGATCGAGCGTCCAGTGGTTGCGGTTGCCGACGTCCATGTACTCGATGAAGCGCACGATGCTGCCGCTGCCACGGAAGTGCTCGACCATGTCGAGCACGGTGTGATCGTTCAGGCCGCGTTCGACCACGGCGTTCACCTTGATCGGCGTGAGGCCGGCTTCGCGCGCGGCGCGGATGCCGTCGAGCACCTGGTCACGGCCGCCGAACCCGCCGCTCATCTTGCGGAAAACTTCCTCGTCGAGGCTGTCGAGGCTCACGGTGACGCGGTTGAGCCCGTTGGCCTTGAGCTCGGCGGCGTACTTGGCGAGCAGCATACCGTTGGTCGTGAGCGCGACGTCCTCGACTCCCGCGAGCGAGGTGAGCTCGCCCACCAGGTCCGGCAGGTTGGCGCGCAGCAACGGCTCGCCGCCCGTGAGCCGCACCTTGCGCACGCCCAGCGAAACGAACAGCCGCGTGAGCCGCACGATCTCGTCGAACGAGAGCCGCTCGCTGCTCTTCAGGAACTGGTAGTTCTCGTGGAACATCTCGCGCGGCATGCAATACGGGCAGCGGAAATTGCAGCGGTCCATGACCGAGATGCGCAGGTCGTGCAACGCACGGCCACGCGTATCGACCGGGACCGCGCTGCCCTTTAGCGCTACCAGCTTGAATTCACGATCAACCGTCATGCCTACCACCGGAACAAGCGGGTTACGAAGCCCTTCGGCCAGACATTGGGTCCGGGAGGGAGTTCCACGAATCCGTCAGTGCCTGCGAGGGAGACGAAGTCTCCCGATCCGCGGGTGGGTCTGGGGTGAGCCCACGGCCGGCCCCAGTCATCGTATTTCACCGCGACCGGGAGAAAGTACGCCATCGGGGCCTTGAACTCCACCTGCTCCGCGATCGCGATGCGCTCCGTCGGCGGCGTCTCGCGCGCCATCGCGCGATCGAGCGCCGGGAGGACATAACGCGCCACGCACATGAGCGTGGACACAGGATTTCCGGGCAGCGCGAACACGGCCTGGCCGCCACCGGCCACGCCGAACCACATCGGCTTCCCCGGCCGCTGGGCGATGCGGTGAAACACCAGCCGCACGCCGAGTTCCTCGAGCACCTTCGGCACCAGATCGTACCGGCCCATCGACACTCCACCGCTCAACACGAGCACATCGTGCGTGTCGAGGTGCAGCGTGAGCCGCTCGCGCAACACTTCGTGATCGTCCGCCAAATGATCGTCGGCCACGCGCGCGAACCCGCGTTGGCGCAGCGCCGCGGCCACGCCGTACGAATTCGAGCGGCGCACCTGGTGTGACAGGATCGGCTCGCCGGGCTCGATCAGCTCATTACCGGTCGAGATCACGATCACGGCCGGTTGACCGCTCACGCGCACGCGCGACATGCCGGCGGAAGCCGCCACCGCGACCTCCGGTGCGCGCAGCAGGGTACCGACCTTGAGCAGCAACTCGCCCTGGCGGCTGTCGGACGCGCGTCGATGCACATTCTGTCCGGCGGTCGCCTCGGTGCCGGTCTTGACTCGCGCCTCGCCGTTCACGACCTCGAGGTGCTCGACCGGGATCACGGTGTCGCAACCCTGCGGCAGCACCGCGCCCGTCATTACTTCGATGCAACCCTCGGAGACCGCCAGGCGGATCTGCGGATCGCCGGCGGCCTGCGTGCCCTGCAGGCGAAAGGCGCGCCGACCACCGCGCCATGCGACGCTCGCGATCGCGACGCCGTCCATCGCGACGCGGTCAAACGGTGGCTGGTCGCGCTCGGCGTAGACGTTCTCGCGCAGGATCGCGCCCATGCTCTGGGCGAGGGGCAGCGATTCGATCGGCAGGCAGGTGAGGTGCTGATCGATGAGTGCTTCGGCTTCTGCTGGAGACAGCATGATGCGTGCGGGCGCTATGCCCGCCACCCAATCAACACCCGGGCATTGGAATCAGCCGCTCTGCTTTTTCTTGTACAGGCGGACCTGCTCGTTGAAGCGCTCGACCACCGCCGAGACTTCATCCACCGCGGCATTGTGCTTCTCCGTCTGTTGCCGCTCGAACTCGAGCTTCTTGGCTTCGAGCGCCTTCTTTTCCTCGTCCGTGGCCGGCTGCTCCTTGGACATCGCGGCGATCGTGTCGTCCGACTCGAGCTTGATGCAGTTGAGATAGGCGGTCATCTCGTCGTTGTACTTCTTGAATTCCTTGTTGGCCTCGACCATCTGCTCCTTGGTGGCGGTCTCGCCGTCAGGAATATTCGTCGGCGCCCTGGGATAGACGCACGCCGCGTGAGCGGCCGCGCCAAAGAGACCCCAAACTGCAAGCGACGCAACAATCAACGATTTCATGTCATTCCCCTGTGGTCTCGTGAGCTAGGCAGGCGGCCGGCATGGAACGTGTATGAACCGGTCCCGTATCTTATTACAAATGCTTAAGATGACCAGATGAGCCTCATCCGCTTCCGCATCGACCTGCCCAACGGCCACTCCGTGGGCCCCGGCAAGATCGAGCTGCTCGACCTGGTGGGCCGCCACGCCTCGATCAGCGCCGCGGCCCGGGCCATGAAGATGAGCTATCGCCAGGCCTGGCTCAAGCTCGAAAGCCTGAATCACGCGCTCGATGAGCCGGTGTTCGAGACCGCCACGGGTGGCGCACACGGCGGCGGGGCGCGCCTGACGCCGGCCGGCCGCAAGCTCATCGACCGCTTTCGGATGCTGCAGTCGACGATTGAAAAAATTGCGCGTCGCGAGCTCGGGCCGTGGGTTCGTCATGCGGCAGTGGGTACCAGCCGGTCGCGTGCACGTCCCGCACGGCGGCCGTTGCCGCCGCGTCAAGCGAATCGCACGCGACCGTCGAAGCGCCGCCCCTGAGCGGCCACGGCCTTCACCAATGCGAAACAGGGTTTCCCGGGCGCGAGCGCGAGCTCGCGTACGGCGCTGTGCGTGACGCGCGCGAGCAGCGGTTGTGAGGACGCCGCGGTCAGGTGCACGAGCACCGAGCCGTTGAGCGGCTCGAGGCGCGCGACCACGACCGGAAGGACATTGCGCGCACTCACGGCGCGCGGCGCTTCGAGCGCGATCAGGACATCGTCGGCGGGCACGTAAAGGCGCACGCGCGTCCCGGGCTCGATGTCACCGAGCGCTACGCGTAGTGACAGCGGGCCGCTCGCCAGCGTCGCGATGCGCTCCTCGGGATGAACCTGCTGCACAGTCGCTTCGAGGAGCGTGCCGATGACGCCGGCACCGACGATTGCATGCAGCGCGTCCGACAGGCAGATCTGTTGCAGTGAGCCCGACGCACTCACGCGCCCGTGATCGAGCAGGATCACCTGCTCGGCGAGGCGCAGCACTTCCTCGAAATCGTGGCTCACGTAGATGATCGGTACGCGCAGCTCGTGGCGCAGCCGCTCGAAATAGGGCAGCACCTCGTCGCGGCGCCCGGCATCGAGCGAAGCGAGCGGCTCATCGAGCAGCAACAGGCGTGGCTGCGCGAGCAAGGCCCGGCCGAGCGCCACGCGTTGGCGTTCGCCGCCCGAGAGCTCACGCGTGCGGCGGTCGAGCAGCGTGCTCAGGCCGAGCAGCTCCACAATGGCCTCGAAGCGAATCGGCGCTGGTCGTCCGCGCACGCGCTGCAGGCCATAGAGCAGGTTGTGACGCACGTTGAGATGCGGAAACAGGCGCGCGTCCTGGAACACACAGCCCGTCGCACGTTCCTCGGCCGGCACGTTGAGTCGTGCGTGCGTGTCGATGAGCGTGAGGCCATCGAGCGCGATCCGGCCGCGGTCAGGTGCGAGCAGGCCGGCGAGCAGCGCGATCACGGTCGACTTGCCGGAACCCGAGCGCCCGAACAGCGCCGTGACTCCCGGGGTGGCGACGGAGAAGGCCGCCTCGAGTTCGAAGGCGCCACGGCGCACCTTGCAATCGAACTCGAGCACGGCTACGGGCCCAGCCGCCGGCGCACGCTGCGGGCCAGCCATTCCGAGAGTGCGAGTCCCGCCAGCCCGAGTCCGACGGAAAGGATCGCGAGTCGCGCCGCGGCCGCGTCACCCGCGGGCGTCTGGATCGCGGTGTAGAGCGCGAGCGGCAGGGTGCGGGTTTCGCCCGGGATGTTGGAGACGAAGGTGATCACGGCGCCGAACTCGCCGAGGCTCGCGGAGAAGGCGACGATCACGCCCGCGAGGATTCCGGGGAGCGTGAGCGGCAGCGTGATGGTGAAGAACCGATCCCACGCGCGTGCGCCCAGTGTGCGCGCGGCGGCTTCCAGGTTGGGATCGATGTTCTCGATCGAGAGGCGGATCGCACGCACCACGAGCGGAAAGGACATGACGGCGGTCGCGAGCGCGGCGCCGGCGGTCGTGAACACGAGCCGCACGCCAAAGTGCTCAGCGAGCCACGCACCGATGGGCCCGCGCGTGCCCAGGATCAGCAACAGGAAATAGCCGACGACCACCGGCGGCAGAACGAGCGGCAGATGGACCGCCGCATCGAGCAGCGTCTTGCCGAGGAAGCGCCGCCGTGCCAGCAGCCATGCCATCGCAATCGCGAATGGGAGGCTCAGCGCGACACTCCGCGCTGCCACTTCGAGGCTCAGCTGGAAGGCCTGCCATTCTTCCGGGCTCAGCCAGGCGCTCACGGCACGACGAAGCCTTGCTTGCGGAAGACGTCGAGGGCTGCGGGAGAAGTGAGAAACACGAAGGCCTCGCGCACCTCCGCGTTGTCGTGGCCCGCGAGGATCGCGAATGAGTAGCGAATCGGCGCGTGGCTCTCCTCGGGAAACTCGGCCACGACCTTGACCGACTTCGCGACGCGCGCATCGGTCGCATACACGATCCCCAGGGGCGCCTCGCCGCGTTCCACGAGCGCCAGTGCGGCGCGCACGTTCTCCGCGCGCGCGAGCCGGGGCTCGACCGCCTGCCACGCACCGAGATACTCGAGCGCCTGTTGTGCATAACGCCCCACAGGCACGTGTGCGGGATCGCCGGTGGCGAGTCTTCCGGCACCGAGAAGCGCCGCGAGATCGACGCCTTTTTCGAGCTGAACCGCGCCGGGACGATCTGTCGGCGCGATCAGGGCCAGGCGATTACCGAGCGGTCGCGACCAGGACTCCTTCACCACGAGCTTGCGCTCGTCGAGGTAACTCATCCATTCCTCGTCCGCGGAGAGAAAGATGTCGGCGGCCGCGCCATTCTCGATCTGCCGGGCGAGCGTCGAGCTCGAGGCGAAC
>DATFEQ010000104.1:0-11766 GCA_035250905.1 Steroidobacteraceae bacterium
TCGCTGGCCGCGTCGCCTTCGACCCGCGTCTCGACCTCGAACGTCTCTTTCGACGAATTCTCCAGCCAGAAACTCGCGACCTGGCCCGACGTCCCAACCCGCTGCTCGCCAAAGTCCTGATTGCCGGGATCGAGCCGCAACTCCGCGGTGGCGAGCACAAAGATACCCGCCAGGACGGCGACGAGAGTGGCCGCGCGACCGAGCCTGCGATCACGCCGCGGTCGCAAGTCCTCCGTCAGGCCGGTGAGCGTGAAGTCGAGTGTGCGCACGAGCACGCTCTCCGCGTACTACTCGCGCCGGCGCGTTGCCTCCGGGGCCGCATCGTGCAGCGTGATGGAGCCGCTGATCTTCAGAGGCTCCGGCGCCGGAGTCGGGAGCTTGCCGGTATGTGGCGCACGCAGCAGCTCCGCGATCTGCCCCGAGCCGCCGGTGAGGACGACGGCGGTGAATAGCCAGTCGAGGCCATCGCTGCCTGCGGGCAGCTCGAGTTGGCTCAGGATGCGCATGTCCCACGCGCTCGTGATGATGAGAGCGAGCGCTCCCACGACGCAGTAGTAGACCAGCTTGAGCCTGCGTTCCGCGGCCGCTTTCGCGCGTTCATCGCCGACGAAGCGAGGATCCGGAAACCAGGCGTCCCATGTCTTGCTGAAAGAGAGCAGGAAGAAAGTCGCGGCTGCGATTCGATCGATGACGAATGACGCGACCACGATCATCGCGATCAGCTTTCCGGCGTCCATTTGTTGTTCCCTCCCCGAACGGACCGGTCGGGACCTACCGGTACTCCCTCGCAAAGTGGAAAGCAACAGACCCGCGGAACGGTTAGGGGAAGGGCTGAAAATCCCTCACCGGGTTCTCTCGAACCGGAACGCGTAGCCGCCCTCAGGTCGCGAATCGCTGGCCCACCCGAGTAATCTGCGAAGGAATTCCCGGCGGCTGCCGTCTAACGACGATGACGGAGCGAAAGCCCGTGTGAGTGACACGATCCACGTGGATCGGGCGCTGGCCCGCAGGATCCTCGGCGGCGACGAGGCAGCCTTCCGGCGGCTGTTCGACAGCTTTTTCCCACGGCTTTACCGCTTCGCCCTGGCACGGCTCGCTGGCGACCAGGAGGCCGCGCGCGAGGTCGTGCAGCAGACGTTCTGCAAGGCGATCGAGCGCCTCGACACTTACCGCGGCGAGGCCGCGCTCTACACCTGGTTCTGCCAGGTGTGTCGCAACACGCTCATCGACTACCAGCGCGCGATGAACCGCGAGACGCGCACCGTGGTGTTACTCGAGGATCAACCGAACGTGCGCGCAATCCTGGAATCCTTCGTGGCGCCCGCGGCCGAGCAGCCGGATCTGCGCGCCTGGCAGCAGGACGTCCGCCGCCTCGTGCAGGCGACGGTCGATACGCTGCCCGAGCACTACAGCGAGATCCTCGAGCTCAAGTACGTCGACGGGCTATCGCTCCGGGACATCGCCGAGCAACTCAACGTCGGCACCAAGGCCGCCGAATCGCTCCTCATGCGGGCGCGGCGTGCGTTTCGGGAAGCCATCCTGGCGGTGGCCGAGACGCCGGATGCGCTGCAGCCACCGCGTGGCGACCCAGGAAGGTGATGAACCATGACCACAGAGCCGCAAGACCCCGATGACACTGGCGACGAGCGAGAAGATGCGGTGGCGCGGCTGATGCGCGCAGCCGGGCGTCGCGCCGAGCCGCCGGCGGTGGCCTACGAGCAAACGCTGGCGGCGGCGCTCGCGACCTGGGACCAGCTGCAAGCGCGCCGGCGCCGGCGTGTGTTCGTGACGATCGCGGCATCGGTGTTGCTGGCGATCGGTGTCGCCGTAGTGTTCACGAACCTGCCGCCGGGCACGCCACCGAGCATCGGCCATGCCGATCGGATCGTCGGCACCGTCGAGGTGCGAACCGATGCGCAACCGGAATGGTCGACGCTGCGCGACGCGCTGCAGGACCTGCCGCGGGGCGCCCAGCTGCGCACGCAGGCCGGGAGCCGCGCGGGAATCGTGCTGACGGCGGGCGTATCGCTGCGCCTGGCGGAGGCGACGGAGGTTGAGCTCGAATCCGCTTCACGCCTGCTCGTGATCGCCGGCAAGATCTACATCGATACCGGTGCCGCTCGTGCCACGCACGGCATTGAAGTGGTCACCGAGGCCGGAACGGCGGTGGATGTCGGCACCCAATTCGAGGTGCAGTACCGGGACGGCGAATATCGCCTGCGCGTGCGCGAAGGGCGGGTGCTTCTGCGGCGCGACGCGGGCGAAGTGGACGGCCAGGCGGGCGAACAGCTCAAGATCCTGGTGGATGGCGTGCTCGAGCGCTCGCGCATCGGGCAGGATGACCCGGCGTGGGACTGGGTCGAGTCGGTGGCGCCTGCGCCCGACATCGACAAGCAGCCGGTGACGGTTCTGCTGACGTGGGTTGCCCGGGAGACGGGGCGCACCTTGCGCTTCGCGAGTCCGGACATCGAGAGCAAGGCCGGCACCACCATCCTTCACGGCAGCATTCGCCACCTCGCGCCGCTCGAGGCGCTGTCCGTGATGCTCGCGACCACCGATCTGGAGTACACACTCCCCGATGACGCTACAATCCTCATCCGGCTGAAAGACGTTCAGTAGCGGCGGTGAAGGCAGGGATACGGCACAGGTGTTCGTGCACCCCGGCCCGCTTTCCGCGCTTGCGGACAGCGCTGCTGCCGGCGTGCGCGCTCGTCATGGGTCTCGCCGCCGAGCGCACGCTCGCCGAATCATTCCGCGATCTGCCGCTCGAGGAAGCCCTGCAGCGTCTCGAAGCGCGCGGCCTCTCCATTCTCTACAGCAGCGACCTGGTCCAGCCGTCGATGCGCGTTCGCGACGAGCCGCGCGCGACCCAGCCGCGAGCAGTTCTCGAGGAAATCCTCGCGCCGCACGGGCTCAAGGTCGCGGACGGGCCCAATGGATCGCTGATGCTGGTGCGCGCGCCGCGTTCTCCAACCGCGGCGAGCGCGGCCGCCGCGACTCTGCCAGTGCCCGATCCCTTTCCATGGCGTGATCTCGAAGAAGTCATCGTTAGCGCGAGTCACTACGAGTTCGTGCGTGAGCCGACGCCCTCGGTGACCGCGCTCACCGCGGCCCAGCTCGAGGTCCTGCCCGATCTCGGCGATGACCCAGTGCGTGCCGTCGCGCGTCTGCCGGGTGTCGCGAGCAGCGAATTCAGTGCCAAGTCGAACATGCGAGGCGGCGAGGCCGATGAAACGCTCTTCCGGTTCGACGACCTGAGGCTCCAGAACCCGTTTCACCTGAAGGATTTCCTGAGCGTCTTCAGCTCGATCGATCCCAGCGTCATCAGCGCCATGCGAATCTATGCCGGCGGCTTCCCCGCCTCCTACGGCGATCGCATGAGCAGCGTGATCGACATCGATCCGCTCCTGGCTCCTGAGACTGCGCAGCGCGAGCTGGCGCTCAGCTTCTTCAATGCCTCGGCGCTGGCCGCCGGGAGCTTCAACGACGGGCGCAGCGACTGGCTGGCCTCCTTTCGCCGCAGCAATCTCGACGTGGTGGTCGATGCGCTCAACCCCGACATCGGCTCGCCCACGTACTTCGATCTTTACGGGCGCCTGCGGCACCGGTTCTCCGAGGCGCTGGCGATTTCCGCGAACGCGCTCGTGTTCGACGACGAGATCACGCTCGCGGACAGCGACCAGGAGGAACAAGCGCGTGCGACCTACCGCGACGAGTACTACTGGCTGCGTTTCGATGTCGAGCCAAGCGCAGCGCTCAGCGGTCGCGCGCTGGTGGCGCGCAGCGAAATCGGCAGCACCCGGCACGGCAGCGCCGACCAGGAAGGGGTTGCGCGCGGCGACCTCGATGACACACGCGAGTTCACGATCGACTCGGTGCAGACCGACTGGCTGTGGCGGATCAACGACGCGACGCGACTCGAGCTCGGGGCCGAGTGGCGCGGCATGAGGGGACGCTACGACTATCGCGACCAGGTGGAATTCGATGTGTTGTTCCTGGTGCCGGGCGCCGCAACGGAAACCACTCGAACGCGGCAATTGAGTGCACGCCCCGACGGCCATCAGTTGGGCGCCTACGCCAACCTGCGACTCGAGATCCTGCGCGACCTGACCGCGGAGGTCGGCGTGCGCTGGGACCAGGAGACGCTGAGCTCCGAGCGCAACGACCAGGTGAGCCCGCGGCTGAGCCTCCTGTTCACGCCGGGCGAGCGACTGCAGCTCCGCAGCAGCTGGGGCCGCTATTTCCAGACGCAGGCGGTGAGCGAGTTGCAGATCGCGGATGGTGTCGACGGATTCCTGCCGCCGCAGCGCTCCGATCACCTGGTCGTGAGCGTCGAGTACCAGCATCCGGTGGGCGTGGGCGTGCGCCTCGAGGCCTACCGCAAGGCGTACCGGCAGGTGCGCGCGCGCTTCGAGAATCTCCTGAACAGCTTCGTGCTGTTGCCGGAGCTCAAGCCCGACCGCATCCGCATCGCGCCGGAGCGGGCGACCGCCGACGGAGTGGAGTTGACCGTGCGCGGGCACGCCGAGCCGGTCGAGTGGTGGCTGAGCTATACCTGGTCGACGGTCGAGGACGAGGCGGCCGGCACCGAGACGCGCCGCAGCTGGGATCAACCGCACTTTGTGAGCGCCGGGCTCGTCTGGCAGAACCCTCGTTGGGAAGTCACCCTTGCCGGGAGCTATCACACGGGATGGCCGACGACCGCGGTCACGCTCGTAGAAACCGATCCGGTCGGCATCTTGGAAGCGGGCCCTCGTAACGGCGAGCGGCTCGGCGACTACGGCACGCTCGACCTGCGCATCGCACGCAAGTTCGAATTCGAGCGCGCGGGCTCACTCACGGTGTTCGCGGAGATCAACAACGTGCTCGGTCACGCGAATGAATGCTGTGTCGAGTACGAGATCGAGGACGAGGAAGGCACCGGGCCCACGCTCGACCTGCACCCGCTCGACTACCTCCCCGTCACGCCGTCACTGGGATTCATCTGGCGCTTCTGACCCGATCGAGCCGCAGGGTGTGCGCCCGCCCAACATCAACGATGACGTCGTCGGAGCCGATCCCGACCTGGGCGCTCGCGAGCTGGGCTCGGCCGCGCGGCCCTACGGTGTGCGGTAGATTATTTTTCAAAGGGTTAGCTGACGGGTGGCGCACGGGAACTTCGCACGCATCCGTGTCATTTACCGTGGGTACCTTCACTAGAGACGGGTGTGAGCGGCCAGCAACAGCGCTATGCTTGGGCCCGGCCGGGAACGCTGTCACGGAAGAAGAACGACATCATTGGCGCAGGAAACTGCGCAGGAGGCATCCCACATGAGAGCTTCAAGGAAAGTGTTCGCAGTGCTCGGCCTGGCTGTAGCCACGGTGTGCGTGGGCTCGGCCACGGCGGACGACCGCCGCCACAAGGAGGAGGTCGTACGTGCTCGCCTGATTGGCATCAACGAGGTGCCGTCCGTCTCCACTGTCGCGCGCGGCCGCTTCAAGGCGGTCATCGACGAGGAGGCGGGCACGATCAACTTCACGTTGAGCTATTCCGCGCTCGAGGCGAACCCCACACAGGCGCACATCCACGTCGGGCAAACGCACACCAACGGCGGCATTACTTTGTTCCTGTGTACCAATCTCACGCCGCCGGCAGGGGTCCCCGTGCCCCAGGCTTGCCCGGCGGGGCCAACCGAGATCTCGGGCACGCTGACGCAGGCCGACGTGCTCGCGGTGGTCGCTCAGGGCATCGATGCGAATGGCTTCGCGGAGGTGCTCAGGGCCATTCGCGCCGGTGCGACTTATGCCAACGTGCACTCGGAGAGATTTGGTAGTGGTGAGATCCGAGGCCCGATCACGCGCGACTGATCGCTTCGGATACCGCCTGACGTCCCCTTAAACAGCGCGGTCTGCCTCGTTGCAGACCGCGCTGTGTTGCGCGTCCCCGCTTGATTCGCGCTATAACACGCTGCCGCGGGCCGTTCCTGCGGCGCTCTGGGACATCACGTCCCGTCGGAGGTCCCATGGCGCAGGACAAAGACACTTCATGGATCGACGTGGGTGCGGTCGAGGAGTTGCGCAAGTCACCGCTGCAGGAAGTCGTGGCGGGAAAGCTGCGCATCGCGCTCTCCTATAGTGACGGCGAGTTCGGCGCGGTCTCGAACGTCTGCAACCACGTGGGCGGGCCGCTGGGGAAAGGCACCCTCGACGGGGACTACGTCGTCTGTCCGTGGCACCACTACAAGTTCCACCGCTGCAGCGGCGACGGCGAGCCGGGCTTCGAGGACGACCGCGTGCCCAACTACGCGCTCAAGGTGGAGAGCGGACGGTTGCTGCTCAATCCGAAACCGGTCAAGCCACGCAACAAGCTGCCGCATGATCCGCATCCGCTCGCGCGCACGCCGAAGCGCGAGCCCGGGCCGATGCGCGTCGTCGGCATCTCTACCACCGCGATGGACGAGAAGTATCCGCGGGCCTCGACCTCGGAGCTGCTGCTCGACGTCGCCCTCGAGCATGCGAAGGGAGCGAAGGCCGAAACGCGCCTGATTCGGCTCAACGCGCTCAAGTTCCGCCACTGCGAGGGCTACTACTCGAAGGCGGCGAAGGCCTGCACGTGGCCGTGCTCCATCACGCAGATGGACGACAAGGACCAGATGGAGCAGGTATACGAGGCGCTGGTGCACTGGGCGGACGTCGTGCTGATCGCGACGCCGATTCGCTGGGGTGCGGCGAGCTCGCTCTATTACAAGATGGTCGAGCGCATGAACTGCATTCAGAACCAGATTACGCTGCGCAACCAGGTCCTGATCCGCAACAAGGTGGGGGCGTTCATCATCATGGGCGGCCAGGACAACGTGCAGGCGGTGTCCGGTCAGATGCTGATGTTCTTTGCGGAAATCGGCTTCGTGTTTCCGCCGTTCCCCTTCGTGGCGCACACGCTCGGCTGGAGCTTCGAGGACATGGAGCGCAACGCCGAATACGTGCAACAGAGCGAGGCGCTCAGGCACGGCACGCGTCAGCTCATCGAGCGTTCCATGAGCATGGCGCGCGACCTGATCGAACGCGACGCGTGCCCGCCTCGCATCGAGCGCGGCGGCCGCAAGGCCCACTCGCCCGCTTCACAGAAGGAAGCAGCCGAATCCGCCGGCTGACTGCTTCCACTCCCTCTCCCGCCTCGCGGGAGAGGGCGGGGTGAGGGCCCTTCTCCCTCTCCCGCCTCGCGGGAGAGCGCTGGGGGTGAGGGCCCATTTCTTCCCTCATCCAACACATTCCGAGCGTCTCGTCGCGTCGCGATGGGCGCAAGCTGCGCTCGATGAGCGTCAGTCAAACCACGCGCGCTCGCGCGCGACGTCTCCGACTACTAGGCACCGTGCAGAGAGAAAACTCTGGCGGCTGCTGCGATCGCGACGTCTGACCGGGCTGAAGTTTCGCCGACAACATCCCATCGGAGATTTCATTGCCGACTTCGCGTGCGTGGAGCACAGGCTGGTGATCGAGCTCGACGGTGGGCAACACGCGCTCGCGTGCGCCAAGGACACGAAACGAACGCAATACCTGGAGAGCCGTGGCTTTCGGGTGGTCCGATTCTGGAACAACGATGTGATGATAAATATGGAGGGGGTCTGGCAAGCGATTGCTGTGCTAGTGCAAGCGCCCCTCACCCCAACCCTCTCCCCGGAGGGGCGAGGGGGCAAGACTTCCACTCCCTCTCCCGCCTCGCGGGAGAGGGCGGGGTGAGGGCTCTTCTCCCTATCCCGCTCGCGGGAGAGGCTTGGGGTTGGGACGCTAGCGCGCGGCGCCGAGGCGCGCGCGCGTGCGAGGCAGGCGGCCGTACGCCTCGCACATGAGCGGCCAGAGGTCGGCGTTGTCACCCAGGATCCACACGAAGTCGCGCGCATTGCTGATGAAGACGCTCGGCGTGGGTGGCGCCAACGGCTCGGGTGGCTCGTGCCGTCGCAACTCGAGCGTGAGCCCATAGCGCAGCACGGTCGAGCGCACCGGCGTATTCAAAGCGGCCACGACCGAGTCGTGTTCGGAGAGATGCTCGAGCGATGCGGCGACGATGAAGCCATCGAGCGCGTCATTCTGGTTTTCGCCCCGCATGTTGACGAAGCGGCAGTAGGGTTCGCCCGGGAGCAATGCGAAGTGATTCGGGATGGGGAAATATCCGCCGAACGCGCGTAACAGCGATACGCCGTTGAGCGTGTGCCGGTCGACTTCACGCAAGCCGCGTGCGACTTGTGCGACCCGCCCATCGACATTGGCGTGTGCGGCATGTGAGAGGCCGAGCGTGGCGAACGCGGCAGCGCTCTTGAGCACGGCGCGCCGGCTCGCAGTCGGCTTGAGGTGCGAGTTCATGGCAGTACCCCACCGGGTGATCCGACACCCGGTAGGGTACTCCGAACTCTGCAGACGTCACTCCCCGACGACGGGGTGCGGCTTGGTGGGATGGGTGGCCGGCGGACGCGTGGTGAGGATGCCCGCGACCTTCGGCCCTATCCAGCGCTCGATGTCGTCGATCAGCGTGAACGCGGCCGGCACGATCACGAGCGTCAGTCCGGTGGACGTAATCAGCCCGCCGATGACCGCGACCGCCATCGGCGCGCGGAACGCGTTGTCACCGTGGAAACCGATGGCGACCGGCAGCATGCCCGCGACCATCGCGACGGTCGTCATCACGATCGGGCGCGCGCGCTTGTGTCCGGCTTCCACCAGCGCGGTCAGGCGATCCTTGCCCGCGCGCATCTCCTCGATCGCGAAGTCGACCAGCAGGATCGAGTTCTTGGCGACGATGCCCATCAGCATCAGGAAGCCGATCACCGCAGGCAACGACAGCGCGTAGCCCGTGATCATGAGCGCGACCGCCGCGCCGCCGATCGAGAGCGGCAACGCGGAGAGGATCGTGATCGGCTGGAACACGCGCTGGAAGAGCAGCACCAGCACCGCGAACACCATCAGCACGCCGGTCGCCATCGCAATGCCGAAGTTCGCAAACAGCTCGCGCATGACCTCGGCGTTGCCCGTTTCAACGACGCGCACGCCGCGCGGCAGGTCCTTGAGCGTCGGCAGCTCGTAGATCTGCTCGAGCGCAGGCCCGAGCTCCACGCCCTTGAGGTCGGCATCGATCCACAGGCGCCGGCTCTGGTTGTAGCGGCGGATGCGTACCGGCCCCTGGTTGAAGCTGATGTCGGCGACCGCCTTGAGCGGCACGCTGCCGCCCGCCGCGGTCGGCACCGGCAGATTCTCGAGCGTGCTGAGATCGCGGCGCGCGGTCTCGATGAGACTCACGCGGATCGGGATCTGGCGGTCAGCGAGCGAGAACTTGGCGGCGTTCTGCGGCAGATCACCCAGCGTCGCGATGCGAATCGTCTGGCTGATGCTCGCCACGGTCACGCCGAGATCCGCGGCCAGGTCGAGACGCGGCCGGATCACGATCTCCGGGCGCTGCAGGTCGGCATTGATGCGCGGCTCGCTCAGGATCGGGAGCCCGCGCATCTCTTCGACCACCTTGTGCGCAGTCGTCTGCAGCAGGATCGGATCGTCGCCCGTCAGGTAGATGTCGATGTCGCGGCCACCGCCGGCGCCCGACTGGTTGGCGAAGGACACGCGCGCGTCCGGGATCTTCTTGAGCTCGACGATGGCGAGGTCCTGCCATTCCGCCTGCGTCAGCTCGCGCTGCTCGCGCGGCACCAGCGTGATGTACTGGGTCGCGCGGCGCACCTCGCCGGTGTCGTCGGTGCCGACGAACTCGACCACGTCGGAAACTTCCGGGTACTTCTTCAGGATCTCGTGGGCCTGCTTCGACACGGCCGCGGTCTGCTCGAGGCGCACACCGGGCGGCAGCTCGATATTGAGGGCCGCGCTCGAGAGATCGGATTCCGGGATGAACGAGGTCGGCACCATGCCGAGCGCGAAGATCGACAGGATGAAGAAGACCGTTCCGCCGGCGAGCGTGCGCCAGCGATGCGCGACGCACCAGCGCAGCGCATTCAGGTACCACGTCATGGTCGGGCCGTCGCCGTGGGTCACGTGCGTATCGGCCTTGAGCAAGTACGCAGCCAGCACCGGGGTGATGAGCCGCGCAACCAGCAACGAGAAGAACACCGCCGCCGCGACCGTCAGGCCGAACTGGATGAAGTACTGGCCGGTGATGCCCGGCATGAAGCTCACCGGCACGAACACCGCGATGATGGTGGCGGAGGTCGCCACCACCGCGAGCCCGATCTCGTCGGCGGCATCGAGCGCGGCCTGAAAGCCGCTCTTGCCCTGGCGCTTGTGCCGCACGATGTTCTCGATCTCGACGATCGCATCGTCGACCAGCACGCCCGCGACCAGTGAGAGCGCCAGCAAGCTCACCTGGTTGAGCGTGAAGCCCATCCATTGCATGAAGGCGAAGGTCGGGATCGCCGACAGGGGAATCGCGAGCGCCGAAATCGCGGTCGAGCGCCAGTCGCGCAGGAAGAACCACACCACCATCACGGCGAGGATCGACCCCTCGATGAGCGCACTCATCGACGAGCTGAACATCTGCTTGGTGTATTCGACCGTGGTGAAGACCTGCTTCACCTTCACGCTCGGCGTTTCCTCGGCGATCTTCTTGATCATCTCATCGACGTTCTCGAGTGTCGTGACGTCGGACACGCCCTTCGACTTGAACACGCCGAAGGTGGTCGCGGGGCGCCCGTTCAGGCGCGAGAGTGAGCGGATTTCGGCGATGCCGTCGTGGACGTCGGCGATATCGGCGAGCCGTGCTACGCGTCCGCCGGGGAGTGCAATCTGCGTCTCGCCCAGCACCTGCGCCGAGGACGCACCGCCCAGCACGCGGATCGACTGCTCGCCGCCGCCGAGCTGCGCACGCCCGCCGGGCGCATCGAGATTGAGTTGCCTGAGCTGCTGGTTGACCTCGACCGCGGTGATGCCGAGCGCCTGCATGCGCGCGGGATCGAGCTCCACGCGGATCTCGCGATCGACACCGCCGCCGCGCTCCACCTGTGCGACGCCGGACACCTGCAGCAGCCGCTTGCCGATCGTGTTGTCGACGAACCAGCTCAGCTCCTCCTCGGTCATCGCGGTCGTGCTGACCGCGTAGTAGGCGATTGCGCCGCCCTCGATGTCTTCGCGCTGTACCAGCGGCTCCTCGATCCCTTCGGGCAACTCACCACGCACCTTGGCAATGGCGTCGCGCACATCGGTGGCCGCACGATCCACCGGCGTGCCAATCTGGAATTCGACGAACATCCACGCCTGGCCCTCGAGCGCGGCCGAAGTGATGCTCTTGACGTTGCCGACGCTCGCGATCGAGCCCTCGATCTTCTGCAGGATCTGGGTCTCGATCTCGGGCGGCGCCGCGCCCGGCTGTTGGACGATCACCTGGATCAGCGGGAAGGAAATATCGGGCGACAGGTTCACCGGCAGGCGGATGAAGGCCACCACGCCCATGAAAAAGAGCACGACGAACAGGACCACGGGCGGGACCGGGTTGCGGATCGCCTTGGCTGAAATGTCGCGGATCACGGCTTGGCGCTCGCAGGTTCCGCCACGGCGACGCGTTCGCCCGCGCGCAGGAAGCCGCCCGCGGTGCCGATCACGCGCTCATCGCCCTTGAGACCGGAGTCGATGACGAAGCCATCGGCGGTCGTGTCGGCCACGTGCACCGCGCGGCGTTCGGTCTCCTGCTTGTCATTGACGACCAGGACGTAGTTGCCCTGCGCGTCGGCGAGCACCGCGGTCTGCGGCAGTACCACGCGCTCGGCTTCACTCACGCGCACCTGCGCGCGCGCAAAAGCG
>DATFEQ010000003.1:0-11750 GCA_035250905.1 Steroidobacteraceae bacterium
GGGCTTGCGAAGGCGTCGAGATCGGCTTCGCGTCCCCGTGCCAGCGGTTGCTCGATCAGGAGCACGCGCGCATCGACGAGCACAGGCAGGAGCTCGCTCAGCGAGTCCACGGTGAACGCCTGGTTGGCGTCGACACCGAGCCACACGTCGGGGCGGGCGGCACGCACCTGGCGCACGCGTTCCGCGTCCACCACGAGATCGCCGCTCAGCTTGAGCTTGAGAGCCTGCGCAGCGCGGTTGGCGCGCGCGGCGTCGGCCATCGCCACGGGATCGTCTGCGCTCAGCGTGAAGGTCGTGGTGAGCGGGATCGTGCAATCGAGCCCCGCGAGCTTCCACACCGGCACGCCGGCGCGCTTCGCCTCGATCTCCCACAACGCGCAATCGACGGCGTTGCGCGCACCGCCAACCGGCAGGACGCTGCGCAGCTCTTCGCGCGAGAGGCCCGCTTCGATCCCCGAGCGGCAGGCTTCGACGGTGCGCGTCATGCCCGCGGGATGGTCGTCGAGGTAGTAGACGCCCGCCGCCTCGCCGCGGCCCCGGAGGGCGCCATCACGGAGCTCCACCACGATCACGGGAATCTCCGTGAACGTGAAGCCCGCGATGCGAAACGGCGTGCGCAGGGGCAGCGTCTCGAGGGTGGTGCGCAACTCGAGACGCGCAGCGGCTTGACGTACGGACACTTCAGTAACGCAGGTCGAACGCGATCAGGTCGAAGACGATCGCCACCCACAGGAGGGCGAGGAACGCGATCGCGAGCAGCACCGCCCAGAGCTTCGCGTACCACTTGCGCGGGCTGCGCAGCACGACCCACGCATTCCACGCGCCGATGGCGGCCGCGGCGATATAGACCACGGGCGACAAGAGCTGCAGCACCCAGAACCACCAGTCGAACGAGCCGCTGAGAACAGTCAACTTCTCGAGCGCCATGATGACCGTGGTGAGCCAGGCCACTGTCAGCACGACCGCGCCAAGTGCCGCATAGCGCACCCAGCCATGCGCGCGCGCATCCTGTCCCGCGAGCGGATAGGCGACACGATAGTGTCGGCGCGTGAGCGCGGTGACGGGCCAGGCGAGCGTCGTCAGCAGCAGCGCCACCAGGCCCGCGCCCACCAGTGGCACGAGCCAGACACCCGACTTGTAGGCCGGCGTGGGCTCGAAAATCATGATGGCGGAGAGCGGCTCGAAGGTGAAACGAGTCACGCGCCCGTCTTCGACCAGCGCCGACAACAGCTGCTTGCCTCCCACTTCGCGCCACAGGAAAGGCTCGACTTCGCGCCACTTGAGCGGAACGCCCGCGGCATTCGTCCAGAGCGGCGCGGTAATGGTGCCGTCCTCGTTGACGGTCACCTTGAACTGAGAGATCAGGCCGAGGAGGCTGAAAAAGTTGCTCTCCATGCGGCGCGAAATGCTATAGGCGCCGGCGATCATGCGCGCGTGCTCGGCCGCGGTTTGCGCATCGATCTCACCTGAGGGCAGGTCGGCCGGGAAATAGCGTTCGGCGAATTCCTCGAAGAGCGCGCCGCGCACCTTGCCGGATGCGCCTTCGCGCCCCGGCGCGTTCATCGAAATGTAGAGGCCGACGCCGTCGTCGATGAAGAGGCTCAGGTCGCTGTGAAACCACTGCGTGTCGCCGCCGTGGCTGATGACGCGGTGACCGTTGTAGTTGGTTTCGTAGAAGCCGAGCAGCATGCGGTTCACTCGCGGGAAGATGGTGAGTGCGCTGTCGTGCATCAGCCGCGCGGTCTCTTCGCTCAGGATGCGTTGGTCGCCGTAACGACCCTTCTGCAGGTGCGCGATCATGAAGTGCGCCATGTCAGCGCCCGAAGACGCGAGGCTGCCAGCCGGTGCCGGTGTGAGCAGCTCGTAGGGTTTCGCGGGCTCCGAGGCACGCGGGTAGCCGAGCGACATCTTGGCGAGCAGGGCCTCGGGAAGCGGCTGACGGAAGCTCGAGTTCGTCATTTCGAGCGGCGCGAACAGGAACTTGTCGAGGTAGTCGTCGAAAGACATGCCCGCGGTGCGCGCGACGATGTAGCCCGCCAGCGCAGTGGCGTAGTTCGAATAGGCGGGCGTGGTACCAGGCGCGAACAGGCGCGGCGGCGTCCACTCCTTCACGTACTCGCCGAGATCCGTTACCTCCCCGCCCGCAAGGATGAGTCCCTTGTACTGCTCTTCGAAACCCGGCGTGTGCGTCATGATGTTGCGCAACGTGATGGGCTTGCCGTCGAGGTCGGGGATCTTGAAGTCGAGGTACTGGTTGACGTCGGCATCGAGGTCGAGCTTGCCCTGCTCGACCTGCTGCATGACCGCGGTCCAGGTAAAGAGCTTCGACACCGAGCCCGGCCGGAACAGCGTCTGTTCCGGGTCGACCGGCGTGCGTTTCTCGACATCGGAGAAACCGTAGCCCTTCTGCACGAGGATCGCGCCGTCCTTGACGACCACGACGACCGCGCCCGGAATGTCGGCGGTGCGCAGGGTGAAAGGCATGAAGCCGTCGAGCCAGGCCTCGACGTCGGTGCGGGTCAGCGCTGGTGGCGTGGCGGCCTGGGCTGGTGTTCCAGCCTGCGGCGATGCGGTTTCCGCCTGCGGCGCGGGCGGCGCGGTGGGTACAGGACCTTGCGCGAATACGGATGTGGCGAGAGACAGTGCGGCGGCGGACAGCACCACGGCGGAAAAAGAGCGCATTTCGACCCCCAGACGAGCCCGCGTGGCTCAGGCTGCTTATTATCCCAATCGGGCTATAATAATCCCAATCGGAGAATCGTCAATCGTGCGACATCTTTGCGCACTAGAATGCCCTGAATGAAAAACTCCAAGCCGACTCTCGGCCGCCTGCTGCGCGGCCTGCGCCAGCGCAACGAGTGGACGCTCAAGGAGATGAGCAAGCGCACGGGTATCCCGCTCTCGACGCTCGCCAAGGTCGAGCACGACCGCCTCACGCTCACCTACGACAAGCTGCAGCAGTTGAGCGAGCGCCTGAAGATCCGCATGTCGGAGCTCTTTTCCGAGCCGGGCGAAGGACCGGAGCCCGCTGTCACTGCGCGGCGCAGTATCGGGCGCATCGACCGCGCCGTGCGCGTCAACACGCGCAACTATGACTACTACTACCTGTGCGCGGAGCTGCGCCGCAAGCGCATGATCCCGGTGCTCACGCGCATCCGCGCCAAGAGCGTGAGCGAGTTCGGCGAGCTGGTGCATCACTCGGGCGAGGAATACATCTACGTGCTCGAGGGGCGCATCGAGATCCACACCGAGTTCTACGACCCCATCGTGCTGGAAGCGGGCGAGTCGATCTACATCGATTCGAACATGGGCCACGCCTACGTGGCGGCGGAAGGCTGCGAGCAGGCCACGGTGCTCGGCGTGTGCTCGAGCGCGGACGAGGGCCTGATGGAGTCGCTCCTCGAGCTGCACGGCGACGAGGAAGTGGAGCCCACCGCGCCTGCCGACACCGGCCGCCTGTCGTCGGTGGCGCGCGCGCGGCGCAAGATCCGAAAAGCCTCGTGAAGCGGCCGGCGAGCTGCGTCGCTCGCCCCTAGCCCGCGAAGAGCTTGAGCCGCGAACCCACCTCGTCGGCCATTTCGAGCGTCGCGCCGAGCTCCGGGTGGCGCAGCATGACGAATCCGTCCGACACCAGCGTCTGGCGCCAGTTGCGCCGCGGCGTGCCGACCGGCAGGAGCGTATTCCACACCACGTGCTGGCCGAACTTGCGCTGTAACTCGTCCAGTCCCTCGATCGCGCGAATCCGGCCGACGCCCTGCGCGCGCTTGTAGATCGTCGCGACGTTGTAGCGGCGCTCGATGCGCGTCTCGAAGCGCCCGTGCGTGACCGCGTTCGCCCATTCGCGAAACACGTCGAAGTCGCACGCGAAGTTCATCTGGTCGACCTGGTGCGCGCCCGGCGGCCGCGCGCCGATCTCACCGAACACCACCTCGCCGTTCGCCTTGCGGTACCACTCCATGTGCGTGAACCCGGTCTGGAACCCGAGCGCGCGAATCACGTCGTGTCCCATGCGCACGCCGCCCGCGAGATCGGCCTGCTCGACGTTGCGTAGCGCGATCACCTGCGGGCTGATCCATTCGTTCGAGCGCGCGATCAGCGGACGCGGGCGATACCAGGCGATGTTGTGGTAAGCGATGTCGCCGTTGATCGTGATGGTGTCGAAGGTGAACTCCTCGCCGTCGACGAACTCCTCCACGCTCACCATCGGCACGTGCCGCAGCCGCGGCAGCACGTCGCGCAACTCGTCGGTTTCATTCACCCGGTAGGTGTCGGCCGAGCCCGCGCCCGCGATCGGCTTCAGGATGATGGGAAAGCCGATGCGCTCGGCGGCTTCCCAGCACTGCGCGATGCTGGTCGCGGGGAAGTGGCGCGGCGTGCGCACGCCGGCGGCATCGAGCACCTGCTTCATCCGTTCCTTGTCGCGAAACGGCTGTGTCTGCGCCGTGCTGAGGCCGGGAACGCCGAGCGACTCGCGCAACTGCGCGGCGAGCATCATGCCCGGCTCCCACAGGCACTCGATGCGATCGAGCTCGCGCCCCTTGAGCCAGCTGCGCAACTCCTGCGCCACCTGCTTCTCGTCCCAGAGCGAGCGCACGTGCAGGTAGGCGGTCAGCGAGTTGCGCACCATCTCGGGCAGTGAGCCGACCGGTTGATCGCCGACACCGAGGGCGGTGGCACCGACCTCCGCGAGGCCGCGCGCGAAGTGCGGCATGTCGGCGGGATAGCCCGGGGAAATCAGCAGGACGTTCATGGCGGGGGCAACTCTGCGCAGAGTTGCCCTAGTGTAGACTCACCGCGATGCCGGCGCCGCTGCGCATTTGCTTCGTGGCCTCCGAAGTGGCGCCCCTCGCCAAGACTGGCGGGCTTGCGGACGTGGCCGGCGCGCTCCCCCGCTACCTGCATGGCAAAGGCCACGACGTGCGCGTGGTGATGCCGCTCTACGCGCGCATCGACCGCCGCGCGCTCGACCTGCACCCGGTCGCGTTCCTGCAGAACGTGCCGCTCGCGCTCGGCTCGCACCGCTTCCAGTTCTCGGTCCACACGGGCGCCCTGCCTGGCTCGTCGCTGATGATCTACTTCGTGCATTGCCCGGCGCTCTACGACCGCCCGGAGATCTACACCGGCGGCATCGACGAGCACCTGCGCTTCCTGCTGCTCACGCGCGCGGCCATCGAGAGTTGTCAGCGCATGGGGTTCGCGCCGCAGATCTTTCACTGCAACGACTGGCACACCGCGTTCGCGCCGCTGTACCTGCGCTCGCTTTATTCCTGGGATCGCCTGTTTGCGCGGACCCGGACCCTTCTCACCATTCACAACATCGGCTACCAGGGGATCTTTGCCGCCTCCGCAGCCAGCGACCTCGGGCTGGGAGCCAGCAGCCACCTGCTGCATCAGGACGATCTGCGCCAGGGGCGCATCAACTCGCTGAAGCACGGCATCCTGTACGCGGACGCGGTGACCACGGTGAGCCCCACGTACGCGCGCGAGATCACCACCGAGGCCTATGGCATGGGACTCGAGGGGACGTTGCGGATGCGGCCGGGCGGCGTCATCGGCATCCTGAACGGCGTCGACTACACGGAGTGGAATCCGCAGACCGACCGCTTCATTCCCCATCATTTCGACGCCGCCAATCTCTCCGGCAAGGAGAAGGCCAAGCAGCATCTGCTCAAAACGCTCAAGCTCCGCCACGACGCACGCCGGCGCACGCCCTTGCTTGGGATCGTGAGCCGCCTGACCGTGCAGAAGGGCTTCGACCTGCTGTTCGAGCCCTTGCCGCGCATCCTGCGCGAGCGCCCGCTGCGGCTCGTCGCGCTCGGCAGCGGCGAGACGCGCTACGAGGAATTCTTCGCGCGCCTGCAGCACACGTTCCCGGCACAGGTGGTCTATCACCGCGGGTACCACGAGGAGCTCGCGCACTTGATCGAGGCGGCGAGCGACATGTTCATCATGCCGTCGCTCTACGAGCCGTGCGGCCTCAACCAGATGTACAGCCTCAAGTACGGCACCGTGCCGATCGTGCGCCGCACCGGCGGACTGGCCGATTCGGTGCAACTCTACGACCCGGACACCGGCAGCGGCACCGGCATCATCTTCAACGACTACAATGCGCAGGCGGCCGGCTGGGCGATCAATGCGGCACTCGACCTCTATCAGGATCGCGCGGTGTGGACCCGCATACAGCGCCAGGGCATGGCCCAGGACTTCTCCTGGGAGAAGCAGGGAGCGCTCTACGTCGAGCTCTACGAACGGATGGTGCCGGCATGAACGTCATCTTCATCGAGCCCGCCTTTCCTTATAACCAGCGCGAGTTCGTGCGCGGGCTGCACGCGGTCGGAGCCCGCGTGATCGGCATCGGCGAGCGGCCGCACGAGTATCTCGATGGCGAAGTGAAGGGCTGGCTCGCCGACTACGAGCAGGTGCGCTCGGTCGTGCACGAACCCTCGCTCCTCGAGGCGGTGCGCAAGGTCCAGAAGCGCGTCTGGGTGGATCGACTGGAAGCGACCGTCGAAGCGCACATCTTTCCCGCCGCGCAGGTGCGCGAGGCCTGCGGCATCCCCGGCACCTCCGTGCGCACCGCCTGGCTGTGTCGCGACAAGCCGTCGATGAAGCAGGCGCTGCGCGAGGCGGGCATTCCGTGCGCGCAGTCGACCAGCGCCGACAGCCCGCAGGGGGTGCGTGCGTTCGCCGCGGCGGTGGGATTCCCGCTCATCTTCAAGCCGCGCACCGGCGCGGGCGCCGCGGGCACGACGCGCATCGCCAATGAGGACGAGCTCGAGCGCGGCATTCGCGAGTTCGGGCTCGACCGCGGCCAGTCGATCGCGGTGGAGGAGTTCATCGAGGGACACGAGGGGTTTCTCGACACGCTGGCGATCCGCGGCGACGTTGCGCACGAGTTCATCAGCCACTACTACCCCAACGTGCTCGAGGCCATGCGCGAGCGCTGGATCTCGCCGCAGATCGTGTCGACCAACCGCATCGACGCGCCCGGCTACGACGAAGTGAAGCTGCTGGCGCGCAAGGTGATCCAGGTGCTCGGCATCGGCACTTCCGCGACGCACATGGAGTGGTTCTTCGGGCCGAAGGGGCTCAAGTTCTCCGAGATCGGGTGTCGTCCGCCGGGCGTCGGCCAATGGGACGTCTATTGCGCGGGCAACGACCTCGACATCTATCGCGAGTGGGCCATGGCGCTGGTACACGGACGCATCGGCCAGGCCCCGTCACGGCGCTACGCGAGCGGCATGATCGCGCTGCGGCCGGATCGCGACGGCCGCATCGTGGGCTACGAGGGTGTGGAGCGCATCGCGCGCGAGTTCGGCGACTGCATCGTCGCCTCCCACCTGCCACCCGCGGGCACAGCAACGCAACCCGTCGAGGCGGGCTACATGGCGAACGCCTGGATGCGCGTGCGCCATCCCGACTACGACCAATTGCGTCACATCATGAACACCATCGGCGAGACCGTGCGCGTGCGCGCGAGTTGAAAAAACGGGGTCAGATTTGTTTTTCTGTTGGTGGCGGCCGGAAAATAAATCTGACCCCGTTTTTTCACCCGTCGGTCACGCGCCGCCCGCGATTCACGCTCCGGCGTTCGGCTCCGGTGTAGTTTCGATCCGCCAGACCGCTATCGCGTTTTCTGCGCGGCTCCTTCCGCCGATCGGCGTGATGCCGGTAGTGACAAGCGCAGTCCGCGGGCCGGCTGCAGTCTGCCAGCGGCAGCCGGGGTGCATCAGCCGAAAGAACTCGCTTGCCCCGCAAATCCAGGGCCGCATCGCACGCCCACTCCCCCGTCACCACCGAGACGGCGTGCCATGGGTTGGAGATCCGCTGCACACGCTCGGAACGTCCGTACCACTGATTGCGAAGACGGAATCGATAGACCGCCGCCCGCAGACGATCTGTCCAATCACTCATTACGACCAATCCTTGTCAGGGTGGATTGAAATTTCAGTCCGCGAGTTGCTGCGCGTTTGACTTCAGATTGAGCGAGCCGGTCTCATCAAAAGGTATGGAGCGCACGAAGCCCGACGACAGGCTCACCTTGCCGCTGATGCGGTAGTCGAGGCTCTCCATCGACTTGTCCTTGCCCTTGCCCATCATGCCGAGGACCGTGCGTGCCATGCTGGCATCGACCAGCAGGTCGAACTCCGACTCGCCGAATGCGGGGACCACGAACGAGTTGGCGGACACACCGCTCGCGAACTCCTCGCCCGCGATCTCGAGCTTGGCGCTCACGCCCTTCACCGGCAGCTCGACATCGTTGGGATTCTGCACGCGCACGCGCACCTTGAGACGCTGCGTGAACAAGCTGCTCTCGAGCATCTCCATGTTGATGACCGAGAGATTCGGCGCTTCGAGCTGGGTTTGCGCAGCGCAGGCGGAAAGCAGCGCGACCATCACAACGACAATCCATCGCATCTGAGTCTCCATGACAAGGCGGTGTCTTAATACCCTCACCCCAACCCTCTCCCGCAAGCGGGAGAGGGAGGAAGGTTATGCCCGACCGTAGAGGCGATTCATATGGGACCATCGGGCAATGAAATCGGCGGGCAGCTCGTCCCATTCGAACGCCCAGCGCCAGTTGCCGGAGGTGGTCCCGGGCGTATTCATGCGCGCCGCGCTCGCCAACCCCAGCAGGTCCTGCAAGGGCAGGATCGCGAGCTCGGCCACCGATGTCAGTGCCGCACGCACCATCGCCGGCACGATTTCCTCGCCCCGGCACCCGAGGTACTCGAGCACGTGCCGGCGCGCATTGGCATCGAGCTTGTCGAACCAGCCGCGAGTGGTGTCGTTGTCGTGGGTGCCCGTGTAGACCACCGTGCGCGCCTGGTGGTTGTGCGGCAGGTACGGATTGGCCGGTGAGCCATCGAAAGCGAATTGCAGGATCCGCATGCCCGGCAGGTCGAAACGCCGGCGCAACTGATCGACCGCGGGCGTGATCACGCCGAGATCTTCTGCGACCAGGGGGAGCTCGCCAAAGCGCTCCCGTGCACGTTCGAGCAGTGCCGCGCCTGCGGCCGGCTGCCACGCGCCTGCACGCGCGCTGCTGGCATGAGCCGGGACCTCCCAGTACGACTCGAGCCCGCGGAAATGATCGATGCGCAGCAGGTCGAAGCGCTCGAGCTGGGTCGCGAGCCGCGTCATCCACCAGGAGAAGCGGTCGAGCTGCATGGCGCGCCAGTCGTACAGCGGATTGCCCCACAGCTGCCCGTCGGCCGAGAAGTAGTCCGGCGGCACGCCAGCGACCGCGAGCGGCGCACCGTGCGCGTCGAGCTGAAAGTTCTCGCGATGCGCCCAGGTCTCGACGCTGTCGTGCGCGACGTAGATCGGAATGTCGCCAAAGAGCGCGACGCCGCGCTGCTGCGCATGCGTCCTGAGCGCCCGCCACTGCCGCTGGAACAGGTACTGCTCGAACACGAACTGCTCGACCGCCGCTCGGTGCCGTTCGTGTGCCGCCTGGAGCGCACCCGCGTCGCAGTCGCGCAGCTCCGGCCGCCATTGCCACCACGGGCTGCCCTGATGCTCGGCCTTGAGCGCGAGAAAGAGGCCATCGTCGAGCAGCCAGCGGCGGTGCGCGGCGACGAAGGCGTCGTAGTCGGCACGTGCGCGCGCATCGGCACCGTTTTCGAATCCGATCAGCGCCTCGAGCAGGCGGCGCTTGCGGAAGTGCGCCCACGGTTCGTTCGGATGCGGCACGCCCGGGGAAATCAGACCGGCCTGCACCAGGTCGCCGAGATCGATGAGGCCCGGATCGCCGGCGTGCACCGAGCGCGAGAAATAGGGTGAGCGATCCTCGTCCACCGGTCCGACCGGCAACATTTGCCAGACCGCAAAGCCGCTGTCGGCGAGCAGGTCGACGAAGCGGCGCGCGTGCTCGCCGAGCGCGCCCTGGTGTGCGGCCGCGGGCAGCGACGTGAGGTGCAGCAGGACCCCCGCGCGGCGCTTGTGAGTCGTCATGCGCTCCGTTTCATTACGCCGCCAACTTCCGGCGTGCCACCGCCCTGCGCGATGACCTCGGCGAGGTTCGCCGGCACTTCCTCTTCCAGGATGCGGTACAGGTTGGTGAGATGGCGTCGATAGAGCGCATCGAAACTGCGCACGGACTCTGCCGGGTTGTCGTCGCCGAACCACCAGCACCAGTCCGAGCCCTCGCACACGCCGAGCTGACGCTCGGCGGCGAGCTGCTCCGCATCGCTCAATGCGCCTTCCACCACGCCGCGATCGAACGCGCGTTTCGCCTCGCTCAGGAGCTCCCACGCCTGGTTCTTGGCTGCGTGACCGATCCACGTGGAAAAGTTGCCATGCACCCAGCTACCCGCCACGAGCTCCTTGAGCTCGCGCGCCGGCAGCCCCTCGGCCAGGCATTGCGAGAACGTGGTGAGGCGAAGGCGCGGATGCGCGGCCAGCTGCTCATACAACGCCTTCAGAAAGAAGTACGCGTTGGCCGGGTAGTACTCCCAGGCGTTCTCGCCGTCGAGCACGATCGAAACCACGTGATCGGGATCGTCCTCGTAGGCGTCGGCGAGCTGCTCGAGACGGTGCACCAGGTTCATCGCGGCATCGTCACCGTGCCAGGTCGAGTACGTGAAGCCGATGAGGTCGGACAGCGCGTCGTGGCGGAAGAAACAGCGCACCTTTTGTCCAGGCAGGTGATACGGCCGGTTGAGCACGCTCACCTCGCGCGCCGCGTCCCACGCCTGCGAGGCCGTCAGGCTGTGACGCAGCACGGCTTCACCGGTCGCCACCCAGTCGAAGCCGAACTGATCGAGGAGCGCGAGCGTGCGCGCACTGACTGCTCCCTCCGACGGCCAGCAACCGCGCGGCCGAACGCCGAACGCGTGCGTGAAGACCTGCAGTGCCCGCGCGATGTGCCAGCTCGCGCGATCGTCACCGCCCGGGTATTCGCGCGTGGCCGGCAGCTCCACTGCCGGAAGCGCTTCGCGCGCGCTGCGGAAGTCGAGCATCAGCGGCAGGATCGGGTGGCCATAGGGCGTGACGGAGAGCTCGACCTGGCCGCTGCCGAAGAGACGCCGGTAGCGCGGAATGATGCCGGCGAGGATGTCGCCGATGACTTCGAGCAGCAGCCGGCAATCCTCCGCGGTGTAGTGACGCTCGCGATCCATGAGTGCCTGCACGCGCGGATCGCCAAGTCGCACCGTTTCCCCGAGCCACGCGAGGTGGAACCAGACCGCGAGGTCGACGAGAAACTGGCGCGAGGCGTACTGGATCGCATCCTGCCGCAAGTACTCCTGCGCCATCTTCGCGAGCGCGGCGTAGGGCGCGAAGCGCTGGATCAGACGCTCCGGGTTGGCCTTGAGGCACGCACGGATGGCAGCGGTGCGCTCCTGCGAATCCTCAGGCTGGCCTTCCGGCGTCAGCAGCGCCAACACGGAGTTGCGCAGCGGCGCGCCGGTGCGCAGCCACCCGCTCACCTGCGCGCTGTAATCGCCGATCTGCTCGAGCAGCACCGGCGAGAAATTGACCACGGCCGCGGCGCGCGGCTCCGCCTCGAGGTGCACCGCCATGTCGACGTAGTCCTTGATGGCGTGCAGGTAGGTCCACGGCAGCGAGTGCTCACCGCTCACCAGGTCCTGGTACTGGGGTTGGTGCATGTGCCAGCACAGCACCACCCGCAGCGGCTGCGCCTTGCTCACCCTTCCGTTTCTCTCAGCATGTCGGGCGTGACCAGCACTACGCCTTGCTCGGTGACGTAGAAGCGCTGCATGTCGGCGGCACGGTCCACGCCGATG
>DATFEQ010000005.1:0-11111 GCA_035250905.1 Steroidobacteraceae bacterium
TACCTGCGCGACCTGATGGGCGCGGAAAATGAGCTACAATGAAATCATGAAACCGCTGGTCGGGATCATCATGGGCTCCGCTTCCGACTGGGAGACGATGCGCCCGGCCGCCGAGATGCTCGACCGCCTCGGCATCGCGCACGAGGTGCGCGTGGTCTCGGCGCACCGCACGCCCGACCTGCTGTTCGAGTATGCCGCCGCCGCCCAGCAGCGCGGCCTCGAAGTGATCATCGCGGGTGCCGGAGGCGCGGCGCACCTGCCTGGCATGACCGCATCGAAGACGACGCTGCCCGTGCTGGGCGTTCCGGTGCAGTCGAAAGCGCTCAGCGGTCTCGATTCGTTGCTCTCGATCGTGCAGATGCCCGCCGGCGTCGCCGTCGCGACGCTTGCCATCGGCAGCGCCGGCGCGACCAACGCGGCCCTGTTCGCAGCGGCGATTCTCGCCAACAAGCATCCCGACATCGATCGCGCGCTCAAGGAGCAGCGGCGCGAGCAGACACAGGACGTATTGAAGTCGCCGGACCCGCGCCAACCGCTTCCCAGATGAGGATCGGCGTCATCGGCGCGGGCCAGCTGGGACGCATGCTGGCCCTGGCAGGCATTCCTCTCGGATTGCAGTTCCGTTTCCTCGATCGCAACCCCGCCGCGCCGGCCGGACAACTCGCGCCGCTCGTCGTCGGCGAGTTCGAGGACCGTACGCGGCTCGCCGAGCTCGCGAGCCAGGTCGACCTGATCACGTTCGACTGGGAGAACGTGTCGGTGGAAGCGCTCGGCGCGATCGGCACCCGCGTTCCGGTGCTGCCCCCGCCGCCGGCCCTCGCAGTCTCCCAGGACCGGCTGCTCGAGAAGCAGCTGTTTCGCGAGCTCGGGATTCCCACGCCCGCATCTGCCGCGGTCGCGACGCGCGCGGAGTTCACCGCGGCGCTGCGCCACATTGGCGTTCCCGGCGTGCTCAAGACCCGGCGGCTGGGATATGACGGCAAAGGTCAGTTCGTGGTGCGGACGGAGCGCGACGCCGATGCTGCCTGGTCCGCGCTGGGCCAGTACGCGCTCATTTACGAAGCCTTCGTCGATTTCACGCGCGAAGTCTCGTTGATCGCCGTGCGTTCGACGTCGGGTGCAGTGGCCTTCTACCCGCTCTCAGCCAACACCCACAGCAACGGCATTCTCAACCACACGGTGGCACCGTGGACCGATCGCAAGTTGCAGTCCGAGGCGCAACGGCATCTGCGCCGCCTGCTGACTCGCCTCGACTATGCGGGAGTGCTCACCGTCGAGTTCTTCGTCGTGCGAGGGCGTCTGCTCGCCAACGAGATTGCGCCGCGCGTGCACAATTCCGGGCACTGGACCATCGAGGGCGCGATCACCAGCCAGTTCGAGAACCACTTGCGCGCCATTCTCGGCTGGCCGCTGGGCAACACCGCACCTCTTGGCCATGCCGCGATGATCAATTTCGTGGGCAAGCTGCCTGCGCGCGAGCGCTGGCTCGGTGAGCGCAGTCTCTTCTTTCACGATTACGGCAAGGAGCCACGACCCGGCCGCAAGATCGGCCACTGCACGATCCTCGAGACCTCCGCGAAGCGGCGCGACGCGCGGCTGAAGCGACTCCTGCAGGCCTACCGGAAGGCCTGATTTCTGTTGCCTCCGGGATTCCCTTACACTGGTGCCACGGGGGTGCCCAGCGGGCAATCGGATGTACCTCGAGCTTTTCAAACTGCAGGATCTGCCATTCCGCCTCAGTCCGGATCCTTCTTTCCTGTACCTGAGCAAGCACCATGCGCGCGCCAAGGCGTACATGGAATCGACCATCTGGTTCACCGATGGCTTCGTCGTCATCACGGGCGAGATCGGTTCCGGCAAGACCACGCTCATCGAGACATTCCTGCGCGAGCTCGAGAAGGACGTGGTGGTCGCGCAGGTCAACCAGACGCAGCTCTCGCCGATCGAGTTCCTGCAAGCGGTGCTGGTGCAATTCGGCTTCTCGCCCTTCAAGATGAAGAAGGCGGAGGTCCTGAGCACGCTCAATACGTTCCTGATCGAGCAGTACGCCAGCAACCGCAAGGTGCTGCTGATCATCGACGAGGCACAGAACCTCAGCGACCGGGTGCTCGAGGAAGTGCGGCTGCTGTCGGGCGTCGAGACCACCAAGGAGAAGGTGCTGCGCATCATTCTCGCCGGTCAGCCCGAGCTCAACGAGAAGCTCAACTCGCCGGAGCTCCTGCAGCTCACGCAGCGCATCCGCCTGCGCTTCCACCTCACTCCGCTCTCCAAGATCGATACGCGCGCCTACGTGCAGCACCGCCTCGAAGTCGCGGGCTCGCAGGGTCGGCAGATTTTCCACGAGAGCTGCTACGGCACGATCTTCCGCTACACCGGCGGCACGCCGCGGCTCATCAACACGCTGTGCGACACCGCGATGATGGCGGCCTTCGCGCGCGACCAGGACACCGTCGCGCTCGAGGACGTGGAGACCGCGATCCGCGAGCTGCAGTGGGTGGAGTTCTCGGCGCGCGTGCATCGCGTGGTGACGGTGCCGATGACCACGACGGTCGCCGAGGTCACGCCGCAACCAGCGACGCCCGCGCAGGTCGCGCGCGTGCTGCTCGCGAGCGGCGGCCAGACGGTACTCGAGCGTCAGCTTCGGCCCGGCCGCCTCATCATCGGCCGCACCCCCGACAACGATCTGCAGATCGACAGCAAGTTCATCAGCCGCCATCACTGCCAGATCATCACCACGGCCGACAGCTCCGTGATCGAGGATCTCAACAGCACCAACGGCATCTACGTGAAGGCGAAGCGCGTTCGCAAGCACAACCTCAACGACGGCGACGTGGTCGTGATCGGCAAGCACGAGCTCATGTACATCGACGAGCGCGCGCACAAGCAACGCCACACGGCGGAAGCGCTCGAAACTTCTACACCGGCCGGCGAGCAGGTCTGGGGCGAGTAGGCGCGCGCCGGCGCCGCGGCGCGTGGATCAGCCGAACGGAGCGTCGTCGAGGGACTGTTTCGGATACTCCGCCCGCTTGGCCCGATAGTCACGCCGCCTGAGCAGCACCACCGCGCCGCCCAGCACGCAGAAGATCCCGAGCACCAGGACGAGGTCCGACCAGAAATAGTGACCGAGTAGCCACGAGCCGCCGATGGCGAGCAGCCCCGCCACGATGTAGAGGTACGGAAGCGTTTCGTAGAGCGGCTTCGACAGGCGAACGACGCGGTTTTCCATGAGCGTCATCGTAGTCAATCGGCGCGGGTGAATAAACCATGCGCCTTGGCGCAGCGCGTCAGCCTGTTACCCCAAGGGGTTGCGCTGCTACCTAGCGGCAGAGACAGCTGCCCCGGACACCCACCAGGCGTGCGACATAACGGGGCGCCGGTGCCGGGGCCACCAGGCCGGCGCGGGGGTTGCTGGCGCTTGCGTGGGAACGCTTGCCACTGCCCCTGCCGCCCGCCGTAGCGGCCGTGGTCGGTTTGCGGGACATCGAGACGGCCTCCTCAGCGACGACCGCGCGGCGAGCGCGAGAAGAGCGCCCAGAGGCGATCCATCAACGAGGGCTTCATCGAGCGCACTTCCATGCCCTTGCCCGGATCCTCGACCGGGCTCGCCTTCAGCGCACTCAGGAGATCGGACGGCACCTGGAACGTGCCGGTCATCGAGCCATTGGTGTTCATCAGGCAGCTCCTGTCGATGGGACAAATCGCGCCCAACCTATTTGAGGCGCACTCTCGCGCGGTGTGCGAGCGATCACGGCTGTGCGCGTGCGCCGGGTCCGTGCGCGCGAGCGTGGGACATCAATCACGTTGCCTGAGCGATATGACAAATGATCGGGCGTCTCTCGCCGCGGACACTGCGGGCCACGAGATGCGCTCCGAGGCGCGTGCAGTAGCCGCCGCCCGGTCGGGCAACTGCGCGCGCAGCGGCCCTGCCGAGGGCGGCGCGGCCGCGCATCGTGCGCTTCGAACACCCGTCCCTGGGCCGCCGCGAATCAAGTGTCGGCTGTGCGTCTCGTGAGTGCCACGCGCGTTCCTGAGGAGATCGGTGAGAAATAAGACTCAGCGCGCGCTCACGCCGTCACCGACTTCAAGTAGGCGATGCCGCCCGCCTTGATGTAGAGGACGCACCCTTCGCTCGAGCCCGCGTGGTGTACCGAGCCGGCGGGCAGACGCATCCAGCTGCCTGCGCCGTGACGCCCCTGCTCATCCTCGAACGATCCGTCGAGCACGAAGATCTCCGCACCGCTTGCGTAGCGCAGCGCGCGCGAGGAGGTTGCGGGCGCCCATTGTTCCAGTCGCGTCGTGTCCGAATAGCCAGGCTGCTGATAGAGGGGCTTGATCGATCGTTCGCGCGTTTCGGTCGGCTGCCACGGCATCGAGCCGGTCTGCACGACGACGTGCCGTCGATCCTTGCCCTGGAACTGGCGCAGCTTCACGAACAGGAGGCAGCCGGGACGCGAGAACGGTGCGTGACGAAACCCTTCCGGATTGAGCAGGTACGTGCCCGCGGGCCAGTCTCCATGCTCGTCGGAGAACACGCCCTCGAGCACCAGGATCTCCTCGCCGTCCGGGTGATCATGCGGCGCGAACGTGGATTGAGGTTCGTAGCGCACCACCGAGGTGACCTGGCCGGACTCCGGCGGGCCCACGAGGTGCACACGCTTGCGCCGCACGCTGGGACTCGGACTCGCGGTCCACGCCATCGCGCGGGTATCGACGATCACGCGGACCGAGAGATCGCCGTTGATGGAGCCGGTCATCGAACTTGGCCGCGCATCGGCTCAGCTTGCGACGGTCACGGCGTGCTCTGCACGCCGGAAGCGGAAAACACCACGCCGCCCTGGACGAGACCGTGCGGGCCGCCCGCCTCCAGGCGCATCGCATCCTGCATCTGGTGATAGGCCATGAAGCGCTCGAGCTGCTCGGGCGTCAGCAACGTCGCTATGCGCTCGCGGACCCTGAGCGCCTGCTCGTCAGCCCACTGCTGATAGCGTTCGAGATCTTCGGCGCTGGGCGCCCGATCGATTGGCAGAGGCACGGGGGCGCGTTCTTCGCCGAGCGCCGCGAGGAGCTGTGCAGACTGTTCGGCTCGCAACGGTGTCGGCGTCCCGTCGAACAGGCGCTGCAGCTCGGCGACCTGCATGCGCTCCATCGCGCTGCCCTGGTAGTCCTGGTAGGCACGGTACTTCTCTTCGCCGAGCAGCTCCTTGATCGCCAGGTCGGTCTCGCGCTGTTGCTCGCGCAACCTGTTATGCATGTTCTGCAGGGCTGCGGGATCGGTTGACCCCGGAGCTGAATAGTCGACTGCCGGGGTCTGCGCGTCGGCCATCAGGTCGATCAGTGCATCCCGTTGCTCGGGCGACAGATCGAGCAGTTCGAACAACTCGTCGCCGGAGCGGCGGATCCAATCCCGCTGGTGCGCCTTCATCAGATCGCGCGCTATGGGACTTCGCATCCACTCGACCTGGGCCTCGCTGGGTCGCGCAAAAGGCGCGTCGTTCACACTGGCCACCGCGAGCGAGCTGCCACCCCCGACGGATACGGATACCGCCGTGTTCGCGTTTACCGCCGCACGGGGTGTTGCAATCCGGAGGGTATCGTCGGGATGCGTGCGCAGGCGCGCGATTTCCCGCTCGAGCTGCGCGCGCGTCCCGTCGAGCTGCGCGACCCGGCCCTGCAACTCGCTGCGCAGCTCGCTCTCGACGCGTGCGCGCTCCCGCTCGCGCTTGACCTCACCGTAAAGATACGCGCAGATGCTGCCGAGCAGGACGGTCGGCAGCAGTGCAACGATGACGGCGCGGGAGCTCATGGCGGCGAGCAGTCAGAGTACTCGAGCCGCTCACGAGTTCAAGCCAGGGTAACTAGTCGTCCTCGCGATCCGTGGTGCGGCGTCCGCGGTTGCCGCGGCGTTCGCCGATGGGCGTGGTGCGCAGCTCACCGCGATCGCTGGCGCGGCGCTTGCCGGTCCGGCGGTCGGCGTAATGCCGATACGTGCAGCGGCAATATTCCGGGGACGGACAGCTTGCGAGCGGCAGCCGCGGCGCCTCCTTGGAGAGGAAGCGGTGTCCCTTGAGAGAGTTGGCCGCGTCGCAGGCGTGCCCGGGCGTAACGATGGTGACTGCATGCCAGGCGAGCTTGCCGTTGTCCGTCTGCGGCCGGCGCGTGACCGGCTTGCCGGAGGTCTCCGGACGATGGGAGTTGGGGGAGCGATCCGCCATCAAGCCCTCTGCTGGCTCAAGTTCATGCACGCATGACCGAGGCGAAAAATGCTACCCCCGCGGCCATTGCCGAATTGAGACGCCGGTTCAGGGAAGGACGTTCGGCGATGCCGCAACTGTGATGGCGGCCGCAGTTTGCGACGCCCGCGGTTCGCCATTGCGATGCGACAGGGGCCGGAGACTTACCTCAAGTACTTGACGGCCAATGCAATCGGCAGCCCGACCAGGACCATGTGAGCCAGGACATGTGGCGACGCGCTCGACACGGTGTGATGCACCTCGTGCGGAAAGGCCGAGAGCGGCACGACCACGAGGTTCATGACGATCCAGATCGCGATCCCGAACAGCAGGCCGCAAACAACCGGCTGTCGCGTGAGCAGCGCCAGGCGGCGGCTCGCCGCTGCGTACAACCCCGCCGCCACGATCAGGATCAGGAAGTGCAGCGCGACTCCCAGGCCCGCCGTCGCGGCGCCGCCCTCGTATGCGCTCGCGCCGAGCAGGCCGCTCGCGATCGATTGCATGATGCGCAGCGGGCTCACGCCGCGCGGTCCATACCACACGAACGCGTAGATCAAGTCGAAAGCGCCAGCGATCAGTCCGCCCCAGACGATGGCGCGTAGGTGCTTCGAGCGTTGCGTAGGTAGCGTTTCCGCTGCGGTGTTCATCGGCAATCTCCCGTGGCCGCCGTGCGCGCCAACCGAATGCGCGGCGTCATAGCACACGCCTCGAGAGGGTTCTATCCCATCCGTCCCTGCGACAGAGTATTGGATGATGCGAGCAGGGATGTCGGGTTCGGGAGGTCTTTTCAGGACCGGAAAGCGCGAGAGCGCCGCATTCGGGAGGTCTTTTCAGGAACGCCGTGAATACATCCCTGTAGGCTCCGGCGAAAACATCCCTGTTTTCGACGGTCCTGAAAAGACCTCCCGAACGCGACACTCTCGCGGGGAATGCTAAGCGGTACCGCCGACGGTGAGGGCGTCGATCTTGAGCGTGGGTTGGCCGACGCCCACCGGAACGCTCTGCCCTTCCTTGCCGCACACACCGATGCCCTGGTCGAGCTCGAGGTCCTTGCCCACCATGCTCACGCGTGTCAGCACGTCGGGGCCATTGCCGATCAGCGTCGCGCCCTTGACTGGCGCGGTGATCTTGCCGTTCTCGATGAGATAGGCCTCACTCGCGGAAAACACGAACTTACCGGACGTGATATCGACCTGTCCGCCGCCGAAATTCACCGCGTAGAGCCCTTTCTTGACCGAGCGGATGATCTCCTGCGGATCGTGCGGGCCAGCCAGCATGTAGGTGTTGGTCATGCGCGGCATCACGATGTGCGCGAAGGACTCGCGCCGCCCGTTGCCGGTCGGTTCCATTCCCATGAGGCGCGCGTTCAACTTGTCCTGCAGGTACCCCTTCAGCACGCCGTTCTCGATCAGCGTCGTGCAGCGCGTGGGCGTGCCCTCGTCATCGATGTTGAGCGAGCCGCGCCGTGCAGGGAGCGTGCCGTCGTCCACCACGGTGCACAGCTCCGAGGCAACGCGCTGGCCGATGCGATTGGTGAATGCGGAGGTGCCCTTGCGATTGAAGTCGCCTTCGAGACCGTGACCGATGGCCTCGTGCAGCAACACGCCCGGCCAGCCGGGGCCGAGCACGACCGGCATCGTGCCGGCCGGCGCCGGCACCGCTTCCAGGTTCACGAGTGCCTGGCGCACGGCCTCGCCCGCGTGTCGCAGCGCACGCTCGAACGTCACTTCACCGAGGCTGAAGCGCCCGCCACCGCCGCTGAAACCCTGCTCGCGCCGGCCGTCCTGCTCGACGATCACGGACACGTTTATCCGTACCAGCGGACGCACATCGGCCGCCATCACACCGTCGCTGGTCACGACCAGCACGACCTCGTGCAGCGCGCTCAACGAAGCCATCACCTGCACGATGCGCGGATCCATCCGGCGCGTCTCGGCGTCGATGCGCGACAACAGGCTCACCTTGTCGACGTCGTTGATCGTGACGAGCGGGTCGATGGGCAGGTAGAGCCGATGACCGTCGCGTGCCGACCAGGCCTGCACGGTGTGCGTTGCGCCCTGGCGTGCGATGGCGCGCGCCGCGCGCGACGCCTCCTCCAGCGCCGGCATCACGATTTCGTCGGAGTATGCGAATCCGGTCTTCTCGCCCGCGATGGCGCGCACGCCGACACCCTGCTCGATGCTGTGGCTGCCATCCTTGACGATGCCATCCTCGAGCGACCACGACTCCTCGCGCGCCAGCTGAAAGTACAGATCCGCGTTGTCGATCGCGTGACCCATCAGCGTGCCCAGCACGCGGCTCAGGCGGCCCTCGTCGAGACCCGAAGGCGCGAGCAGCGCCTGGTTCGCGATCTCGAGCGGGTTGTCCACGGCGGCGCTCATGAACGGCAGTGTGTCAGGAAAACACGCGATGACTCAGGGCCGGGAAAGTCTGGCGCACTTCCGCCTGCTTGTCCGGATCGAGCCGCGCGGTCACGACCCCCGCGCCTTGCGGCAGGCGTGACAGGACGCCGCCCCAGAAATCCACGATCATCGTGTCCCCGTAGGTTTCGCGACCGTTCGCATGCAGGCCCGATTGTGCCGGCGCCATCACGAAACACAAGTTTTCGATGGCGCGCGCCCGCAACAGGGTCTCCCAGTGCGCGCGCCCCGTCGGCACCGTGAACGCCGAGGGAAGGCTCAGCACCTGTGCACCCTTCGCCGACAGCTGGCGGAAGAGCTCGGGGAATCGCATGTCGTAGCACACACCAAGCCCCACGCGTCCCGCCGGAGTATCGACCACGACGGGCTCGCGCCCGGGCGCGATGGTGGCGGACTCCCGATACTGCTCGTCCTTGTCGGGCACCTTGATGTCGAACAGGTGGATCTTGTCGTAGCGTGCACGCCGCTCGCCGGCAGCGTCGTAGACGAGACAGGCGGCGGCGCTGCGACCCGCGACCGGGGTGCGTAGCGGAATCGTGCCGCCAATGATCCAGAGCTTGAGGCGTCGTGCGGTGCTCGACAGGAACTCCTGGATCGGCCCGTCGCCATCCGGCTCGGCGACCGCAACCTTGTCTGCCTCCTTGCGGCCCATGATGGAAAAATTCTCTGGCAGTCCGGCGAGCACCGCGCCGCGCCCGGCGGCTTCCTCGAGGAAACGCCCGGCCGTGGCGAGATTGCCGGCGACCTCGGGACCCGAGTTCATCTGAATCGCAGCGACGACGGTCATTGCTTGGGATCCGCGTTGCGCTCGGCCGTACGCACGGCGGTCTCGGCCTTCTTCTTGTCTGCATCTTCCTGCACGCGCTCCACCACCGGATTCTCCCACGAGCCCGTGATGCGATAGTAGCCGCGCGTGATTCCCTTGAGCGGCTCCTTGAAGAGCTGCGAAAACACCAGCAGCGCTGCCCCGACCACCGGACCGGCCGCCAGCGCGCCCGCGACCGGCAGCGACTGGCCGAGGCTGCCCGTCACGACCGCGGTCTGGTCGTAGTCGCGCTGTCCCAGCCCTGTGCGCCCGACGACGCCGATCTCGGCCGCCGGACCCTTGAGCAGCAGGTTCTCGGTGTAGGCATCGCCCGCCTTGAGGGTGAAGTCGCCGCGGACGCTATCGAAGGCCAGTCCCTTGTCGGTGAAGTCGGTGAAGTCGAGCGACAAGCGGCGCGGCAACGCGGCGACGCTCATCAGGCCAAAGATGCGGCCCGCCCCTGGCTGCACGCTGAGGAGCTGTCCGTCGTCGATCTGGATCGACACGGTGCCACTGAGCCTGCCGAGGAGCCGGGAATCGGGGGCGCCGGGCCAGGTCACATTGGCGACGACCGTGCCGTGTTTGCCGGTGATGGTGTCCCCGTAGCCGAGGTCGCGCATCGTCTGCAGCATGTCGGTGCTTGCCAGCTCGAGCTTGAGCGCACCCTGTTGGCCCTGCGGACTCGCGCTCCAGGCGCCGGAGCCTTGCAGCGTGAAAGTCGTCGCCTGCGTGCTCAGCGAGCGCAGCACCAGGCCGTCCGCACTGCGCCTGAGCTCGGCTCGCAGGAATCCCAGTTTCTTCCCCCAGGCGCCGAAGTCCGCGATCGAGGCGTTCACGTCCGGCCAGAGCGTGGGATCGGGCTCGCGGCGGCTGCCCTCGTCGGCTTCGCCGTCTTCTGGTTCGAGACGCAGGCGCGTCATGTTGATCACCAGCGGATCGGCGCCCTTCAGGTCGTAGGGGACGAGAATGCTGCCGCGCGCCTGGGCGCCGTCAACGCTCACGGACCACGCGCGATCGCCGGCCAGGAGGGTCGTATGCAGGTCGGAAAAGCGAAAGCCGTACAGGTGCAGATCGTGCGTCGTGAGGTCGACGCTGCGCAGGTAGTCAGAGAGCGGGCGCTTGCCCGGCTTGTCGGAGCGCAGCGCGAGCCAGTCCGACAGCTTGAGCTCGTCGACTGTACCGCGCAGCTCGAGCCCCGCGATCGTGGGCAAGCGCGTGTCGCCGGCGCCGAGGCGCACCGTACCCCGATCCAACGTCCAACCCGGCGCGCCGCGCGTGAATCGCAGCTGTGAGCGCAGGTTGCTGCCGTACGTCGCGCGCACCAGGGCCTCGTCGCTTCGCGGCCATTGCACCTCGACCTGCATCGAGCGGGATTCCGCCGCGCTCTTCGCCACGGGCGCGGGCAACGCGACCTCCGCGCCGCGCAGCGTCGATTCGAGACGCACGCTCGGACGCGCGGTGTCGGCCGTGGGGCCCACTACCGCGACCGGTATGCGGGCGGTGCCGCGCCAATCCACGCGGCCATCGACCTTGACCGACGCCGGCGCGCCGAGCGCCGCCGCCAGGTTCGCGGCAGGAGTGCTGGCACGTACGCGCACCACGTTTTCGAACAGGCCGCTGCTCTCGGCGGTCGGGGCGAGCTCGATGCGGACGGGC
>DATFEQ010000010.1:0-17468 GCA_035250905.1 Steroidobacteraceae bacterium
GGTGACCAGGCCTGCGTCCAGCCAGCCACGCAAGCAGGCCGCAGCCCGCACCGGCGCCAGCGTCGCGTCGATGTGCTGACAAACACCCAGGCAGAGCTCGCCAAAGCTGCCACCGTTCATCGTGATGCGCAGGGCAGCCGCTTCGGCTGCATCGAGCGAACGAAACACCACCTGGAGTCCGTCGCGCCATAGCAGCCACGCTTGCGGCTCGGCGTCGAGCTCGTGCGGCGGGCGGGGCTGATCGCTGGTCAGCGCCTTCCACAGGGGCGCAACGTTCCATCTCAGATCGATGAGGCGAACGGCTGGGTGGAGGCTGAAACGCAGCTCCGCCCAATTCCCGGGCGGCACGCGGGCGAGCGTCTCGCTGCCGATTGCGCTCGCGTCGGCGGCATCGAACACTTCGGTCATCGCCCATTCCCACGCGGCGAGCTCGGCGAGCAGGGGCACCTCGCGATAGCCTGGGTCCGCGGCCAGGAAGCTCGCCAGGGCATCGCCGTAGTAGCGGATCGACGGCTGGCGCGAGACGTGCGCGGCGATGTAACGAGCCGCGAGCGCAGCGAAGTCGCCGGGGCCCAGCAGTTGCTTCAGCGCCGGATAGTTGCTCGCGAGCGCCTCCGCGAGGCGCGCGCGGTAAGCGTCGCCATAGATCGCGAGCCGCGCGGCCACATCCTGCGGTGAGCTGCCCATCACGTGCGCGTCGATCGCGCGTTCGCCCGCGAGGACATGGGCCTGCAAACGCTCCTGGATCGCTGCGAGGCTCATGCCGCCGCCGTCCGCTCACGCGCGGCGAGCGTGCGCGCGACGCTGAGCTCACCGAGCAGTTCGGCCAGCGGCGGGATGTTCGCGTCGCGCTCGATCATCGTGGAGACCTCGCCGAAGCGGCGCACCGCGGCCCGGTACAGGTCCCACACCGGGTCCGGAACCGGGTGATCGTGCGTGTCGATGAGATAAGCACCCTGGGCCTGGTGCCCGGCGAGATGGAACTGCTGCACGCGTTCGCGCGGAATGCCGGCGAGGTAGCCATGCGGGTCGAAGCCGTGATTGACGCTGCTCACGTGGACATTGTTGATATCGAGCAGGATGAGGCAGTCGGCGGCTTGCGCGACGGCGCCGAGGAATTCCCACTCGCTGAGCGTCGAATCGCGGAACGTCACGTAGCTCGACACGTTTTCGAGCACCAGCCGCCGGCCCAGGAGCTCCTGCACCTGCCGCACTCGCGAGACCACGTGCCGTAGCGCTTCCTCGGTGTGCGGCAACGGCAGGAGATCGTGCAGGTTGGCGCCCCCGGTTCCGGTCCAGCACAGGTGATCGGAGATCCAACTGGGCTCGATCCGCTGCGCCAGCGCCTTGACGCCGCGCAGGTAATCGAGGTCGAGCGGCGCGCTGCTGCCGATGGACAGCGACACGCCGTGCATGGCGAGCGGATAGCGCTCGCGCACACGAGTGAGGTAGTGCAACGGCTTGCCGCCGGGAACCAGGTAGTTCTCGGTCAGGATCTCGAACCAGTCGACGGGCGGAGAGCCACTCAGCACCGCCTCGTAGTGCTCGGGACGCAGACCGAGACCGAATCCCAGGGAACGTTGCGTGAGACGGGTCATCGGCGCGGATGAAGAGGCCGGGGCCAGCGCGGGCACCCGGCCTCGCAATCAGCCTTGCTTCAGGTACCGGCCTTTTCCTTCTCCAGCTTCGCCTTGGCCGCATCGCACTCGGCCTTGGTCAGCTCGAGATAGCCGTGGCCCTTGCACGAGTTCTGGCCCGCGCAGGCGTTGGACGCCGTCGCGCATGCCGACGTGCCCTTGCAGCTGTTCACCCCTTCACACTTCACCTTGGCCTCGTCCGCGAACGCGCTGGTCACCGCCACCGTCGAAAAGGCCAGTGCCGCTGCGGTGGCGAGCGCCACGCCCGATAGTCTGCGATTCATGTTGAACTCCCGTATTGGTGATTCTCAGGCCCCGCGACGCCCCGGCGTCGCAGTTCGCCCCGCCAGTAGACCGGCGCAGGACCGGAATTGTTGCACAACCTGTTCTGGCGGCGTATGCGCTCGCAGCACGTTGCCGCTCGCGACGTCGGGCATACTGCGCGCTCGCTCGCCGCGCTCCGCGGCGTCCAGGAGAATACGCATGCCTCGGCCGCTCGGTTTCCTGTTGCTGTTGGGCGCGCTCAGCCTGTTGATTGGCGGCACGCCGCGGGCCGAGGTGCTGGCGGTCGACCTCGAGCCCGGGGTGAAGATCCCCGCAGCCGCGCAGCCGGGACCGGACTTCGACGTCGAGCGGGCCACGCAGGCCTACATGGCTCTGCTCACGCCCGAGCAGCGGGCACGCTCGGATGCCTACTTCGAGGGCCGGTATTGGCTCGGATTGTGGGAATTCCTGTACGGCGCCGCAGTGCTGCTCGCTCTCCTGTCGCTCGGCTGGTCGGCACGCCTGCGCGACTGGGCCGAGCGCATGGCCGCCAGGCGCTGGCTGCAGACACTCGCGTTCGCTGTGCTGTTCACGCCCGTGGTGTGGGTGCTGTCGCTGCCGTTTTCGTTCTATGCGGACTACGTGCGTGAACACAGCTACGGCCTCTCCAACCAGGATCCCGGAGCGTGGCTCTGGGACGAGTTCAAGGGAATGCTGCTGGGGACGATGCTGTTCGCGATCGTGATCGTCGCCGTCTACGCCTTCGTGCGCCGTGCCGGCGAACGCTGGTGGCTGCGCGCGACCGGGTTCGCTTTCGTGTTCATGTTGTTCGTTTTCATGATCACGCCGGTGTTCCTGAGCCCGGTGTTCAACAAGTATCAGCCGCTCGAAGCGGGCCCGGTGCGCGATTCCGTGCTGTCGCTCGCGCGCGCCAACGACGTTCCGACCGACAACGTGAGGTGGTTCGACGCCTCGAAGCAGACCAAGCGCATCAGCGCGAACGTCTCGGGGCTCTTCGGCACGACCCGCGTGAGTCTCAACGACAACCTGCTCGACCGCACCTCGCTACCCGAGATCAAGGCGGTGCTGGGGCACGAGATAGGCCACTACGTCCTGCATCACTCTTTGCGGCACGCGCTCTACTACACGCTGCTGTTCGGTGTCGGGTTCCTGTTGCTCGAGCGCTTGCATCATGTGGCGCTGGCGCGCTGGGGCGCGCGCTGGGGTGTTCGCGAGCGCGCCGATCCCGCGGGCCTGCCCCTCGCCCTCGTCATCCTGAGCGCCTATTTCTTCGTGACGACGCCGATCACCAATCGCAATATCTACGTGGCGGAAGCCGAGGCGGATCTCTACGCGCTCAACGCAGCGCGCGAGCCGCACGGGTTCGCGACGGTCGCGATGCGCCTCGGCGCCTACCGCAAGCTCGAGCCTTCGCGCCTGGAAGAGCTTCTCCTGTACGACCACCCGAGCGGCAAGCGGCGGGTCGAGATGTCGATGCGCTGGCTGGCGGAGAATCAGGCGCTCGCGGCACAGCAGGTCGCGGCGGATCCGGGTCCCACAACCGGCGAACGCTGAAGCAGCGATCAGCCCGGGCGCGCGCGTCCCTCGCGGGCGGGAAGCTCGCGGTAGTCGGCCGTGCGTGCGAGCCCGCGCAGCGCCGCGATCACGACGTCGGGGGGCACGACCGGGCGTCGCGTCTGCAGGTTCATCCACAGCCCCTGGCTCGTCACGCGCGCCGCACGCTTGCCGTCGCTGCGGAAGAACTCGTTCCGCAAGCGCATCTGGGCGCCGTCCGTGCTCAACCCTTCGAGCTCGAGCGTCACGGTGACGGGGTCCATGAGGCGCAGCTCGCTGAAATACTCGAGCTCGTCGCGCACGACGACGGGGCCGATCTGCAGGCGCATCAGCTCGCTCACCGGCAGGCCGCGCGACGCGAAGTACAGGAAACGCGCATCGACGGCGAGATCGAGGTACGCCGTGTTGCCCATGTGCTGATTGAAGTCGACCTGCCCCCAGCCCACGCGCAACTCGCACTTGAACAGCTCGCCGTCCACTCCTCTTATATCTCCCTCACCAGGCGCGCGGCGCGCCCGGTTCGCGCCACACCACCTCGCCCCGGTCACCCACCGAGAGCGTCTCGCCGGCCCCGCGCACGATGATGGCGTTCATCCCGAAGGCCACGCCATTGAGGGAGGCGATGCGGCGGTAGCCGCGCAGCGTCCGCAGGGGCTCATCGCCATCGCGCTCGCCCGTCAGCTGATCGGTCGTGGTGGTAATGCAGCGGATGCACGGCTTCACCAGGCGCAGCTCCACGGAACCGATCACCAGGCGTTCGATGTCGTCCTCGGCGTACGGCGCCAGCCCACGCACCACGATGTTCGGACGAAAGCGCGCCATCGGGATGCCCTGCGGCAGGCGTGTGTTGAGATCGGCGACCGAGGCTTCGCTCGTGATCAGGAGCGCGAAGGCGTCCGCGAGGTAGTAGCGCGAGTCGTCGTTGCCGGTGAAGCGCGAATTGCTCACGCGCTCCGCGCCGGGCCCGAGACGCACGAGTTGTGCACGAATGCCGGCGACAGCCTCCAGCCAATACCGCGTATCGACGCTCACCGGGTGCGCGAGGCAGTCATCGTTCCAGATGCGCACGCGCTGCGGTGCGCCACTCGTCTCGACGGGGCAACGCAACTCCGGGTGGCCGGCCGACCGCAGCACCAGTGTGCCGCCCTCGACGGCCGGCTCGACGCGCGCGAGCGCGCCGCATTCGCGCTGCGTGATGAACCGCCCCGCCTCGGTGACGAACATCCAGTGGCGATCCCACTTGAAGCCGGTCGCGTGCAACACGCTCGCCTGGTGACTCAGGCCGCGGCACGACTTCACCGGATAGGTGTGCAGCGACGTGATCTCGACGGCCATGCTTGTTCGTTGGGGCGTCGGGTTCGGGAGGTCTTTTCAGGACCGTCGAAAACAGGACGTTTTCGCCGGAGCCTCCAGGGACGGATTCACGGCGTTCCTGAAAAGACCTCCCGGACTCGACGCCCTATTTTTCTCAATCATCGGTGATATTGCGGAAGTCCACACCCAGCGAGCGCAGCTTGCGGTACAGGTGCGTGCGTTCCATGCCGACGCGCTTGGCGAGTTGTCCGACCTTGCCGTTGCAGATCAGGAGCTGCTGCTGCAGGTAGGCACGCTCGAACTGCTCGCGCGCCTCGCGCAGCGGCAACGCCAGCAGGTCCTGCTTGACCAGGGGCTCGTTACCCGGCTGCTGCGTCGAGAGCTCGCGCTCGATTTCCTCGAGCCCGATCTCCTCGCCCCCCTGCAGGATCAGCAGGCGATGCACCAGGTTCTTGAGCTCGTGGATGTTGCCGGGCCACGGGTAATTGCGCAGCCGGTTCTGCGCGGCGACGCTGAAGCGGCGGAACGGCAGGCCCGCATCGTCGACCAGCCGATCCACGTAGTAGCGCAGCAGCTCCGGCACGTCCTCGGCGTACTCGCGCAACGGCGGAACGCGCAGCGTGATCACGTTGAGCTGCGACAGCAGGTCACGCCGGAACGGCTCGACGCCGGCGCGCGTCTCGAAGCCGGGCTGTGCCGAGCTCAGGAAGCGCACGTCGAGCGTCACCGGCTGCGTGCCGCCGACGCGCGTGAAATGACCGTTCTCGATATCGGCGAGCAGCATCCGCTGCACGGCCGGCGACAGGTCCTCGACCGCATTGAGGAACAGGCTCCCGCCCGCAGCTTCCTCGTACAGCCCGCGCCGCACCGCGCCCGCGCTTTCCGAGCCGCGCAGGTGCGCCGCAGCGTCGTCATCCGCCAGGCTCCCCGCCACGGCCACCACCAGCGGGCTCCCCGCGCGGGCGCTCAGGCTGTGCAGGTAACGCGCAAACGCCTCGCGGCCCGTGCCCGACTCGCCGAGAAACAGGATCGGCGCATCGTGCGGGGCCACCTGCTGCACCTGCTCGCGAATCATCTGCATGGCGCGGCTGCGCCCGACCGGCGCAATGGGCGGCGGCAGGAGCGACCGCACGCTCTGACGCTTCTGGCGGCCGGCGTCGAGCGCGCGCTCGACGGTGCGCAGCAGCTTCGCGAGCGAGAGCGGCTTCTCCACGAAATCGAACGCGCCGAGGCGCGTGGCCTCGACCGCGGTCTCGACCGTGCCGTGACCCGACATCATCACGACCGGGCAGTCGGCGCTCGGCGTGTGCGACCACTCGCGCAGCAGCGTGATGCCGTCGGTATCGGGCATCCAGATGTCGAGCAGCACCAGGTCCGGGATCTGGCGCGCGCGCGAGGCGCGCGCCTGCTGCGCGTCGGCCGCGACCTCCACGTCGTAGCCTTCCTCCGAGAGAATCTCGCGCAGGAGGCTCCTGATGTCGGCTTCGTCATCGACGATGAGTATGCGGGGTGAGCTCATGCGCGCTCTCTCCTCAGTTCGTTCTTGCGTGGATCGCGCGGCGCGTGGTAGGCGCGCGCACGCTCGTTGAGCGGCAGCGTGATGCGCACACGCGCGCCTCCCGTGCGCCGGTTCTCGGCCTCGATCCGGCCTCCGTGCTCCTCCACGATCTTCTTGACGATGGCGAGCCCGAGACCGGTCCCCTTCGGCTTGCTGGTCACGTACGGATCGAACACCTGGCTGATGATATCGCTCGCGAAGCCCGGGCCATTATCCGCCACCGTGATCTCGGCGAACGGCCGGCCCGACTGCTGGTCGAGACGCGTGCCGATCTGGACCTGGGCGTCGGCGCGGCCCTCGAGCGCTTCCATCGAGTTGGTCATGAGATTGTTCAGGATCTGGCGCACCCGGCCGCGGTCGGCCTCGAGCTCGATCAGGCGCGAATCGAGGTCCAGTTTGACCTGCACGCGGCTGTCCTGCGAGCGGTATAGCTCCGCCACCTCGGTAATGAGCTGGTTCAGGTCGAAAGGCGTCAGGGTCATGTCCGGGGCGCGGGCGTACTCACTGAACGCGTTCACCATCGCCTTCATGGCCTCCACCTGTTGCACGATGGTGTGCGTGGCGCGCTCGAGCACCTGCGCGTCGTCCTCGCTCATGTTGCCGAGGTAGCGCCGGCGCATGCGCTCGGCCGAGAGCTGGATGGGCGTGAGCGGGTTCTTGATCTCGTGCGCGAGCCGGCGTGCGACCTCGCCCCACGCCGCGTCGCGCTGCGCCTGCAACATGACCGTGATGTCGTCGAACACGATGACGAAACCGCCGGGCTGCCCCTGCTCTCCCGGGAGACTCGTGCACGCGCACATCAGGGCCCGGCGGCCGCCCTCGCCGCGCAGCTCGAGCTGCTCGCGCCACTCGGTCCGGCCGGCCCCGAAGTGTCCGCGCAGCGCCTCGACGAACTGGCCGAGCATGCCACCCGCACCAGCCACCTCCTCGAGCGTCTTGCCGTACGCGGATTCCAGGTCCGCACCGAGGATGTCGGCGGCCGCCTGGTTGGCGACGCGGAACTTGAGATCGGGCTCGAGCGACAGCACGCCGGTCGACAGGCGTGCCAGGATCACCGCCAGGCTGGCGCGCTCCTTCTCGACCGCCTGCTGGCTGCGGCGAGTCTCCTCGCGTGCGCGCGCCAGCCGCTTGGTCATGTCATTGAAGGAGTGCACCAGGAAGCCCATCTCGTCGCGCGTCGAGAGCGGCAGGCGCGTATCGAAGTCGCCCTTGCCCACCGCGCGAGTGCCGGCCGCGAGGTCCTGGATCGGCTGCACCAGCCGCTGCGCTGAAAAGAAGGCGCCGTAGACGGCCGCCAGGAGCGACAGCAGCAGGACCAGTGTGAGGGTGAGAACAAAGCTCAGTTTCAATGGGTCGCGCAGTAAGGAAAGTTCGCCGTATCGGGTGTGCGCCCGTTGCACCGTGTTGGCGAGATCGGCGAGCCGATCGGAAACCGGGTAGAGGGCCAGCAGCACGCGCGGCTCGCCGCCGATCGCCGGGCGCGGCACCGGCACGGCGGTGCGGACCACGTAGCCGCCGGCCACGGGCTCGAGGCTCACGAACGGCCGGCCCTGCCGCACCTGGAGCATCGCTTCCTCGAGCGGCCGCTGCGGCAGCGTGTCGATGAGACGCTCGGAGCTCGTCGCGACGATGCGTCCGTTGGCGCCGATCAGCGTGAGCTCGATGGCTCCGCCCTGCCTGCGTTCCGCGGCCAGCAGCGCCACGGCGGCGCGGTCGTCGGTTTCGCCGAGCGCTTGCGCCAGATCTTCACTGCGCGCGAGCGATTCGCGGCGGTTGAGATCGAGCACCGCGCGGCTCTGCTGCAGGGCCGCGCTCAGCTCCTGGCGCACTTCGACGTTGAACCAGCTGTCGATGCCGTGGTTCAGGAACTCGAGCGCGAAGTAGTACACCACCAGGAGCGGCGCGATGACGAGCACGCCGAAGATCGCAAGCGTGCGCGCCTTGAGACGCGAACCGATGATATGACGCCGGTAGTCGCGCACCAGCTGCGTGAGCTTGACGGCGAGCATGGCGAGCAGCGCCATCACACCTAGCGCATTGATCAGCAGGATCCATGGATGGAGCTGGCCGAATTCCGCCGAGTTCTGCGCGGTCTTTGCGAGCAGCAGCAACGCGGCCAGCCACAGCCCCGCGCCGATCGCGATCAGGACATAGCCGCCATAGCGCCTTATTGCAGCAAAGGCCATGTGTACCACTCGCTGACGCGATGCCAGTCGTCGGTCCAGAACATCAGCACTCGCAACGTCGTAGGAATGTCGCCGAGGTCGCGGGTGACCCGCAGGTGGAACTCGTAGCGGCGGCCCGGCTCGAGCAGGGCGCGGTCGAGCACCGGCAGCCCGCTGATCTGCGTCATTTGCTCGAGCGCGTCATCCAGCGTCGGGAAGGAGGTCTGCTCGCCGCTGTTGAGGTTGCGCACCAGGTAGCGACCGCTGACGGCGTCGTACTGGAGCCGGTAGAGCTGCCGGAGCGAGGCTACGCCTTCGTCGAGCCAGAAACGGCGCGAGCCGTTGAGCTCGAGCTCCAACTCGAGCTTGAGCGCCACACCATCCTTCAATGCCTCGCGCAGTTTCTCGTTGAGCGGCAGGTGCAAGCGTGCGCTCAGCAGGTACACGCCATCCACGAGCTGCACGTAGGCCGTGCGAATGCCGAAGGGCGGCTCGGCGGCGGCCAGCACCGCGATGAGCGGCAACAGCGACAGCGCGCCGATCAGGGCGAGCCGCGGGCACATGGAATTGAAGGAACGCGCAAACCGCATGGTTCTTGCTTCGTGGGTCGAGTTGGAGTCGCGTGGCCGACTCACGCTCGGCGCCTTTCGAGGCAAGCATAATAGAAGCCGTCCATGCCCGCTGCTCCGGGCAGGATCTGCAGGCCGGTCGCATCCGCGGCCCGCGTCCCGACGACGTCCAGCTCGTGCGGCAGCGCTGCGGAAACGGCACTCGGCTCGTCGGCCAGGAATGCGGCGATCACCGCGTGATTCTCGGCGCGCAGCACGGAGCACGTGCAATACACGAGCCGTCCGCCCGGTTCGAGCAGCGGCCATAACGCGCGCAGCATGGCAGCCTGCTCCCCGCTCAGCGACACGATGTCGGCGGCGCGGCGCAGGAGCTTGATGTCCGGGTGGCGCCGGATCACGCCCGTCGCCGAGCAAGGCGCATCCAGCAGGATGCGCTGGAAAACGGCGCCGTCCCACCATTCTTCCGGATGGGCCGCGTCGCCACACACCAGCTGCGCTTTGAGGCCGAGCCGCTGCAAATTGTCCTCGACCAGCTGCAGCCGCTCGCGCGAACGCTCGAGCGCGACCAGCTCGGCCACGCCCGGGGTTCTCTCGAGGATGTGGCAGGTCTTGCCGCCGGGCGCGGCGCACGCGTCGAGCACCCGCATGCCTTGCGCCGCGGCGAGCAACGGCGCGGCGAGCTGCGCCGCCCCGTCCTGCACCGAGACGAGCCCCGCGGCAAATCCTGGCAGCCGTGCCACGTCGAGCGGCTTCGCCAGCACGATTGCATCGGGGAGCCGTTCGTCCGCGCGTGCCTCGATGTCGTGCTGGCGGAGCGTCGTGAGATAGTCGCCGACGCTGGTGCGTCGAGCGTTTACACGCAGCCACAAGGGAGCCGGTTCGTTGTTGGCCGCCAGCACGCGTTCCGCATCGGCCGGCCAGTCGCTGCCGAGCGCAGCGATCAGCCAGGCGGGATGCGCGTGCCGTGCTTCGGCATGGGCAATCGCCTGCGCCTCGATCGCCGCGCGCTCCCGCAGGAATCTCCTCAGCAGTGCATTCACCAAACCGGCGGCGCGTGCTTCGCCGATGAGCCGTGCCGCCTCGACCGCTTCGTTGACGACCGCGTGGGCCGGATGGGAGGAGAACCCGAGCTGGTGAAGCGCCACTTCCAGCAAGGCGCGCAACAGCGGGCCGCGCACCTGGCCCGGTCGCTCGAGCAGGGCGTCGAGCCAGTGCGCGATGCGCAGGTGCCAGCGCACAGTCCCGAACGCCAGGGCTTGCAGCGCGGCGCGATCCGGGGCCGCAACTGCGGGCGCTTGCGCCAGGGCGTCGTCCAGCGCCGTGCCCGTGAGTACCGCGGCGACGATGCCTGCTGCACTCGCCAGACGCTGCGCGGTGCTCTGCCGCTGGCCCGGATCCGCGGCCGCGGGCGCGCCGCGCGATGCGCCGCGTTTCATTCGAGCACCGTTCCCGCGGCAGCGTGCGCGCGCAGGAAATCCGCCGCGGGCATCGCCTTGCGGCCGGCCAGCTGCACGACATCGAGGGCCAGCGCGTTGATGCCGCAGGCGACCGCGAGCGGCGCTCCCGGCAACTCGATGACCGCGCCCGGCCGTGCCGGCACCTCGCGCTCGACCACGTGCGCGCCCCAGACACGCAGTTGCTGGTCGCGCCAGCGGCTCTCGGCGACCGGCCAGGGGTTGAATGCGCGCACACGGCGCTCGATTTCCTCGGCCGCCAGCCGCCAATCGATGCGCGCCTCGGCCTTTTCGATCTTGGGCGCATAGGTCGCGAGCGCGGAGTCCTGCGGCAGCGCCCGCGCGGTTCCGTCGGCGACCTGGCCGAGCACGTCGAGCAGCGCTTGCGCGCCGAGCGCGGCCAGCCGCGAGCGCAGCCGCCCGGCGGTATCCTCGGCGCGGATCGCAAGTACCTGCGCCGCGTAAACGGGCCCGGTATCGAGCCCTCTGTCCATGTGCATGATGGAGACGCCGGTTTCGCGATCGCCGGCGAGCAACGCGCGCTCGATCGGGGCGGCGCCGCGCCAGCGCGGCAGAAGCGAGCCATGTACGTTGATGCAGCCGCGCGGCGGCACTTCGAGGATGGCGGCGGGAAGCAACAGGCCGTACGCGACCACGACGAGCACGTCGGGGTGCCACGAAGCGAGGATGCGCGCCGCGTCCGCATCCTTGAGCGTTGCAGGTTGCTCGACCGCCAGGCCGAGCTCGAGCGCGGCAGTCTTCACGGCGCTCGCGGTCACGCGGCGCCCGCGGCCGGCGGGCCGGTCAGGCTGCGTCAGCACGCCGACGAGCGCATGGCGCGAGCGAGCCAGCGCCTGCAGGACGGGAACGGCGAATTCCGGTGTGCCCGCAAAGACGACGCGCAGCGCGCTCACGCGGGCGGGAGCGTTCGCTTCAGATCACCGGCACGGTCGAGCGCCGCGCCGCACCGCCGCTCGCGAGACGTTCCTTGCGGTCTTTTTCGAGTCGCTTGCGGATGCGCTGGCGCTTGAGCTCCGACAGGTAGTCGACGAAGAGCTTGCCAGCGAGATGATCCATCTCGTGCTGGATGCAGACGGCGAGCAACCCGTCGGCATCGATCTCGAAAGTGTTGCCGTTCGCGTCCTGCGCCCGGACCCTGACGTGGGCCGCGCGCTCGACTTCCTCGAAGATCCCGGGCACCGAGAGGCAGCCCTCCTCGCGCACCGCTACGCCATCGCGCGCCAGGATCACCGGGTTGATGAACACCCGCGGATCGTCGTGTCCCTCGGATACGTCCGCCACCAGCAGCTGCTGGTGCACGTTCACCTGCGTCGCGGCCAGACCCACGCCAGGGGCCGCATACATGGTTTCAAACATGTCCGCGACGAGTTGCTGCAGCGCAACGTCAAACCGCGTGACCGGTTGCGCCTGGGTCCGCAGGCGTTCGTCGGGGTATTCGAGGATAGTGAGCTTGGACATCGATGCAGGCCCGTCAATTCGGGCATCTAGTGGACAAACAATGCTAACTGGCTCGGCAGCCCCTGCGTTAGGGTGCGGCGGCAGCCTGAGGCCAGGGGGGATGCGACAGAATGCGACACACTTCTTAAACCAATCTCTCAGGATTGCGACGCTAGTTGGCTGAGATTATAACAGCGGGGCTTCAACAGCCCGCCGCCTTACAAAGGAGCCTTGGGATGGTCCTGATGCCTTCGCAGAACCTTCGGAGCACGCGTTCGGGCACGGTTTGCCTCGCGTTGTTGACCAGCCTGATCGCCGCCTGTTCCGGGTCCGGGCCCCAGAAAGGGGACGAGTCGCCCGCTGCCAGCGCCCCCGCGCCGACGGCAGAGGAAGCTGCGCCAGCTTCGAGCTCGATGGAAACGTCGGCGATCGATACCCCCGCCATGAATGCGGCCGCGGCCCAGTCCGCCTCGCAGGGCGCGACGCCCGGCCCGGTGCTCGCGCCCACGGCGCCGCAGAGCTACACGGTCAAGTCCGGCGACACGCTCTGGGACATCTCGTCGACCTTCCTGCGCGACCCGTGGTTCTGGCCCGAGATCTGGCAGATCAATCCCCAGGTCGAGAACCCACACCTTATTTACCCGGGCGACGTGCTGGCGCTGGCCTATGGCGCCGACGGCTCGCCACAGCTCACGCTCGAGCGGGGCGGCGCGACGCGCCTCAGCCCGCGGGTGCGCAGCGAACCGCTCGAAGGCGCGATTCGCGCGATCCCGTACGAGATCGTGGCGCACTTCCTGTCCAAGCCCACGGTGCTGCAAAAGGACGAGATCGACGACAGCCCGTATGTCGTCTCGACACGCGAGCAGCACCTGGTCGCGGCCACCGGCAACGTGATCTACGTGCGCGGCGACGTCGAGGGCGACCTCAACTCGCGCTACAACTTGATCCACGTCGGCGATGCGCTGCGCGACCCGGACGACAACGACCTCATCGGCTATCACGGCGTCTTCACCGGCGAAGCGCGCCTGCTCGAGCAGGGTGACCCGTCGACGCTGGAGATCATCGGGTCGGAACGCGAAACGCTCGACGGCGACCTGCTGTTCCCGGGCAGCTTCGACGTACCGATGGACTACGTCCCGCACGCGCCCACGCAGCAAATCGACGGCCGCGTGATTTCGATCATCAACGGCATCTACATGGCCGGCCAGTACCAGGTGGTCGTGATCAATCGCGGCGTGAGCCACGGCGTCGAGCCCGGACACGTGTTCGGCATCTATGTGACGGGCACCGAGGTCACCGACCCCAAATCGCGCGGTGTCAGCCGCGTCGGCGGACTGGGTCCGAACGTAAAGCTGCCGGACTGGCGGGGCGGCACGTTCATGGTCTTCAAGACCTACGACCGCATCAGCTACGGCCTGATCATGGAGTCGACGGTTCCGATTCGCCCCCTGGACCAGGTCAGAAACCCGTAAGTAAGACGGGCTTCCGGTGACAGGACGTCGCCGATGAGAATGTGCGCATGGAGGCAGACCGGAACGAACTGCGCGCCTGGGCGTTGCTGCTCAGGATTCCAGGGGCCACTCGACAGCGGGTCGCGCTCGCATTGGCTTCGGTGGCGAGCGTCACCGAGCTGGTGCGCGTGTCCGGGCGGTCACTCGAACAACTGGGCTTTCCCGAGCACGCACGCAGCGCGCTGAGCTCCGCGGACCGCGCGACGCTCGATGCCGATCTCGAGTGGCTGCAGGCACCCGATCGCCACCTCCTCCCGCTGACTTCTCCACATTACCCGCCGCTGCTCGCCGCGACGCCCGACGCGCCGCCCGCGCTCTACGTCCGCGGCTCCCTCGAAGTGCTCGGCACGCCGCAGCTCGCGATCGTGGGGAGCCGTCATCCCACCTCGGGCGGTCGCGACACGGCGTTCCGGTTCGCGGCTCACCTGGCGCGTTGCGGCCTGGCGATCACCAGCGGGCTCGCCGAGGGGATCGACGCCGCCAGCCATCGCGGCGCGCTGGCTGCTGGTGGCGCGACCATCGCAGTCTGCGGCACCGGCCTCGGCCTCGTGTATCCGCAGCGTCACGCCGAGCTTGCCGACGAGATCGCCGGGCGCGGTGCGCTGGTCTCGGAATTTGCGCCGCGCACGCCACCGCGTCGCGAACACTTTCCACGACGCAATCGCATCATCAGCGCCCTGAGCCTCGGCACGCTGGTGGTGGAAGCGGCGCGCCAGAGCGGCTCGCTCATCACGGCGCGTTACGCGAGCGAGCAGGGGCGCGAAGTTTTTGCAATTCCGGGCTCGATTCACAACCCGCTGTCACGCGGCTGCCATCGCCTGATCCGCGAAGGCGCAAAGCTGGTCGAAACCGCCGACGACATTCTCACCGAGCTCAGGATTCCACTGGCGGCGGCCGTGGCTGCACCGGTCACTCCGGACCCGCAGGCGCACGCGCGGGACGGTGACCGATTGGACAAGGAATACGAAATCCTGTTAGATGCGCTCGGCTTCGACGCCCTGGGAGTCGACGCTCTGGTCGAGCGCAGCGGTCTCAAGCCCGATGCGGTCGCTTCCATGCTGCTCCTCCTCGAGCTGCGGGGCCTGGTCGAAGTCCGTCCCGGTGGCCGCTACTGCCGGAGCCCTCAGGCGGTGCAATGAAAGAAAGCGTGCTGGATATCCTGATCTATCTGTTCGAGAACTACATGGACGCTGCGGAAGATCATCCGCAACCAGACCGGGAGTTGCTCAAGGAGGAGCTGGAACGTGCCGGATTCGACGAGACCCAGGTGGCACGCGCGCTGGCGTGGATGGACGGCCTGAGCGCGCCGCGACTCGCGGCCGCTACGCCGGGCCCCGCCACGCGGGCGCTCAGAGTCTTCAACAGCAAGGAACTGGCGCGGCTCGACACCGACTGCCGCGGCTACCTGCTGCATCTCGAGCACATCGGCATCCTGTCGCCGGCACAGCGCGAGCTGGTCATCGACCGGCTGATGGCGCTCGACGCCGACGACGTCGACATCGAGCAGTTGAAGTGGGTGGTGCTGATGGTGGTGTTCGTTCAGCCCGGCCAGGAACAGGCTTTCGCGCGCATGCAGGACCTCGTATTCGAGGAGCGCGCCGACGCGCTGCATTGACCGACCTGCCTGCTTGAGCGCAAATCTCGTCATCGTTGAATCGCCCGCCAAGGCGAAGACCATCAAGAAGTACCTCGGCAGGGAGTTCGAGGTGCTCGCCTCCTACGGACACGTGCGCGATCTCGTGCCCAAGGAAGGCGCGGTCGATCCCGAGAACGACTTCCGCATGCAGTACCGGCTCATCGAGCGCAATGAGCGGCACGTTCAGGCCATCGCGCGTGCCCTGCGCAAGGCCCGCGCGCTCTACCTCGCGACCGACCCGGATCGCGAGGGCGAGGCGATCGCCTGGCACCTGTACGAGATCCTCAGGGAGCGCGGCGAGCTCGACGGCAAGGACGTGCATCGCGTCGCGTTCTACGAGATCACGCGCAACGGCATCCGCCAGGCGATCGAGGAGCCGCGGTCGCTGTCGCAGGACCTGATCAACGCGCAGCAGGCACGCCGCGCGCTCGACTACCTGGTGGGTTTCAACCTCTCGCCGCTGCTGTGGAAGAAGGTGCGGCGCGGTCTGTCCGCCGGCCGCGTGCAGAGCCCGGCGCTGCGCATGATCTGCGAGCGCGAGGATGAGATCGCCGCCTTCGAGCCGCGCGAGTACTGGAGCATCGACGCCGAGGGCGAGCACAGCGAGCAGCAGTTCCCGCTCAAGCTGGTCGAGTTCGAGGGTGGCAAAGTCGAGCAGTTCTCCTTCACGAACACGACGCAGGCGCATGCCGTCGAACAGACGCTCAAGACCGCCGCAGCCGGCCAGTTGCAAGTGCTCGAGATCGATCGCAAGCCGCGCCGGCGCAACCCCTCGCCGCCGTTCACCACCTCGACCCTGCAGCAGGAAGCGGCGCGCAAGTTGGGCTTCAGCACCCAGCGCACCATGCGTCTCGCGCAACAGCTCTACGAGGGTGTCGATACCGGCGAAGGCGCAGTCGGTCTCATCACCTACATGCGCACCGACTCCGTCAATCTCGCCAACGAAGCGGTGCAGGAAATTCGCGCGACCATCGCCAAGCTCTACGGCAAGGAAGCGGTCGCCGAGGAGCTACGCGTCTACAAGACCAAGTCGAAGAACGCGCAGGAGGCGCACGAGGCGATCCGGCCGACCATGCCCTCGGTGGCTCCGGCCGATATCGAAGGGCGCATGGACGCGGATCAGCACCGTCTGTATGCGTTGATCTGGAAACGCGCGATCGCCTGCCAGATGGCCCATGCGCTGTACGACACAGTGGCGGTCGACATGCTCGCCGGGCCCGATGGCAGCGCCAGGCACGTGCTGCGCGCCAACGGCTCGACGCTGGTGAAGCCCGGCTTCATGGCGGTGTATCACGAGGACCTGGATGATGCGGCCGTCGAGGAAGGCGACCGCGTCCTGCCCGCCATGCAGATCGGCGACAACGTCAAGCTCCTCGCCGTGCATCCCGAGCAGCATTTCACCGAGCCGCCGCCGCGCTACTCCGAGGCCTCGCTGGTGAAGGCGCTCGAGGAACACGGCATCGGCCGTCCATCGACCTATGCCTCCATCATTTCCACGCTCAAGGATCGCGAGTACGTGGAAATGGATTCGCGCCGCTTCGTGCCGACCGACATCGGCAAGATCGTCAACCGCTTCCTCACCAAGAACTTTCACCGCTACGTGGAGTACGGGTTCACGGCGCGCATGGAGGATGCGCTCGATGCCATCTCGCGCGGCGAGGACGAATGGGTGCCGCTCATGCACCAGTTCTGGAAGCCGTTCATCGCCCAGGTGCAGCACACCGAGAAGACCGTGACGCGCGAGGAAGTCGCGCAGGCGCGCGACCTCGGCCAGGACCCCGTGTCCGGCAAGCCCGTGAGCGTGCGCATGGGACGCTTCGGACCGTTCGTGCAGATGGGCACCAAGGACGATGAGGAGAAGCCGCGCTTCGCGGGCCTGCGGCCCGGACAGAAAATGGATCGCGTCACGCTCGCGGACGCAATGGAGCTGTTCAAGCTGCCGCGCACGCTCGGGCACACCGCCGAGGGCGAGCCGATCCTGGCGAACGTCGGCCGCTTCGGGCCGTACATCAAGTACGGCGCGAAATACGTGTCGCTCAAGGAGGACGACCCGTACACCGTCGAGTTGCCGCGCGCGCTCGAGCTCATCGAGCAGAAGAAGGTGGCCGACGCGAATCGCATCATCCGCGACTTCTCCGACGCAGGGATCCAGGTGCTGAATGGCCGCTACGGACCGTACATCACCGACAAGACGCGCAACGCCAAGATCCCGAAGGACCGGGATCCAAAGGCGCTGACGCTCGAGGAATGCAAGGAGCTGCTCGCGCAGGCTCCCGTGCGTCGCGGCCGGCATGGCCGTGCGCCGGCTCAGCCGGCCGCGGCAGCGA
>DATFEQ010000013.1:0-2286 GCA_035250905.1 Steroidobacteraceae bacterium
GTCGCGCAGCGTCTGCAGCACATCCGCGTGGCCCGAGGCCCAGTGCTCGCCCATCGTCCAGGGCGAGAACTCGTAATCCTTCGAGTGGTGCTCGTACTGCTTGGCCCGGTAGATGAGATGCACGATGTCGAAGCCGCTGCACGTGATTCGCGTGCGCGCGAGAAGCTCCTGCGCGTCGGGATCCGCGCGCAGCTCGGGTGGCAGCTTCGCGACGAGTCGGCGAGCGGCGTCGGAAACGCGACGCAAGGCGACCTCCAGGTCGGTGTTGCGGCGCGTGCGGCTCGAATAGCGAATGTCCTTCTCGCGCTCGCTCACGTCGAGCAGTGTGGCGGGGAAGTCGCCGCGCGCTGGAAAGAGGTCGACCTGGAACACGACGCGATGGCCGCCTCCCGGCTGCTCGAGCACGTAATCGAGCGGCGTATTGGAGACGAGGCCCCCGTCCCAGTAATGCTCGCCGTCGATCTCCACCGGCGGCAGGCCCGGCGGCAACGCGCCGCTCGCCATGATGTGCCGCGCATCGATGCGCTGCTTGGCGGAATCGAAGTAGGCGAAGTTGCCGGTGCGCACGTTGACCGCGCCGACCGATAGGCGCACTTCACCCGAGTTGATGCGGTTGAAATCCACCAAGCGCTCGAGCGTCGCCCTGAGCGGCGCCGTATCGTAGTAGCTGACGGCCTCGGGCGTTCCCGGGGCGCGGAAGAGCGCGGGCGGGACACGCGGCCTGAAGAACCCGGGCACGCCGAAGAGGAGCGACTGAAGCGCGCTTGCACCGTTCAGCAGCGCGCGATAGTCGCCGTCGGTCTTGAAGTACGGCTCGGGCATCCCGGAGCTCAGCAGCTGCCAGAACTCGCGCAATCGCGCCACGCGCTGGCCGGGGGCGTTCCCGGCGATCAGCGCGCAGTTCACCGCGCCGATCGAGATCCCGGTCACCCAGGTCGGCGCGATCCCTTCGCTCGCCAGCGCCTCGAACACGCCCGCCTGGTAGGCGCCGAGCGCGCCGCCGCCCTGCAGCACGAGAACATGATCGTCGTGTGTCGCCCGCTCCATGTGCTCAACCCTCCTGACGTCGCGATACGAAGAGATTGCCGACCGACACCTGCACCGCCTCGCCACGCTGATTCAGCGTCGTGGTCTTCACCTTGACTACGCCGCGGTCGGCGCGCGATTTGAGCGGCCGCACTTCGAGGATCTCGCTCTCGACGCGGAGCTCGTCGCCCGGCCGCACCGGCAGAGGCCAGCGCAGCTCGTCGAAGCCCGCGCCGATGATTCCGCCGGCGGGCTTCAAGTCGCTGTCGACGAGGAGGCGCATCGTGAGCGCGGCGGTATGCCATCCGCTCGCCGCCAATCCGCGAAAAAAAGAAGCGCGCGCCGCTTCCTCGTTCAAGTGGAAGGGCTGCGGATCGAACTCCGTTGCGAAGCTCTTGATGCGATCGGTCTCCACCCGCAGGTGCCCGCTCCCTGCGTAGACCTGCCCGGCCGCGAAATCCTCGAGATATCTCATGAACCGACGACTTCAAAGGACACGGTTGCGGTAAAAAGGAGCTTTATCCTATCCATCGTGTCTCCTTTCGATAGGCTGATTGAAGCGCTATGGAAGACAGCGGTTTCACACGGGATTTCCACATAGTGTGCCTATGCCCGCGCGGCTGATCGCAATTTTGGCACTCTGCCTCGTTCCTTTCGGGCTGCACGCGCGCGATTGGTTCGACGACGGCCGCATCGGTGCGGGACTGGACATCGTCCACCAGCCGGGAATGCCGATGGCCTCGCTCGCGCTCTATCCGGCCTCGTTCCTCGTGTGGGAGGACAACTGGGGCGTCGCACTCACGTATCCCATCGGCCCACGCGTCGGATGGAGCGGCGCCCTGGGCGGCATGTACGCGTACCGCACTGACGACGACATCGGCACGAACCTCAACTTTCTTTTCCGCCTGAGCTACTGCGGCGAGAAAGTGTGCCTCAGCTTCGCGCATATCTCGCACGGCGAAGCGCTCGGCATCGAGACGGACAAGGCCAACTCCGGGCTCAACTTCCTGTACTTGGAATACCGATACCGCTGACCCACGCATCGAATCCTCCGGCCAAGGGCCGCACTTGGCGAATGCCGCGGCTCCTGAGGAGCATCGCCACCTTCACCGCCGTTGCGTCGTTCGGGCAGGCGCAGTACACGACGACGTCGCGGCCCGATGGAATCTGCGGCAACGCCGACTCGAGGTCGTCGAGGTCGACGGCGCGCGCGCCGGGAATCATCCGTGGGTCGAGGCTGCGGTGGGTGCGCGAGCGCAC